>JAXHST010000015.1:0-11794 GCA_034190325.1 Thermoplasmatota archaeon
TTAGCTGAAGTTTTGACAAGCCCTGCTGGTTGATATTTTCAGGGGTTTCGTATGGGTGCAGCAATGATGAAACTCAAAGTGCACAATTCGTAAAAGCTTCTTACGGCTCGGATATACATCCATAACCAGAAAAACGTTTAAATCAGAAAAGACAGATAATGTGCTATGCAAAAGTTTCTGCTCTTTCTCACGATCCTTCTCATATCCCAGTACTCAATAGAGCTTGATGGCAATACCGTCTTAAATACGCCGAGCATAAACGTGAAACAGGGGGAAAAGCTTGTTGTTCAGATAAATCAGAGTGGTTGGGTGATGGTGGAGATCCTGCGGGATGGAGAAAGCATATTCAACAACATAGCGCAGGGCGGCTACAAAGACGTCAATCTAACATTTGATGAGCCTGGAAACTATGCCATCTCCTTCAGAAACACCCACTACAGGAGGGAGACGATAAAGTACAGCATAATGATAACTCGGGATAACTATTCAAGTTCTGTCCTTCTTGGATAATCGTCATTTATCTCATGATTCCATCATGTCGAATTACTAGCCTTGTATGCTTTAACGAGATACTGGTTCACCATACGATGGGAATTGAAAAAAGATCCGTTTATGCTTATGGAGTACTTCATCATTTTTGTCCAAGCCTCTTTGTCATTATAATACTTTGGAAGCACCTCTTTTTCAAGTTTCGAATAGAGTTTTTCAGCATCTTCCTCATCGTTTGCCTCTACCCCTTCTTTAACCTGTTCTCTTATTGACCAGCCAGTTATGTCCTCTATGTGCCCCTCCAGCCACCAGCCATCAAGAGAGCTGAGGCTAGGAACCCCATTCAAAGCTGCCTTCATACCTGAGGTTCCTGAAGCTTCACGTGGTGCATGCGGGGTGTTCAACCAGAGATCCGAACCGCTTATTATCATCTTTGCCAGCTCGATATCATAGTTTTCAAGAAAAACCAGCTTGACATTCTGCAGTTCTTCGGAGGCTTTTATGATCTTCTTTATCTCCTCCTTACCTTCTGTATCGTTAGGATGCGCTTTCCCTGCGTACACCACCTGAACATTCAAAGAGTCCAGTTTTTTTAGGTCGTGCAGTAGCAGAGTTGGTCTCTTGTATCTTGTGATCCTCCTCGCATAGCCTATGGTAAGGACATGATAGTCCATTCCTGCATTTTTTGTTCTATTGATGTGATCTATCAGCTTTTTCTTACATTTATCATGCGCTTTCACTACCTCTTCATCTGTGAGGTTTATCGCATATCGTAAAAGACAGGGGTCTTCCCTCCACCCGAATATTTTGCTGTCGTAAAGCTCTATAAAAGGTTTTGAAGCCCAGAAAACATGATGCACCCCGTTTGTTATAGAGTCTATGGGGTACCCGGGGAACATTCCCCTGGAGATTTCTGCATGCTTTTTTGCAACCCCGTTGACGTAATGGCTGAAACGCAGCGCCATGAGAGTCATGTTGAGTTGAGTACTATCCCCGTTGGCGCACAGAAAATCTATTTCTTCATCTCTGAGGTATCTGCCAAGAAATTCCTTAACCATGTCTTTAGGAAAAACATCATGACCTGCTGGCACAGGGGTGTGGGTGGTAAAAACGAACTTTTCTTTCATCGCTTCCAATCCGCTTTCGTCTATAGGCACGTTGTATCTCTTGAGAAGCTCAACAATAAGGAATGCAGTATGTCCTTCATTCATGTGGTATACATCTATGTTGCTATACCCTAAGGCATTGAGCATCCTTACCCCACCTATCCCAAGAACAATCTCCTGCATAAGTCTGTATCTGAGATCATTTCCATAAAGATAAGCACTTATATCTCTGCTCTCTTCATCGTTCTCTTCAACGTTCGTATCCAGGAAAAGAACAGGGGCTGAAAAGCCGTTTTGCCCTCCATTATCATACTTCCAGCACTGAACCGTGATCTCTTTTTCGCCCATAGGCACCTTTATCTTAGGTTCCATCCTCTGCATAAAGTCCTCGGGTCTCCAATCTGCAGGCATCTCAAGCTGTCCTTTTTCATTATCTATCTGCTGGAAGAAGTAGCCCTTGTTGCACAGGAGTCCCACGCCCACTGCAGGCACTTTAAGATCAGCAAAGGATCTCATAACATCACCAGCAAGGACCCCCAGGCCCCCGCCATATGTTGGCATTCTGCTGTCAATTGCGATCTCCATGCTGAAATAAGCAACCTTTGTTTCTTCTGGCATAGGGCAGTATAATGCATATGCGCTTATTTCATTTTCTATGCCATAGCTATGCTCTTTTGAGCTCAGCAAGAGGGTACAAATTAAGATAAACAAAGAATAACCTCGGTTTTATGGACAGTAAAGTGCTGGAAAAGGTGAGGGATCAGCTGAGGGAAAATGAGGTTTTTGTCTCTGTGAAAAGCGGAAACATCAGGTATCTCTCTTATAAGGAGCTGAAGGACCCTGTAGCAAGCGCCATTATGATAGATAAAGAGAAAGAGATCGCAGTAGTTTCCTCTTTGGAAAAGAATAGGGCCTCCGATCTGCTGGATATGGATATAAAAGTATTTTCTCCTTACCCTAAAATAAAAAAGGATGGGACAAAGTTGCTATCGCTGCTCAAAAAAGAGTGTTATGGGAGAGAGATAATATCTGATGCAAGGATAGATGGGATGAGAACGAAGATAAAAGATCCTGTAGCCCCGCTGCGGATGATAAAGAACAGCGAAGAGATCCGGCTTATAAAAAAGGCAAACAAAATGACAAAAGATGTTGAGCTGGGGGCTATTGCTACGGAGGGCAAGAGTGAAATTGCCATAGCAAGGGAAGTTGAAGAGGATATGCTCAAAAATGGGGCTGACGGCTTTGCCTTTGACACAATAGTGGCATGCGGCAAGCATGCTGCATACTCACACCACGAGCCCGGTAGAACAGGATTTAAAAATGTGGCAATAATCGACTATGGAGCACGCTACAGAGGCTATTGCGCTGATGTGACCCGAACAATAATAGATGGCAGTGAAAGGCTAGGAGAGATAAAGAGAAGGATAGAAGAAGCAGTGGAAAGCGCAGTCGAAAAATTCTCAGAGGGCTCTAAATGCTCCGAGATAGACAGGGAGCTGAGAGGGGCACTCGGCAAGTTTAGCAAATTTTTTTATCATGGCACAGGCCACGGCCTCGGACTTGAGGTCCATGAGCAGCCATCGATAAGCATAACTTCAAAGGATGTTTTGGAAAAGGGCATGGTTTTTACTATAGAGCCTGGTATATACATCAAGGGCCTTGGAGGTGTTAGAGTTGAGGATGATTTCTATGTTGATGGTAAGGTAAGGAAAATATAAAAAGGTATATATAAGAAAAAAGTCATTAAGCAGTGATTGTTATGGAGTCTATCATGAGAGATACAATGAATTCGGGGGAGGAAGAGTTGCAGGGTGTTGGTAACGAGGAGCTTGAGAGGGTTCTTTCCAGCTTGAGAACAAAGATATGTGTTGTTGGATGCGGTGGGGCTGGCACCAATACCATAACGAGGCTTCTGGATGCAGGTATAAGGGGGGCTGAGCTTTACGCACTTAACACAGATGCGCAGCATCTTTTATATGCTAAAGCGCCGAGAAAACTGCTGATAGGGAGAAGAACAACAAAAGGTTTGGGGGCAGGAGCCCTGCCCAGCGTTGGGGAGGCTGCAGCACTTGAGGCTGAAGAAGAGATAAAAACGATGCTCAAGGGAGCGGATCTGGTTTTTGTTACATGTGGTCTTGGTGGTGGAACAGGAACCGGAAGCGTACCGGTTGTTGCGAGAATAGCAAAAGAGCTCGGTGCCTTAACAATAGCTGTTGTAACCATTCCCTTTTCGGTTGAGGGAGTTGTGAGGATGGAGAATGCAATAAATGGGCTTGAAAAGCTTAAGAGAGAAGCAGATACAGTTATAGTGGTTCCAAATGATAAGCTGTTGCAGGTTGCTCCGCGCCTGAGCATAAATGAGGCTTTCAGGGTGGCCGATGAGATCCTTGTAAGGGCGATAAAGGGCATAAGCGAGATGATAACGGTCCCGGGTCTCATAAACCTCGACTTTGCTGATCTGAAGACCATAATGAAAGGTGGCGGTGTTGCGATGATAGGTCTTGGCGAAGCGGACTCGAATGACACTAAAAAGGCAGTTATAGACGCGCTCAACTCTCCGCTGCTGGATGTTGATATAACAAATGCAACTGGCGCTCTGGTGAACGTTGTTGGTGGGGACACTCTCACCCTCCAGGAAGCGCAGGAAGCAGTCTCTGAGATACATGCAAAGGCACCGAACGCAAGGATAATATGGGGCGTTGCTACAGATCCAGGGATGAAGTCTTCAGTGCGCATAATGCTGGTCATTACAGGAGTAAAATCGCCGCAGATATTTGGGAGAGAGAGAAATGCCCAAAAGGGAAATATGGGTATAGATATGGTAGGGTAGAGAGCATGGGCATAGTAGATAGAGCTGCAAAGTTTCAGGAGAGAATAGAAAAGAGGATAAAGAATATAGGGCGCGGAGATTACGGAAGGGTGCTCAAGCTTGCCCATAAGCCGAGTGATGAAGAGTTCTCAAAGATGCTCGGGGTCACCACCCTTGGCGTTCTAATCCTAGGCTTCCTTGGCTTCGGGATATTCTATCTCATGACAGTCTTTGTTTTTCCTAGCTAGGTTAGAAGAGACCTTTTATATTCCCTTCCTCATCTATATCAATAGATTCAGCATTTGGATGCTTGGGTAATCCTGGCATAGTCTCTATGTTGCCCATCAAGGGGTAGAGGAATCCTGCACCAACGCTAGCCCTTATGTCTTTGACAGTTACAATAAATCCTTTAGGCCTACCCAGCTTTGAGGGGTTATCGGAGAGGGATAGGTGCGTCTTAGCCACATTTATTGGTAAGTTACCCCATCCTAGCTCCTCAAACTGCTCTATCTTTTTCATAGCCTGAGATGTGTATTCAACGCTATCAGCCCCATAGATCTTTTTAGCTATGATCTCTATCTTCTTATCTATCCTCTCCTCTAAAGGATACAGGAATCTGAAATCTGAGCTTTTGTTCTCTACAGCTTTAGCCAGCTCCATGCAACCTTCGCTCCCTTTAGCGTAAGGATCTATTATCACAACGGCATCAGCACTTTTAGCCCTCTCTTTTACATACTCCAGATCTCTTTCGCTATCATCCTTAAACCTGTTCACAGCGACGATAGCAGGAACCCCGTATATGTGAACATTCTCTATGTGTTTTTCAAGGTTCTCTATGCCCTTTTCTATATCGCCGTGACCATGGTGCTTTAGGGCGCGCACAGTTGCAACAATAACCGCAACATCGGGCTTAAAGCCAGCATTCCTGCACTTTATATCACAGAACTTCACAAAGCCATTATCACTTCCGAAGCCGCTCTCAGTCACCACATAATCAGCAAGTTTTAAAGCTATCCTATCCGCTATTATGCTTGAGTTGCCATGAGCAACATTGGCAAATGGGCCTGCATGTATGAGGGCTGGTGTATTCTCGCTTGTCTGCACAAGGTTTGGCTTTGCGGCATCCTTGAGTATAGCAGCCATTGCGCCAGCAGCCTTTATGTCCTCTGCTGTCACAGGCTTCTTCTCCTCGTTGAATGCAACAACCATCCTGCCTAGCCTTGCCCTCAGATCTCTGAGATCCTTGGCCAGAGCGAGTATGGCCATGGTCTCGCTTGCAACAGCGATATCATACCTTGCTTCCCTGGGGCCCCCATTGCCTTTTCCCCCCAGACCTGTTACTATATGCCTTAGCCCTCTATCTTCTATGTCAACAACCCTGTTTGCCATTATGGAGAAAGGGTCTATATGCAATTCATTTCCGCGCTTTATGTGGTTGTCTAACATCGCAACCAGAAGGTTCTGGGCTATAGAGCATGCATGTATATCACCGGTAAAATGCATGTTGATCTCATCGCTCGGCTCTACTGTAGAAGCCCCACCTCCTGTTGCTCCACCCTTTATGCCAAAGGTAGGGCCCATTGATGGCTGTCTTAGGGTTACTATGCTTCTATGCTCTCTATTCAAAGCCATTGATAGGCCTATAGCAGTGGTCGTCTTTCCTTCTCCGTAAGGAGTGGGGGTTATCGCTGTAACGCATATGAGCTTCCCGTTCCTGTTCCCCTCTATCCTCTTCAATATCTTGAGATCTATCTTTGCTTTGTGTTTTCCATAAGGCTCAAGCTCATCTTTTTCTACTCCTATCGCTATGTCTTCTATAGGTAATAGCCCGCTCATATTATTAATCAATTGCATACCTCATATGTTTTTCCACCATTCTTTTATATGGGTGTAACACTTTTGTCTTATGGAAGAACAGGAAACAAGAGAGGTGCACCTCAAAAGAGAAGGGAACCTGGCAGAGGTGAAGGTAAGAGATTTTGAACTGCTTATAGATGAACCAGTAGATAAGGGGGGAACAAACAAAGGTCCGAGGCCAACAGAATATCTACTTGCTGCACTTGTAGGCTGCTATACCGCTACATTTGTTAGAATAGCAGAAAAGAGGAAACAGCACATAGAGCGAATAGAGTGCACTGCCCGGGAGTATATAAGCAGGAAAGAGAACAGAGCAACAAAGGCG
Organism: Thermoplasmatota archaeon; assembly: GCA_034190325.1. Taxonomy (GTDB): domain Archaea; phylum Thermoplasmatota; class UBA186; order UBA287; family UBA287; genus UBA287. Next base: position 6,587 of record JAXHST010000015.1, read on the forward strand.
GAGCTCTCTCTGGTTGTATACTCCTCTATGAGCGATGAAGAACTGGGCATAATAAACAGGTTGGCAGAAAATAGCTGTACTGTAAAAAACTCTTTAAATACTGAAGTAATTACAAGCGTTGTGCGGGCGTGATCTAGCGGCTAGGATAGAGGCCCTCCAAGCCTCTTGCCCGGGTTCAAAACAGCCCTTTCGCAGAAAGCGCTGTGCGGAAAGGTGTGGAAATCCCGGCGCCCGCACTAGCCTATAAAATAAAATCAATAGTAAGGAAGCACATTTTTATCTTTTGGCCCTAACTTAAAACTGTAGCGGAGATTGGCCAGATCGTTCCTGCGCGGATAGCGAAAAAGGGCTGCTTTTCAAACCAGATGTCTTCCGAAAAGCAGAAGATCGATAACTTTTCACAGATAAACCTTGCCCCGATCCTTTATATGTAGGCCTGTTGACCCGGGAAGAGCGTAAGGCAAAGATCTCGAAAAGCTTACTATCAATCTGGACTCTTTAAGAACACTATAGTCAGCGCAGTTTAAGATTAGATCGCTTCGCCCATTAGCTAAATGCCAGGCTGTTTTTTATTTTTCATAGATCTTCTAAATGAGAGCAATATAGAGTATATAGAAAAAGGTATATTCCAACACTACTCATTCCTCTTATGAAAAGCGTAATCGTGTTTATTGCTGTGCTTCTTGCGCTCTCCTTTGTCACTGTGAGAGCAGAGAGCTCAGAACCGAAAAACGTGATATTTATGATAGGAGATGGTATGGGGGTTAACCATATCACCCTTACACGCACTGTTGACGGTGAGCTGAATATGGATAAGTTCCCTTACGGCGGGATCGTGACAACCCATTCTATGAATAGTCTGATAACAGACTCTGCAGCAGCTGGAACAGCTTTAGCAACAGGTTATAAAACAAACAACGGGATCATAAGCCAGACGCCAGATGGAAAAAAGCTGAAGACATCGCTTGAGACAGCAAAAGAAGCTGGAAAAAGCACCGGGCTCGTCACAACAACAAGGATAACCCATGCGACACCTGCGGTTTTTGCCACACACATAGATGACAGAGACAAAGAGAATGAGATTGCAGAGCAGCTGTTAATGGCAGGAGTTGATGTGCTTTTGGGTGGTGGGCTAAGGCATTTTCTTCCTGCTGGTGAGGGCAAGAGAGAGGACAGCCTCAATCTTGTTTCCGAGTTCATAAATGCAGGTTATACCTTTGTTGATGATAGAGAAGGGCTTTTTGCTGCAGAGAGCTCTCCTTTACTCGGACTTTTCACCATGAGCCACATGAGCTATGAGCTGGATAGAGAGGAAGAAGAGCCTAGCGTAGCAGAGATGACAGAAAAGGCGATAGAGCTGCTTAGCAGAAATGAGGAGGGTTTCTTCCTGATGGTTGAGGGTGGCAGAATAGACCATGCAGCGCATGCAAATGATGCTGCGAGCGTGGTTGCTGATACTATAGCCTTTGATGATGCTGTAGGGAAAGCACTGGATTTTGCCAGAGAAGATGGAGAAACGCTCGTTGTTGTAACCGCCGATCATTCAACCGGAGGCTTAACCCTGGGTAGCGGTGCAGAGCAGTGGTATAACTATGAGCCTTTAAAGGACATAAGCACATCCTTTGAGAGCTTTGCTCCCTTACTCAACGGGCAAAACACAGGAGAGCTGTTTGAGATCTATTTCGGGATAAGCCCGGGAGAAGAGGAGATAAAGAGGATAGATGAGGCTGTGAAAACAGAAGATCTATACGCCATAGAGGATTCTATAGCTCATGTTGTTAGCGCAAGAACGAATATAGTATTCACAACAACCCAGCACGATGGGGGAGCTGTGCCCATCTTTGCCTATGGGGCTGGAGCTGAAAGCTTCAGCGGGTTTATGGACAACACGGATGTCGGTGCAGGAATAAAAGAGATGGCTGTGCACGGGGAAGAAAAAGGTATAATCAATAGGGTGCTGGATAGGATAAGGGGGTAGCGGATCAGGACGTTGAGATCCTCTCCAATAAAGCCCTGTGCATCTCTAAGAGCCTCTCTTTCCTATCTTTCATCAATATTATGTCAGGCTCCCCGAGCACGATAAGATTTTGAGCAAATGGAGAAGGTACAGCTGTTTCAATGAGCTCCCATTCCATCTCTTTCCTCTCCAGTCTCTCAACTATGCTCTTTGCTCTCTCAAGATCCATGAGATCATACCGTATTTCTCTGTGGGTCTCTTTTATAACAGGGAACTGGGGATCTATCTTCTCAACTACCCCCAGAAGCGTTTGTGCGCTTATCTGCTGTCTCCTCACAGAGAGCTTGTAACCCTTATAGTTACGCAACACAAGGAAGCTTCTTGAAGCATTATGCCTGAAGCGCCGCTTCATCAGCTCGGTCTTTCTTATATTCTCCCTCAACAACTGCTCCATATTTATTTTATAGATCTCCTTAAAGACCGCATCAAAATCTATCTCATAATCCTTTGCAAAAATCAGGGCAAAACCATTATCGCTTATGGATAACATAACATCTGTGCGCAACGCTTTTGTTATAATGAAACCGAAGACCCTTGAGAGGCAGTCATTAATCCTTCTCCCGAAGAGAGCATGGAAGACTATAGCCCTTCTTCCTTTTGTGTCCTTTGTTCTCTCTATGATTATCCTTCTATGCGTCGGCATTCTCTTAACATAAGCCCATTGGAGAGATGTGTAGTCCCTCAGAGCCTTTTCAGAGTTTTTATCAACAGGCAAGGCTTTTGTCTCTATTTTTCTGCCCGCCTCCAGAGCTTCCTCAGCTCCCTCTCTGAACTTTCCAATCTCTATGGCAAGCTCATAGCTGAGCGGGAGCATCTCTGAGAACCATGATGGTATTGTGGGGCTCTCATTCGGTCTCTCTTCAACATAGCAAGCCATTCCCCTTGCGTATTTAAACTCATAGGTTTTCCCTCCAAGCACAAAAACGTCCTTCTTTCTTAATCGCTCTAGGAACTCCTCCTCTATACTCCCTATGTATCTCTTCGGTTTCAGGGTGTAAACGCTCACCTTAACCTCATCAGGTATAGCCCCCAAATTTAAGTAATATATCACCCTTGTGTACTTTCCTCTTCTTCCAAACTCATTGCCCTCAAACCATATCTTACCGTAAACATTTCTATCTTCAAGGGATGCATAATGGCCAGCAAGGTAGTGCAGGAGAGATTCTAAATCCTCTCCCTTTAGATCCCTGTAGCAATAGCTCCTTCTTATAACATTTAAAGCCTCATCGACGCTCCATTTCTTAGTTAGAGCCATGCCAACAACATGTTGCGCAAGTATGTCTAAGCAGTTCTCTAACACTTTAAAAGAGTCCAGAAAATGCTCCTTTATGCATTTGAGCATTATGGCACATTCAACTATATCATCTCTATCCAGAGCTATTATAGCACCTTTAGCCCTATCCCTAACATTATGCCCGCTTCTACCCATGCGCTGTACACATCTCGTTACTGACTTAGGTGAGCCTATCTGTATAACATAGTCTATGTAGCCTATATCTATGCCCAGTTCAAGGCTTGTTGAGCAGACAACAGCCTTCAGCTTTCCTTCCTTAAGCCGTTCCTCAACATCCCACCTGAGCTCTCGGGATAGAGAGCCGTGGTGCGCTGCAATAGCGCCTTCCTCAAATCTGCTTGCAAGGTTGTGCACAACTCTTTCTGTTCCGCTTCTTGTATTTGTGAATATTAGCGTTGTCCTGTGCTTCTTTATCTTATCCGCTAGAACTGAATACATCTTTTTGTTCAGAGCTTCAGCGTCCGTCCCTATTATATCATCCGTCGGGCAGAGAAGCTTCAGCTCAAAGGGCTTGAACCATGAGACATCAACTATTGTGCAGGCTCTATCGGTGCCCACCAGAAACCTGGCTGCTTCTTCAAGCGGGTGCAGTGTTGCCCCCAAACCTATCCGGATAAAATCCTTTCCGGTTATATCGCAGAGGCGTTCCAAGCTCAGAGAAAGGTGCACACCCCTCTTGCTCCCTGCAAGCTCGTGGAGCTCATCAACCACAACCCATTTTATATCACTAAATTTCTTTATGAACTTGCCGCTGTTAAGTATGATGGCAAGGCTTTCTGGTGTTGTTATCAATATGTGCGGCGGTTTTCTGAGCTGTTTCTGTTTTTCGTTTGCACTCATATCCCCTGTTCTTACAGCTACCCTTATTCTATCATCAAGCCCCAGCTCTCTGAGCGGTTCTATGAGATTCCTGTATATATCATTGTCCAGAGCTCTCAACGGGCTGATATAGACACAGTAAACCATGTCCTCGAGGTCCATGGAAGAGAGTTCACTTATTATCGCTGCAAATGCCGATAGCGTTTTGCCGGAGCCTGTGGGTGCAGTTATCAGAACGTTTTTGCCTTTAGATATCAGTTTGAAAGAGTAGCGCTGCGGTGGTGTGAGATCCCCGAATTTTTTGACAAACCATTCCCTCACCGCAGGGCTGAGAGCCTGCAGGGATGCTTCTTTACTATAAGCCCTTTTTGCGAATTGAATCATGCTCTGAGGTATAGGGGAGTAGGGTTATTAGTTTAGCGCTTTTTATGAGGCTCTTGAGATCATAGAGCAAGCTCAGAGGTTATGGATCCTACAGCCAGGAGTAGATAGGATCGCTTCAGGGCTTATAAGGACCACATCGCTCTGCTGCCCTATGAGCCCGCTTCCCGTAAATAACTTCAGGATCTCTGGTTTATCCTCTTCAGGGAAAGGAAAACAAGAGTAAATGTATTTGTATTTATTCCCTGCGTGAGCTGAAAAAATCTTAAGCCCTTTTTAGCACAGAAGGCAAAGCAAGAGCTATGTCACTTTTTCTAACCGTTATAACGCACAGATCTGAGCGCATCTCCAGAACTGTAGAGCTAAGAACTGTTCTTGCGCTTTCCTCTATGATCTCCCTTTCTTTTTTTAAGCTCTCTGAAAGTCTCAGGAGAGCCATCTTTATAGCGTTCTGAGAACCGCACACGGTCTTTCTCTCGATCATTCTTGCTAAAGCGCTGTAGTTTACTATGCCTGATAGGATGGCTCCTTTGATCAAGGGATCAAGAGAACAGATCCTCTAGCACTCATTGATGCTCAGAGTAGCTCACTGATTACCTCTATGAGATTTACTACTGCCTTTGGTGATAAGAGCTCCAGGCACAGAGATGCCGCTGGCTGAGCAATACCGAGCAAGGGCTCTGTTATGAAAGCTAAA
>JAXHST010000016.1:0-2770 GCA_034190325.1 Thermoplasmatota archaeon
AGCTCTTTCATGATCTCTTCTGCAATGTGGCACATAGCACAGATAGGATTGCTGTTTTTCTACTTAAGCTATCATCTATCTTCTGATAGCTACTTTGATATCTAGATCCTGAGGGTGAGAGGAAATCTCCATCGTTTTTAGATCTTGAAAGAACTGTTTTTCCAGTTATTTATACCTCTATCCATATTTTTAGATGACTTTTTCAGATAAACAGCTGGTAGAGATCATAAGCATGACGACCAAATTTCCCTCTTCCTATCTTTTTGTATCTGTTAAGTACTGCTGACTGAAAAATGGCCTACAATCAACATCCACTTTTGTACTCATTTTGTATTCATGATCAAGCATGGACAAGAAACAACTTCTCATAAGATATCACTATAGGAAAAAGGGATTACTGGATACCTCATCGAAGGCTGGTGAGAGGGATAATAATATTGAATATGAAAGAGAAGTCATTCCTTAAGGATTTCAATGCAGAATGCTGATGAGAAAAATGAACTAACTGATGAGGATGCAAGAGCATTAAAGTTAAAGAAGCAGGATTTTTGTCCCAAAGCCACTACAATAAAAAATTGAAAATCGCAAAGTATAAATACAGAAAATGGCTATCAAATAGATGTGAAATACGCTTTGGTTTTATCTGTTGTAGCAATTCTCATTTTGCCATGCTGTATAGACATGAGTAAAACCCCAAAAGAAGAGGAAGCCGAGATCTCTCTGTCAGATGAGATCTATTATATCTCCATGCTTCCAGACGAATATTGTCTTTCTATAACCTATCAGTTTACCGCAAGGAACAAAGGAGATGCACAATCTAAAAGCATTGAGTTTTCTGTAAATCCTGGATTCTTCTCATCATGGTGTTATGATATCCATGACAATGAAACGACAACCATCAATTGCACAACCCAGATATATGAGGGTGATGATGGAGCTTTGAAAAGAAATCTAACTATTAACAGAGCTCTAAAACCGAATGAATCAATAACTTTACGTCTATATGTCTATGGATGCCCAATAGACAGGTTATACACACCTTCTGTAAGAGAAGAGGTCAGTGACCTCTCTTTATCTATGCTAATTAATAGCAAATACAGATCCCAGGAGAACAAAAAGATCTATCTCACCGTACCAGATCCAATGTATCCAGTGGTGCTGGATGAGGGAACCGAAGAATTTGTGGAAAAAGAGCCTTTTTATTCTGGAATGGATCACAGCTCAACCTTTAACTACACTGCCAAAAGCTCATTCAGAGCCTGCATAGCAGATTTTGCTTATCTTGAGCAGGAAAAGAATGGTATAACCTGTAAAGTATACCTTGCGCCCAGTGATAAGGACCTTTTACCATGGGTAATGAATGTAACATTTGGCGCTCTAGAAATTTATTCAGAAAAATTCTATCCTTATCCATACAAGGAGTACACAGTTCTGGCCAGTGATCGCAATAGAATGACCGGCGGTGGAAACGGTTTCGCAAATTACACGATATACAATACGATAGGCAGCTACTATCTTCTGGTGCATGAAATAGGGCATGCATGGTTTGGAGGTCTTGTCGAGCAAGAATCTGACGAAGACGAGTGGTTGAGTGAAGGGGAAGCGGTATATTGTGAGACTCTCATGGGGGAAGAAGAGAACAGGGAGGACCTCAGAGAACACCTGAACGATATCGTCAGAGACTATATGTATGGTTATAGCGATGAGGAGGGTACAATAGCAGAGGGATATAAAAATGACTCCAGGATAATTTATGAAAAAGGCGGCATGGTGTTCCGCATGCTTCAGCATGTGATGGGTAATGAGGCCTTTTTCAGGTTTATGCGTGAATTTTTCAACAAATTTCATGGAAGCAAAGCTTCAATCAACGATTTTGTATCCCTGGCTAATGAGTATGAAGATCTAGATTGGTTCTTTGATGAGTGGCTCTACAGGTCGGGCGCCCCAGACTATACTATAACAAATGTTTCCTATGATGGAAAACGGGTTACATGTGAAATAAGACAAAATCAGGAAAAGTTGTACAGGATGGTTATGGAAATAGGTCTCATTATGGAAGAGGGTAGTGAGATCAGACAGAAAGTTTGGGTGAACGAAACTGCAGAGACTGTGTCATTTGAAGTGAATGGAAAGCCATCTAAGTTGATACTGGATCCTGACATATGGGTCTTGAAATATTATGATGTAAAGACAGAGGATCCGGAAACAAAGTGGACCTATCTCTTCTGACCTTCTTCTGAAGCCAGTCCTAACAACCCCACCCAGATCTTTCCTTCAATACTGCCTGTGTTTCTGGGAAAAAAGATCTATGAAATCCTCCATTTATTTAATTTATTTCAACTTTTTCTCGAACTTATCCCCTTTTAAAGATCTTTAATCTCTTGGGCGTCAGTAAAGTAGATATTTATATTACATATTAAAAGTTAATTGAGGATTTTGAATTACTTTGATTTGCCGCTTTAATTGTTTTTTCACGTTTTTTTGGATCAAATATTTCTATTTTTTAGATGGCTCACACCTCGCAGATAAATCTGCGATAACCCTTTTTTAGGATAAACAGCTGATAAAGCATGGGAGAGCAGGAGATCATTGATTGGTTTAATTAATTTCTATTCTTTTATATCTGTTCTGCTTCTTTCCCCCTCTCTGGTTAGTGACGCCTCTGAGCTATCAGTATAACACATTTATCATCGGTATGCCTGTAGCCTGTTCAATAAAATCGACGTAAAGCACCCTTAGTCCGGGTATGAGATCACACACAAAGGAAAAA
>JAXHST010000017.1:0-1828 GCA_034190325.1 Thermoplasmatota archaeon
CTCCTTTCATACCTGAAGACAAGAAGCCAGAGGTGGATTTCTATGCTTCTGAGGCTGAGCACTGGAGATCAGAAAAGCTTGAGGATTGGAATAATTACTGGAATGAAGCCTTTGGAAGCATGGAGATCAAAGGTTAAAGAGCATTGAAAGAAAAATGTGAGTGCATTCTCCCTCCTTCAGGAGGGAGTTAACGAACTAAAGGTGTATATAGTGTGCAGTCTATATTTATATGTGATGGAAACTAAAGCAACACGACATAGTAGGTATCACATATATTATCATTTGGTATGGATACCAAAATATCGGGAGAAAGTTCTCGAAGGGCAAGTAAAAGAAAGGCTTGAGGGAATACTTATGGAAATAGCGAAGGATAAGGGGCTGGAAATCAGGGGGCTGGAAATTATGCCTGACCATATACATCTATTTGTTTCAAGCCCTCCGCAAAATAGCCCGTCTCTGTTGGTAAACTGGTTCAAAGGCATAAGTTCCCGTCTATATAATCATCGATACAAAGACGGGAGAATAAGATGGACTAACGCCTATTATGTTGGAACAGCAGGAACAGTCAGTGCAGAAACCATTCAGAAATATATAGAGGAGCAAAAAAGATGCCAGGATATGAGTGTAGAATCGCAAGAATAGATACAGATATCACAACCTACTGGATACTGGCAAGAATGGGTTCGATAGCTACAAAGCTTTACAATACTGCATTATGGCATTCTCGTAAACAATGGGAGGAAACAGGTAAAATACCTTCTGGTTATGATTTACAGAAAGTAGTCTTAACGAGCAATTATCACTCTTATCTACCAGCACATACTTATCAGCATGTTGCACATCAGGTCGGAAATGCGTATAAGTCGTGGTTTACTCTGAGAAAGAAAGACAAAACTACAAGACCTCCATTCTTTAGACCGAAAGGGCAATTATCCACAACGATGTTTGACGCATTCAAAGTTAAAGATAACAACAACACAATATTTCTCACACTCAGTAAATCATTAAAGGAAGAAATGAGGTATCCATATAAATGGTTATGTTTGAGGCTTAAATGGAACACACCACTTCCTAAAGACGGGAAGATTACACAAATCGAGATAGTGCCGAGAGAGGGATATTTTGAGTTGCACGCCAAAATACTATTGCCAGAACCGACCTGGAGAACAGAAGGGCAGATAATGGCTATTGATTTGGGCATGCGAAATCCGATTGTTAGTAGAGATGAACAAGATAATATAAATATATTTAGGGGCGGTGAGATTCTAAGTAATCTTCATTATTGGAATAAAGAGAAATCTAGAGTTCAAGCAGAAGTAATGGGTAGAACAAGGGGTAAAAAGAAGAACTCAAAATCGCTTAGTAAGATGTCCAAGCATGGGTCTGCACAGGTCAAGCATGCTGTTCATTCTTTGACAAGCACATTTGCAGATTTATGCAATCAAAAAAATGTAAAGGAGGTAGTAATAGGAGATTTAAAAGGGATAAAGAAAGAGGAAAAAGGAAAGGGTAAGAATTGGAGGGATAAGAGCAGTCAAAACTGGCAACAGTTTCCAATACGAACAGTCGTCACTCAGCTGGGTTATAAGTTAGCCCGATATGGAATAAGACTAATTGAGATAGACGAAAGGGGAACATCCAGAGGACGATGCAGTATATGTGGATGTGAGGATAAAAAGAAACTGCATAGAGTTCATCGTGGGTTGTTCTTGTGTGGAAGCTGTAGCACCCAACAGAATGCGGACGTTAATGGTGCTAGTAATATACTTGTCAGGTATCTCCACCAGATTGGGAATACAAACGCATCAGGAGATGCGTTTTATTTAAA
>JAXHST010000017.1:1928-5237 GCA_034190325.1 Thermoplasmatota archaeon
TTTATTTAAACCGAGCTTCCAGCTCGGTTGTAAAACCAATCGAGGGGAGTAGCGGGTCTCTGGCAGACCCAATGGTGTGGCGATGGGACGATCACCGATGGAGCGTGGTCGGATGAGCAACGATACGAGCCAGAGAACCTCTGCTGTTTACGGCAGAGAGTATGTCAGAAAACCAAGCCTGTAAAGCGCATAGACTATCATGGCCAGTATAAGCACAGGTAGAAGGATCTTAGCGATTTTTTTCAGCAAAATCAACGCTACAAGCAGAATAGCAAGGAATATGACTATTGCTAAAATGTCCAGGAGCATAAACTAAATTTCATTCTCACTTAAACATTTTTCTTTCTCAGCGCACCCGTTTCTAAAAAATTAGAAAGGGACATGTAAAAAATAACAAAGGTTGTAATCGTAACTTAAAAACAGCAGGATCTCTTGGGTAGAGCAGTTGGACAGGAGGTTTTTTACCCTGCGCTACATGGCGCATGCAGTTTTCTGGTGACAGCGATCTACTACACCTTGACTTTCGGTCTGCTATGATGGGCGCTTTGGCAAGTTGTGTGAAGAACCTTAATCGAGCTGACACCGCAACAGGAAAACCAAAAAAATAGAAGAAATTCTCTATTTATTCTTTTCACCATCAGAATCTAAATATTATCGTAATCTACTGAAAGCACTCGAGAGGGCTCAGATAGCAAAGAAGAAGATATATAATCGCAAAGCACTCATAGTTCAGTGAGAAGGATAGATGAATGGGGAACAGAAGAGAACGCTCAAGGGAAATTACTTGAGCTTTTTAAAATAAAGGAGCTCTACCCACCACAGAAAGAAGCCCTGCCATTAGCTATAAGCGGAAAAAGTTTAGTACTTACGGTGCCAACCGCAAGCGGAAAAAGCCTCGTTGGTTATGGCGCCATTCTTAAAGGGCTGCTACAGAAAGAGAAGTCCCTGTATATCGTGCCACTGAAGGCTCTCGCAGCAGAGAAATATGAGGATCTGCTTGCATTTGAAAAGCTTGGAGCTAAGGTCGGCATATCGACAGGAGACTATGAATCTGCAGCGGAGCATCTCGGCAGATATGACGTACTGGTGTGCACCAGCGAAAAGGCGGACTCTATTGTGAGGCACAACCCTGAGTGGCTATCAAAGATAGGTCTGGTTGTTGCTGATGAAGTTCATCTGATAAACGATCCTGATAGAGGCCCCATACTTGAGGTTACACTGGCAAAGCTGCGTTTGATAAATCCAAAGCTTCAGATAGTGGCTCTCTCTGCCACCATAGAGAACTCTGAAGCTATAGCTGGGTGGTTGAATGCAGAGCACATAAAGAGCGATTTTAGGCCTGTGCTTTTGAGGGAGGGGGTATACTGTAATGGTTTCATATACTTCTCGGATGGAGAGACGAGAGCAATTGAAAAGAAGGGCGATGAGCTGTTATCGCTTATCTCTGATTCTATAGAAGAGGGAGGACAGGATCTTGTCTTTCTTAGCACAAGGAAGAGGTCCGAGAGCTATGCAAGAAAGATGTCTGCGGGAATGAATGATGATAGAAGCCTCACCGAAGTAGCAGATAAGATAGCAACCGAAGAGGCAGTAGGCCAGAGGTTAGCTCCATGCATAAGAAAAGGAATGGCTTTTCATCATGCAGGGCTTGTTGAGGAGCAGAGAAAGATAGTTGAGAGATATTTCAAAGAGCGAAAGATAAAGTGTATATTCGCTACCCCAACCCTGGCTGCGGGTGTAAACCTTCCGGCAAAGAGAGTTGTGGTAAAGGATCTCTACAGATACGAGGGGGGCTACAATGCGCCATTGCCCGTTATGGAGGTAAAACAGATGATGGGCAGAGCAGGGAGACCTGGATACGATAAAATAGGAGAGGCAATACTTTTTTCGAGAAATTATAATGATATGCAGAGAATAATTGATGAGTATATACTGGCCCCCAACGAAAAGATAAGATCAAAACTCGGCTCTGAAGGGGCTCTTAGAACACATGTGCTCTCTTCTATAGATGGTTCATTCGTATATGATACGAACAGCCTGTGCGATTTTGTGATGAAAACTCTCTATGGTACGACGGAGGGTTTCGATGAAGAGAGATTTACAGGAATCATCGAATTTTTGAGAAAAGAGGGGCTGATTGAAGAAAAAAAGGGGAAATATAGAAGTACACGCTTCGGGCATGTCACCTCTCTTCTCTATGCAGATCCAGTGTCTGCCATAAAAATAAGGGATGCTCTGAAGAATAGCAGGGAGAAGAATGATTTTGCCTACCTCCATCTGATAGCCTCTCTGCCAGACATGCGGAGGCTCTATCTTACAAGCAAGGATTACGACGTTCTTGCACAGATAGCGGAAAAGGCAGAGGTTTTTGTTGAGGAAGAAGATTATGAATGGTTTCTGTGCGAGATAAAGACTGCAAGTGTGCTCCATGACTGGATAAATGAGGTAAAGGAAAAAGATATAACTGAAAGATACGGGATAGATCCGGGGGATATAAGAAGCCTTGTGAACATGGCTGAATGGCTCTGTAGATGCTGCCTGCAGATAGGAAGACTTTTCAATGGAGAGCACACTAGAAAGCTCCAGGTGCTGGAGAGGAGGATAAGGGAAGGGATAAAAGGGGAACTCTTAGAGATAACACGCATACATGGTGTAGGAAGAAAGAGGGGGAGGGTTCTGTACAGGAGCGACTACACCACATTAGAGAGCATTGCAAGAGCAAAGGCAGAAGACCTAGCAAAGTTAGAGGGTATAGGGTTAAAACTTGCCAGAACAATAATAGAAGGAGCGAAAAGATATGCCAATAATAATGAAGGTTGAATGTGCCGGAATAAAGGATGTAGAAGAACTCCTGAAAAAGATAGAAAGCATAGAGCAGGAAGAAAAAGTTCGAATTATAGCTCTGGATGAGCACGTGCTATCTGGTGAAGATCAGATAAAAGCAGCGATTATGCACGCAGAAAGAAATTTCTCTAAAGGAAAGAACGTTGCCAGGGATTTTAAAACAGAGGTAATGCGCTACATCGCCTGCGAAAGGCAGATAAAAGATGCAATAAAAAAAGCAGGCATAAAGAAAGGGGCTAAAAGCTTTGTTCTTGTGCTTTTGGGTTTAGCAGATTCAGCCAGAGAGGAGAAAATACTCAATGCCCTGGGCTTAAAAAAGAGTGGTTTTATAAAGGAAAAGAGAGATAAGGTGGATGAAGCCTTGGAGAGCATGGCTCTACTTGAGCTTTAGAGCCCGAGTGAGGTAACTTGGACATCCTGGGGGCCTGCGGAGCCCCATATCCGGGTTCAAAATGAAGGGTTGCA
>JAXHST010000017.1:5337-10665 GCA_034190325.1 Thermoplasmatota archaeon
ACCCTTTCAAAACCTGCAATCCTGTGAAAATCCCGGCTCGGGCGCTATTATTTATTTTTTCGCCGTTAGATCTGGCAGTAGTCTAACAACAAAGCTCACGGATATAAGAGATGTTCTGTTTTTATTCTTTTTAAAGAATCTTAAATATTGCCGCAGCCTACTGGGAACGCCATATGAGGATCAGTCCCACAAGAATAAAAAGCCTCCTCACTATTATGTTTGGCGGCTGTATAGAGAGGTTATCGAATAGATAAACGAATAGAGCAATAATAAGAAAGCCAGAAGCGAGGAGCAAGCCTCTTTTTCTATCCCTTCTTACCTTTATGGAATACATGAGAAATACTGCTCCAGGCAAGAATGAGAATATAGCCAGGATCTCAGTCATCAGCTGAAGCTGCGGTGATGCTACCCATTCATAGAAGCCATCAAAATGTTGAAGAACATCTCCATATCGAAAGTATGCATAGGTATACAGGCATGTTATAACCAGAGGTATGAGCGCAAGGTACTTTGTTCTTTTAGGGTTGTAAACCTCAAAGGAGAAGAGTGACATAAATAACACCTCAAATGACGCAAAAAGCGTGAATGTTAAGCCAGAAAGCATACGATGGATATCGGATCCTTTTTCCACTACAGCTATAGCAGGATCGTACAGTATAGGTATAAGAAACTGGAAGAAATATGTGATCGTAAACAGGAACTGAAATATGAATAAGAAGAGCGCTGCCCTGCTCAAGTTCTCTCTATACTTCATGAAAAATTTATAGGTCATGAGTGAAGAAACTATGACTATAAAGAGCTTGACCACAGTACTTGTTATCTGGAATGCATCCACAACGTTATTGGTAAACTGATATATTAAGATTTTTTATCGTTAAGGGAATATTTCTGTTCCGCTCTTTCCCTCTAAGGCATCCTTTGCTTTATCTAAAGCCGCTATTACAGCCCTTTCACCACCTTTTCTAAGAAATCTTATGCAAGCCTTCACTTTCGGCTCCATTGACCCTTTGAGGAACTGCCCCTCTTTTAAATAGTGTTCAGCTTCATCAACGCTCATTCTCTCCACATCCTTTTCATCCTCTTTTCCATAGTTTAGCTTGACTCTCTCAACATCTGTAAGTATCAGAAGCACATCCATTTCTGTTATCTCTGCTAATCTCTCAGCTCCCAGATCTTTGTCTATAACCGCTTCAACACCTCTATAGCCCTTTCGCGTTTTTATCACAGGTATGCCACCTCCACCTGAGGCTATGACTATAACACCAAGATCCACCAGCGTCTTTATGATATCTCCTTCAACCTGCTGGATTGGTTCAGGGGATGGAACAACTCTTCTCCATCCTTTTTCGTCAGGTTTTACTTTTTTTATTATGTACTCTGGGCGCTCCTCCTTTAGCTTTTTTGCCTCTTCTTCACGCATATAGTTACCCACGGGCTTAGAGGCGTTTTCATCAAAGAACTCAGGATCATTTCTGTTCACTATAGTCTGGGTTACGATAGCGCAGACTCTTGCGTTAATCCTGGACTCTGTGAAGGCGTTCAGAAGGCTTTGTTCTATCATATAACCAATTTGCCCCTGGGTCATTGCTCCAACGACATCCATTCTCTGTGCGGGTATGATCTCCTTTGCGGTGTCCTGCTGGATCATTATGTTTCCAACCTGGGGTCCGTTACCATGGGTTATCAGAAGCCTATCATTTTTACCCATCCGTTTTACAATTTGCGCAATAACCCTGGCGGTTTTTTCGCAATTTGTGAACTGCTCTTCTGTGCTGCCATCTTCATTTGCCTGTTTTATTGCGTTGCCCCCCAGCGCTATTAACAACCTCATAAGATGAATCACATTTGTTATTAAAAAGATTTGGCTATATCGGCATAGCAGTATAGCCCCAGGAGCTAATAGCACAGTGATTTTGGGATCATAGTGTAATCTGATGTGTGATGTCAAGTCATATCGTGTGCTAAGAATGATCTGTTATGCGAAAAGGGATACTCTTCTCTGTTTCACGACATCTATCAGTCCCTTATCTGTTAATCTAAGCTCAAGTATAACAGGTATAGTAAGAAAGGAGAGAGTCATAAAAGGCGTATCAAGCCTGCAGCCAAGTGCGGTAGCGCTATCATTAAGGTTCTGCAGTGCCCGGGAGACATCCTCTGTGCTTCCATCACTCGTCAATCCCCCCATAGGAAGTTTAAGAGAGCTCACTATCTTACCCCCATTAACAGCCACAAGCCCGCCGCCATAAGAGACAGCTCTGAAAAGTTAGCTATGTCTTTCAGCCCTTCTTTTTCAGCAATCTCTGCAAATATGGCATAACGCATATGAGCCATGCTCTCTCCAGTGTACGCATCTTCCAGCCTTCGGAGGGCTCTGCTGTTCCTGCCGTGCTGAGATCTATAGCTTCTGCTATCCCCTTTAGTCTCTCGAAGGGAATAGAGACTATGAGCTCTCCATCATCCAGTTTCGCGATCTCCTTGCGCTGGGATCTCCGGATGTAACATTTATGTACCCACTTACTAAAGGACAGGCTATTCCGCTCCAGCACAAGGAGCCACTCATATATAATGGTGAAACACATCCATCCCAGAGCTGGTCCAGGGTTACAGCCTGCTTGCCTGAGGGGCGTTTGCTATAAAAAGGACAGGATCTGGCTCGAATAACTCTTTCTCTGGAGGATATAGACATACACTCTTTGCGACCATGTTCTGGCATATTGAATAGATTCTAACAGTATCTTCGTTAGAAAGGGCACCAAAATTTGACTCTATATATTGATAAATTATTTAAAGTTAGCAAACAATGAAAGAGCATGGCAAAGAAGAAAAACAGCGGATTGAGATCAGGTGCAGGGCTTATCCAGTACTATGATGAGGAAGAAGCCAAGGTAAACATAAGCCCTATGATAGTAATCGCCACAAGCATAGCCTTTGCGGTTCTTGTGGGCCTTATAATATTCTTCTACCCTGCATGAAGCTTTTAATGTTTTTAACTATTCTCGCGCTCTTAATGCAAACCGTTCCTGCATCTATGGCCCAGGATAATGAACTGACAACAATAGAAGGGCAGGTAAAAGTCTTTATGATCTCCGGGACTCTTATAATAGTATCCATTTTTCTCAGGGTTGTTGTTTTTCTTTTGTCAATGCCTCTAAGGTTTTTTATAGAGGTCCTGAGCTATATAGGTATGGAGAGAGATGAAGCTAGAAAAAATATATTGGAAATACTCGGTAACTATGTATCAGAGTACGTAGGTTAGATCTATCTGCGTGCCTTTATTATCATACACTTTCAAGCACTCCCTGCTAAACGGGTAAAATACTATCAGATTTACAGGATACCTTGAGAAGAGCCTTAGGTCCCTGTTTGAAGGCTCTCCATTTCCAGAGGGGTGGCTGTGCACAGTACCAACAACATCAAAATAGTGAGGCAAATTAAAAGTATCGAATGAAGCACTCACACTACCGCTTTTAAGTGCAGGGACAAAAAGCAGCTCCTTTATCACGTGCTTCTCAGCTCGCAGGAGTGCCAGGAACTCTTTGGGGTAATAGTCTTTTGATATCTCCATTATATAATCTATAAGCTCTTTATCGATGGACCATTGCATAAATGTTAATAATCTTTTTGCCTATTAACTTTAAGCCGAGGTGGCCCAGTTGGAAAGGCGCGAGCCTGGAAAGCTCGTGGGCGAAAGCCCTCGGGAGTTCAAAACAGCCTATGAACGCTGTGCGGAAAGGTGTGAAGATCTCCCCCTCGGCGCTCCATCACTTGCAAGCTTTTGATGGACCATGATAGTATTTATAGCCGAGAACATGACAAACTAAACTAAAAATGTTCTTGACTGCTAGTGAAAAACACTAATGAAACTTTAAAATGATGCGTTTTTCACCATATAGCCGAGAACATAACAAACTAAACCATAAAAATTCTCTACTGCTTTAGAACTTGCTTGGGCAGGTTCAAAGAAACCCAACCTTAGTCGGGTTGAAAGTGAAGTACCCTAATAAAATTTTAAAAAATGAGTCTTTCACTATAGATCCCGATGGCGAGAGAAAAACCGCATAAAGAACCTTGCGTCTTTTTGAGGCAGTGAAATCCTCATTTCTCAATATATAAGCTCTAAAAATTTAACAAAAAGTTTTGATCCATCAGGGCAGAAAATTTCTCTAATGAATATTTTTGCTAGAAAGACCCGTTGTACTGCGGATCATAAATATAAATACCAAGAAACTGATTGGGTACGTGGAAAAAGCAGAAAAAGCAAAGAAAAGGATCGCAGAAAAATATGATAAAGACCCTGATGGCTGGAGCGTTTACACCTCCAGGGATAAAGACCGATTTTATGATACCCTTGTTACTCATGATGAAGATGCATGGTATATAAAGGAGTTTTCCATAAATCCGTACAAAACAATAGGTGTAGCAGAGAGAAAAAAGGAGAGCTTTGATGAGGTTTTCAACTTTGGTCTCCGGGAAATAGAGGACCCCTCTGCCGTAGACATCATGAAGATCCTCCAGAGCAAACCGCTAAGAAGCGGTAGCATAAAAACACCCTATGTACTGGGGGGGCCTGTGATAAGAAAGAGGGATCTCAGCATATCCGGAGCACAGGAAGAGCTTGACACAAAGCTAAGATTGGAGTTAAAAAAGATTGTTGATAAAGAGTACTCCTATCTCAGTTACCCTTATCTCTGATCACCTTCCAAATACACTAAAGCTCGTATTTCCGCTGCCCTGTTCTGGCAAAAATGTTCAAGGGCGCTAGCAGGGTTATGCAGGGTCATTGATTGTATCCAGACCTTTCCTGGACCTGTGCGGATCGTTAGGAACAAGCCTTCGCCCGCAAAAATTTTGTCTTTATACCAGGAACCGCAGAGATGTTATAATCAACACCGGACTCCCATGCAACAACAATTCCCGTATCGACCATTACCTTTTCACCTTGCCCTGGCTTCCATCTTTATTCCCTCGCTCATATACACCATCGAGCCCGCTTCACCAAATGCCTTCTCAACATTCTGATGCAAGATAACCGTCTGGAGATTATCCCCAAAGATCTCTATTTCATAAAAAAACAGAGATTATGCAGTAAAAGAACAGAGGTAAAAAGAGCAAAAAATAAAGAAAGAAGGAAAAAAGAGTTTTCCTTCAGGGCGCGATTGGTTCTGCAGGCGCCTCTTCTTCAGCGGGGAGCACATCTATGCTTAGAACCTCCATGCTTTCTGAGTCATAGATCACAGAGACGCTATCTCCCTCTGCGATCTGCTCTAAGCCAGCACTACCCATGCCCAGCTCCTCTATTCCGTCCTTCGTTACCCTGGTGCTCTCAGT
>JAXHST010000018.1:0-26790 GCA_034190325.1 Thermoplasmatota archaeon
TATGTTATAAACAGAGCTGGGGATCTACCGTATGCTCACACATGGATAGCTGTTATTGTGCCAGGCGAAGAGAGGATATTTGATGCTTTAGCTATAGATCCTGCCTTCAGAGAGTTTGGTTTCAAGAGTGCAAACAAGATAGTTGTTGGCTTTGATCCTGGGAGCAGTGAATACATGCAGAAAGCATACAGAGCTTTTAAGTTCACCTACGAGAACAACGATGGAACAAATGGCAGCGCTGCAATAGTGGCTGTTGCAAAAGGTTATGCTGATGATAGGGATCCTCTCTATGACGTAAAGAAGAGATCCATGATGTAAAGACTATGCTATAAGGGTATCGGGGCTGCTGTTTAACGCCGTCTCAAAGCTCAGAACTCCAAAGTTCTTGGTATCTATAACAAACTTTAGCCTGATTCCTTCAAAAAACTTTTCATAAACCCTGAGAGAGAAAACGCTGTTTTTCTTTATCCTTAACCCCTCTAATGCATCGGGCATATACGTTTTTCCTTTGTATGTTATGTCAAAATTTTTGCAGAGCTCTCCGTTCACATAGAGCTCAGCTGCGTTTATTTTCACTCTATCATATTTTCTTCTCTTTGGTCCCTTAAAGAAGTAGAGCTCGCCTATAAAATTTTTCATATCTACAGTAAAATAATCCCCGCCCGCTTGAAGGGAGTCTTTTATAAAAGCTAAGGATAAAAAGCTCTCAGGTATGTGCTCAACAGCTTCATTCTTAAGCACATCTATTTCCTCTACTGCGTATCTTAATTTCTTTCTCAGCTCGTTGCTATCTCTATTTTTCCTCTCTGCCTTGGCTACACTTTTTTCAAGATGCGCAACCTTTTTTTCCATCTTTTTTATCTCTTTATCCACTTTCTTTAGCACCTTATTCTTATGCTTTAAAATCTCATCAAGATGCGCATTTATGGCTTTCTCTATCTCTTTTTTTTCATCATGGTATAGGGCAGAATTATACTTTCTGTAGAGCTTATCTATCTCCCTCAGGTGAGAGTCCATCTCTTCGGAAAGGGAGAGCAAGGAGAAATAGAGTGCCATATCTTATAATATGCATACTGAATATTTAACCTTATTGAATGTTTAGTTGAGGTTTAACATCCTTTTTGCGATCCTTTCTTTCTTTTTCTAAAAATTACCTTTCTAAGCTCTATCGCTCCGAAAGCAAGAAGAGCAGTGAAAAAAACGATCACTACATCATTTATACCCAGAGGTTCTGTTCCGAAGATAGGCGATAAGAATGGAACATAAATGACCATGAGCGCAAGGAGCAAAGAACTGAAAAAAGCTAGAGCCATTATACGTGTGGGAGTATATCCTCTCTCAAAAGCATAGTGCTCATCATACCTCACGCTCAGAGCAACGCAGAGCTGTACAAGAACGAGCGTCAAAAAAGCACAGGCTCTGGCGTATACTATACCTTCTGAACCATTAACTATCAGGAAAACGGAGAGCGTTGCTATTGTCTCCATTACAGAGATCCATCCTATGTCAAAGATCATAGCCCTTGTTATTATTCCTTCTTTCGGTTTCCTCGGCTCTCTATTCATAACGTCCTTTGCTATCTCATCCATAGACATCGCTATAGCGGGCAAACCATCTGTGACCAGGTTCATCCACAGTATCTGTATTGCAAGCAAGGGGATCTCCAAACCGGCCAGTATAGCGAGGAATATTACGAGCACCTCGCCCACATTGCATGATAGAAGATAGCGAACAGCCTTCTTTATGTTATCATATATCCCCCTTCCATGCTCAACCGCATTAACAATTGTGGCAAAGTTGTCATCCTGGAGTATCATATCACTTGCTTCTTTAGCAACATCAGTTCCCGTTATTCCCATCGCTATACCTATATCGGCGCTCTTCAATGCTGGGGCATCGTTTACGCCATCGCCGGTCATAGCAACTATGTGCCCTTTTTTGCGCAGAGCATCAACTATGTTTAGCTTATGCTCAGGTTTTACCCTTGCATAAACCGAAACTCTTTCAACATCATTCGCGAAACTCTCTACAGCCGTATTGTCCTTACCCAGGATTCCTACTTCTTTAGCTATCGCAGAGGCTGTAAGCAGGTGATCACCTGTTATCATTACGGGTCTTATACCCGCATTTTTGCACAGCTCAACAGCATCCTTAACACCCTCTCTCGGGGGATCTATCATCCCTATGAGCCCTGTAAATATTAGATTGCTTTCTATCTCCTCATCACCCATACTCTTAAGCTCATTCCTGGGTTTATAGGCAAATGCAAGGACTCTTAAAGCATTTTTTGCAAAGCTCTCATTAATTTCCAATATCCTTTTTCTATCCTCTTCATTTATCTTCCTTGCCTCTCCATCTTCAAGAAGCCTGTCGCATAAGCTTAGAATGATCTCTGGCGCTCCCTTAACGCACACCATATCCCTGTGCACGGTGCTCATCCTTTTTCTGAGGGAATCAAATGAGATCTCATAATCTCTAGGTCTCTTTTCCCTGAGGCTCTTGAAATCAACACCATATTTTGCGGCTGCAACAAGGAGCGCGCCCTCTGTTGGATCTCCGATAACATTATCATTCAAATTTGCGTCATTGCACAGAACAGCGATCTCAAATAATTTTTCTAAACCCCTTGCCTCTTTACCATCCTCGAGGATCCTGCCCTCCGTAGAATAACCTGTGCCCTCTACTTCAAACACAGAGGAGTTTGCATACATCTTCTTTACGGTCATCTCATTCTTTGTCAGTGTGCCCGTTTTATCTGTGCATATGACATCGACAGAACCCAGGGTTTCGACAGCCTTCAGCTTCCTGACAAGAGCATTTCTCTTGGCCATCTGCTGGACGCCTATAGCGAGGGTTATTGTAACCACTGCCGGCAAACCCTCAGGTATGGCAGCAACAGCAAGGGTTATGGCTATAAAGAACATCTCGAATGGCTCTATATTTCTTAACAATCCTGCAAAAAAGACAACAATTATAACACCGATAATTAAATATGCTAGCTGTTTTCCAAAACGATCCAGCTGCATCTGTAAGGGCGTCTTTACCTCTTCTGCGCTCTGAACAAGCTTTGCTATCTTGCCGAACTCAGTGCTCATGCCAGTAGCTATGACTTTTCCTTTAGCTCTTCCATTGGGTATGGTACACCCCATGAAAGCTTTTTCTCCAGCATCTTTGTTAACCGGAGCGCTCTCGCCAGTTAATGGTGCTTCATCAACCTGTAGCCTGAAGCTCTCCATTACCTCAACATCTGCGGGTACAACATTCCCTGCCTCGAGGGCAACAATGTCTCCAACAACTATCTCTCTTGCTTCTATTTCTATAAGCTCCCCGTCTCTGTATACCCTTGCTTTGGGGGCTGCCATTTTTTTGAGGGCTTCTAAAGCCCTCTCAGCCCTGTACTCCTGAACAAAGCCAAGTGTGGCATTCAATATCACTATTATGCCTATAGCTATGGCATCTATGGTCTCTCCCAGAAGAGCGCTGATAACCAGGGCTACGATAAGTATAAGCACAGGAATATCTCTAAACTGCTCAAGGAATTTGACAACAACGCTCTTCTTCTTTGTCTCCTTCAACTCGTTGTATCCATATTTTTCAAGCAGAGCCTTTGCTTCAGAGCTACTTAACCCTTCCACAAAGGTAAATGGCACTTTTCCTTATAGGTTTTTGGTCAGGACATGATAGCAGTTAAAAGAGCTATATCCATCCCCTTTTTCTAAAGTAGAATAGCATGGCAATGGCAATAACCAGCATAGAGAGGAGAACCGCGGGGTAGCTATACCCCCACTCCAATTCAGGCATGTTCTTGAAGTTCATTCCATACACACCAGTTATGAATGTGAGAGGAATAAAAATCGTAGATACTATTGTGAGAACCTTCATTATTTCGCTCAGTCTGCGATTTATGCTCTCGAGGTATATCTCAATCATCTCTGCAAGCAGTTCGTTATCCACCTCTATGCTCTCTATGACCTGTATGCTATACTCATAGAGATCCCTGAAGCGTCGCTTATCGTTTAAGATGTTCTCAGCTTCGAGCATCCCAAAAACATCTCTCAGGGGCCAGGAAAACCTCCTGAGCTTTGTCAGTTTTCTGTTTGTGTTATATAGCTTTTTCATAACGCTTTCATCCGGTTTAGACAAAAGCTCTTTCTCCAACTTTTCCATTTCTTTTTCTATAATCCCTATAGTCTCAAGGTAATCATCAAGAACACTCTTCAATAGCAAGTAGAGCAAGAACTCAAGAGACCTTACGCTCTCATCCATCTCGATTCTCTTTTTTGCTTCACTGTACTCCCCTCCTATAGATATGAGAAAATTCCTGCCAAAAACAAAAGAGAGCCGAACGCTATTTTTCGGGTTTCTCAATATTATAAATATTCCTCCCTCAAACTCCTCAACTCTATCTCTGCGCTCCTTATCTATGAGCTCCAGAAAGAAACTGTTAACTACACCAACCGATTCAAGGGCTTTTTTTGCCTCTTTTTTATCGCCAGCAACTATCCAGAGCTTCTTCCTTTTATCGACAGTTTCAAGCTTTTCGATGCCCGCTTTTGTTAGCGCAAATATCTGCATCATGCCATATCATACAATTGTGGATATATAAAGGATTCTTAGAGAACCTTTTGCAGAACAAACTGCCTTTTTTTCTTTAAAAGAAAATATGATTTTGTACCATTATAAGCTAATCTTCAAGAGCTCCTGCAGCCATATTTTCTATCTCCTGTCACGCATTCTCTTTTCATTCCATCCCTCTCTTAACCAGAGAGCCTACCTAAAGATCGATCTATCTCATGTAAAATTGCTTCATCAGCTCTGCCTCTGTACTCCACAACGTCTTTGATCTCAAAATCTGTTTCGCTAAGAATGTTCTTTATCACCCTTGCGGCAGCGCCCCCCCATCCATAGCTCGAGATCATCAGCACAGGCTTTTTGTAGTTTGTCTTATGGGCTAACTGCCTAGCAAAGAACTCCATCATTGGAAAGGCACCTGCTTCATATGTTGATGCTCCCAGTATTATCACCTCACTATCCGGCACCTCTGCAAGGGCATCACTGATGCTGTCCTGCTCCATGTCTGTAAATTTAAAAACCTTCACACTATCTCCTGGTAGATTCGCTATTATATGGTCTATAGCGCCCTCAACAAAACCATACATGGAGCTGTAGACTATGAGCACTTTGCCCTTCTCTGCTTTTCCTTCAGCGATGTCTCTGTAGTATTCTATGATCTTATAAGGATCATTTTTCCATATCAACCCATGCAGGGGTGCTATCATGGCTATCTCAATCCCTGCAAGTTTGTCTATATTCTTCAATATGTGCTCTTTATAGTGACCTACCACATTCACGATATATTTTTTAACATAGTGCATGTACTTATCAACATCAGAATCATCAAAAAGGCTATCCGGCAGAGAGAAACCACCAAAAGCGTCACCTGTGAAAAGGATTTTGTCCTCTTTTATATAGGTGCATATTGTATCAGGCCAGTGAAGCCATGTTGTGTGCAAAAATTTCAGAGTCTTTGATCCTATCTCCAGCTCTTCTCCATCCGTTATTGCATGGAAATCCATCCTATCCCCTATGCCATAGAATCCGTTGACAAGCCTTCCAGCAACCGGGTGACCAAAGACTTTTGCTCTATAACCATTGAGCTCCAGAACCTTGGGCAATGTACCGCTGTGATCAGGCTCTGTATGGTGCAGGATTATGCAATCTATATCCTCTATCCTAGTCAAGCCCTTTAAAGTCTCTATGAACTCTGCTTCATAACTCTTCTTCCATCCATCAAAAAGAATGGTTTTTCCGTCTGTTTTAAGCAGATATGCATTGTATGTGGCCCCCTCAGGCACGTCCCATATTGCCTCAAAACTTTTTACTCTAGCATCATCAACACGCAAGACGTAAAGCCCTTTTGTTATCTCTTCGACCCATGTGCGAGGCATAAGTGTAATCTGTGCATTCATATTAAAATTTTGTCTCAAAGCCCGGAGTTTGCGAAGTCTATAATCCGAAGCACATCTCTATAATACTATCTGTGCACATATCTATGCACATGAGAGGTAGGCCTACGAAAAGATTGCAGCATACAGCAACCAGAGAGCCGCATGGGCCACACAGATCTCCTAACAGAAAGATCACACCAGACGTGTTCCCCTCGAATCCGAAGCATATCTCTCTAACCATATCTGCGCACATATCTATGCACATGAGAGGTAGGCCTACGAAAAGATTGCAGCATACAGCAACCAGAGAGCCGCATGGGCCACACAGATCTCCTAAGATTGAGAGCAGTCCTGGTGCATATTCCTCTGCCGTTCCATTATGCCCAGGCGGCATTGGCGTCTGTGGCGCCCACGAGGATTTGGAAAGAAAAGCCTCAACTTTTTCTGCTGGTATTATAAAACTCACTCCTTCTATACCTTCCCCAACCAGTTTACTGTAAGCAATCCCTATGACTTCCCCCCTTGAATTCAACGCGGGTCCACCACTGTCTCCTGGATTTGTCGATGCGCGTATCTCGATTTCGTCTTCGATAATTCTGGAAACCGACCCCTTTGTGAATGCTGTACCCCCTCCTAAAGTGTTGCCTAAAACACATATGTCCTCTCCGATTTTTGGAGCGGCCGTACTTAAAGTGAGTGGGGTTATATAATAGGGTAAATCAACTTTTACTAAGGCCAGATCATTTTCCGGGTCTATCTGAAGAACTTGCGTGATCGAGAATATGGATCCATCGTACGTCTGTATGCAGGCAGAATCGGGCTGTCCATTGTAATAATCTTTAATCACATGGTAACACGTGATGACCTCTCCCTGCGATATGAAAAATCCGCTTCCACCGCCCTGTGGTGTGACCGCCCCGTTTTTAACGTTTCGGCTGTCATAAAGGTAAATCGCAACCACACTTTGCACAGCTTTTTCTGCAACTTCAGACCAATCAACCTGAGCAATAGCTACTGGCGCTGCAGACAGAGAAAAGATAAAAAGAACCATAATCACAACATATTTTCTATTCATTTACTCACTCCCTCTAGAGCGTTTCCTACTTTTCTGTTTACTAAGCAAACATTGTCAATGGTCAGTACAGACCTGCGTTCTGTGTCGCATCCAACACAACCCAAATGCTGTAGTTCTTTTTCTGTTCCATGCATTGCGACAAACAACAATATTAACAATACAGTTAGACGCACAAAAATAAACTGAGTGCTGGTCACATCTTTTATTATGTCCCTTCCCATATATAAATTTTAGGGTAGTGTAACTTTGCACGTCGTCTCTAAAAACAGAAGTCATACAGAAAACGTTAAAATTACGGTAGTCTTTTAGCTTTAATGCAACAGGATTACAAAAACTATGACTTTAAAAGGATAGAGGAAGAGGTAAAAGAGTACTGGGATACAAATCAGATATATAAAAAGACAGAGGAGCTAAAAAGCAAAGGAGAAAATTTTTACTTCAACGATGGCCCGCCATACACCTCAGGGGCTATACATATGGGCACCGCTTACAACAAGATAATAAAGGACTTTGTGCTCAGATATCTCAGAATGAAAGGATATAATGTGAGGGATCAGCCCGGATATGATATGCATGGTTTGCCTATCGAGGTTCAGGTTGAGAAGGCTCTTGGTATAAAGAACAAGAAAGAGATTGAAGATTTTGGCGTTGAAAAATTCATTGAAAAATGCAGAGCTTTTGCTATAGAGCATGAAAGAAAGATGACAGACGAATTCAAAGCCTTAGGTGTATGGATGGATTGGGATAGCCCCTATGAAACTATAAAGAATTCTTATATAGGTAGAGCATGGTGGCTGATAAAAAAAGCCTCTGAGAAAAACCTGTTAGAGAGAGCACTGAGACTTATCAACTGGTGTCCGAGATGTGAAACGGCATTGGCGGATGCAGAAATAGAATATAGGGATAGGGAGGATGATTCTATATATGTAAAGATGAGACTCAGGGATGGAAGATTTATTATAATATGGACAACAACGCCCTGGACCCTTCCTGCAAACATGGCGATAGCCTATAACCCTGACTTTGTTTACGACGAAATTCTGGTAGAGAATAAGGAGAGCAAAGAGACAGAGAGATGGATTCTGCTGAACGCTGAGAGCGTGGTGGAGGATAGCGGGTACAGGATAAAGGAGTATCTATCAAAGATAAAAGGTAGTGAGCTAGAGGGCCTGGAGTATGTGCCCCCGCTCAATATACGCCAGGAAAAAACAAGAAAGATATTACCTGCTGATTACGTTACAGCGGAAAACACAGGCTTTGTGCACACGGCCCCTGGGCATGGTGCCGAGGACTTCGACCTTGGCTTAAGGTTCGGGCTTGAGGTATTTTGTCCTGTGGATGAGAGCGGAACATTTACGGAAGAAGCCGGAAAATATGCTGGAAAAAGAGTATTCGAGGCAAACAGAGACATAATAGAGGATCTGGGATCCTCAGGTTTTCTTGTCAAATCCGAAAAGATAACCCACAGATACGGATTCTGCTGGAGGTGCAAGACACCGATAATATACAGGGCAACAGAGCAATGGTTTCTGCGCGTGGAGGATGAAAATATAAAAGAAAAGATGATAGAGGAGGTAAAACGTGTAAAATGGTACCCAGATTGGGCTGGAAGCGCCAGAGAGCTGGAGTGGGTGAAAGGGGCAAGGAACTGGTGCATTTCCAGGCAGAGATACTGGGGTATACCTTTGCCCATATGGATCTGTAGCAGCTGTAAGAGGGAAAGGGTTATAGGGAGTGAGGAAGAGCTCAGAGCTTTAGGGTATAATAAAGAGGAGCTTCACAGACCATGGATAGACTCTCTTGAGATCAAATGTGATTGCGGAGGCAAAATGCATAGAATAAAAGATGTGCAGGATGTCTGGTTGGACTCTGGCGTTTGTTCATGGGCAGAGCTGAAGGATGAAGAATTTGATTATTTCTTCCCCCCAAAGCTAATAATAGAGGCGCACGACCAAACAAGAGGGTGGTTCTATTCCCAGCTAGGCGCTGGTGTGATAGGATTCAACAGAGCACCATATGATGAAGTTATGATGCATGGATGGATATTCAGTGAGTCTGGCGAAAAGATGTCAAAGAGTCTTGGAAATGTGATCGCACCACTTGAAATGGCAGAGAAATACGGTATAGACTCTCTCAGGTTCTATCTTCTCTCTTCCTCAGCCCCATGGGAGGATAAGAGCTTTATGATAGATGGGATAAAAAATGCGAACAGAACGATGAATATACTGTGGAATGCGCAGAACTTTGCTATAAGCTATATGCTTCTTGACTCTTTTGATCCAGAAAGAACGGACTATGCTCTTGAAAAGGAAGATCTCTGGCTCGCATCAAGGGTTGAGAGCCTGAAGGAGAGAATAAATGGATACATGAAGGAATATGAGCTTCACAGGGTTTGCAGGGATATAGAGCAATTCATGACTGAAGATCTCTCCAGATTTTACATAAAAGTTATAAGAAAGAGGGTCTGGATAGAAGAAAAAAGCAGGAGCAAGAATGGGGCATATAAAACACTCTATGAAGCGCTTCTTGAGATCTCAAAGCTGCTTGCTCCTGTAGCACCGCACATAGCTGAAAGATTGTATAGAAACCTTGAAGGAGCTATGGAGAGCGTGCACATGGAGAATTGGCCGGGGATAATGGAGGAAAAGATAAACCTCAAGCTCGAAGAGAGCATGGATATAGCAAGGGAGATCATTGAAGCTGCTCTAAGCGTCAGACAGAGTCTGAGCATAAAGGTAAGGCAGCCGCTGAAGAGGATAATCATTGAAACAGAGGATGAAAATGCAATAGAGGCAATAGAAGATCTTAAGAGTATAATAAAAGATCAGATAAATGTAAAGAAGATAGAGGTGCAGAAAGGAAATGAAGATATGCCGGCATGCGATTTCTCGAAGGGAAAATTATATATAGACACGGAGGTAGATTACGAAATAAGAGCAGAGACCATAGCGAGAGAGCTCATAAGAAGGGTGCAGGAGATGAGAAAGAGGATGAATCTGAACATAGAAGATTACATAAAATGCACGATGGAACTGCCTGAGAGCTTCGTTAAGAGTTTTGAGGATAAAAAAGAAGATATAGCAAAAGAGACGAGAGCTAGGGAGATGGTGCTGGGTAAATCTGAGGGTTTTGTTCAGGAATGGAAGATAGATGGAGAGAGAGTTGTTATAGGGATAAACAAGCTTTGAAACAGGAACGCAAAGAGCATAACGAAAGCAAAGCAGAGCAAAGAACACAGAAGAAGGGGTAAAAATGGCAACATGTGAGATATGCGGTAAAACGGTTAACAGGACAAAAAAGATAAAAATAGACAGAGTCGTGCTG
The DNA here is from genome assembly GCA_034190325.1 of Thermoplasmatota archaeon. Taxonomy (GTDB): domain Archaea; phylum Thermoplasmatota; class UBA186; order UBA287; family UBA287; genus UBA287. The sequence goes on from JAXHST010000018.1 coordinate 10,348, forward strand.
GAGGTCTGTGATCAGTGCGCTGTATATGGGGAGCCAGTGGAGGAGACTGCCATGCCAACGAGCACAGCTGTGCGAACACAGCGGATATTCTCCCAGAAAAAACCGGAAAAAGCCATCAAAGAGGAATACGTGCTGGTTGACGACTATCCCGATAGAGTGCGGAAAGCCAGACAGCACCTAGGGCTGGAGCAGAAGGATCTCGCAAAGATGATAAATGAAAAACAGTCGGTGATATCAAAGATCGAGAGTGGGGGCTTTCAGCCTGATGATGCCACAGTGAAAAAGCTGGAAAAAACTCTGAAGATAAGTCTCAGAGAGAAGATGTAATGTAGCAAATATCAGAAACTTGAAGCGTCAATCCAGGCGGAGTATAGGATATCCGAGAAGCCATTTACAGCGTAGAGTAGCTGTTTTACCGTTTCATTATATAGCTCCTCGTCCATACCCGGGATATCTCTATAAGATAACTCTTCATCAACGCACTGCTTTACTTTTTCAACAAACCACCAGTATCTTGCTCCAACAACAGAACTCTCAGGATCTGTAGCTATGGCTTCACCCGGGTAACCATTAGAAAACATGGCAGTTTCAAGGACAAAACCCTCAACATCTTCTATGTACCCTGGCTGGTAACCATAGGTTAGCTCATAGACAACATTTGTCAGGTTATCTTTTGCATCTACTTTAACACCCCAATCAACAGCCTTTTCATAAAGGGAATGATAACTGTCTTTCTTTGTGCTCCCGTCAGGAAAAATAAGCATTGTCTCGGTGTGCTCCGGTGAGCCATCTGAAGTATCGTCGGTGTGCATGGGCATTGTTATGTCTGCGTAGTAGTGCGATAATAAGCCCATCAGCATCGCAGCGTTTTTCGCATACTCTTCCGAGCCATAACTTTGCCATAGAGAGATGTTCTCTACAGCCTGCCAGTATAGCTCTCTAACCTTCGATGGCGCACCTCTAGCTGGTGGCTCCTCACCGCAGTATCCATGATCATGAAAATCATAGTTGTGGTTCTCCCAGTCCGGATAGCCCAACTCCTTCGGCCCGAGATCTGGCCATTCCGTGTAATAGAGAAAATCTCTCCATTTGTCAACCGAAGAGATATAGTTGACTGCTTCTGGCTCATATGTTTTGACAGCATAGTATGCATTGTTGGCTATCATGTCATGCGTTCCGTAGATGACATAATCGCCATACGTATAACCACCGTTGCTCCATGCTATGGTGTTTAACGGCAAAACAATACATAGCACCAGCAGGATCGAAAAAAGTCTTTTCACATTTTTACTATGAATCTACTTTTATTTCCATTTTTCTATATAGTTTCATTTTTCATTCAGGTAAACTCCATAACTGCCTTTCCTTCACTCTTTATCTTTATCCATAGAAGAGCTGTCCTGTCTTTTCTTTTCCAGTCTCGCAATCTGCATAGCTGCCTTTTTTATGCGCATCCTTTTCTCCTTTTGATTTGATAGATCTCGGAGAACTCCGGGGCATCTTTTTAGTCATACCGTTACAGCAAGGGTAAAGTTTAAAATCAAGTAATCCTTTGCTCTTTATATGAAAGTTGGAATACTCACTGGTGGGGGAGACGCTCCTGGATTGAACGCGGTTATAAGAGCAGTCGTAAGGAGATCCTTGAAATACGGGAGTGAGGTTGTAGGAATAAGACATGGTTGGGATGGTCTGATAAACGGAACTTATGTGCCATTGAATCTTAATGCTGTTTCAGGCATCCTTCCCAGAGGAGGTACGATAATTGGGACATCAAGGGTAAATCCTTATAAGGTGAAGGATGGTGTTAAAAAAGTAAAGGAGAGCATGGATAAGAATGGAATTGAAGCATTGATAGCGGTTGGTGGTGAAGATACCCTTGGTATCGCTCACAGCCTTTATAAAGAGATCTCTCTACCAGTTATAGGGGTTCCGAAAACAATAGATAATGATATACCATGCACAGACTACACCTTTGGTTTTGATACCGCTGTTAATATAGCAACTGAGGCAATAGACAGGGTTCACACAACAGCAGAGGCGCATGATCGCATAATGGTTGTTGAGGTGATGGGCAGGCATACAGGCTGGATAGCTCTTCATTCCGGGCTAGCCGGTGGTGCAGATTGCATACTTGTACCGGAGAGACCTTTCCGCATAGAGGATGTTGCCGAACTCATCAATCGCAGGCATAATAGAGGAAAGAGCTTCAGCATAATTGTTGTAGCTGAGGGTGCTATTCCTCAGGAGTTTGGAACAGAGATTAAGGTTAGCGAAGAGGTAGATGCTTTCGGACATGCACGTTTGGGAGGTGTAGGATATTACATCGCTAAGAGATTGGAAGAGATGACAGGTTATGAAACGAGAACAGTTGTTCTCGGGCATCTTCAGAGAGGTGGCACGCCAACAGCATTTGATAGAGTTTTAGCTACGCGTTTCGGGGTTGCTGCTGCGGATCTTGCTTTTCAGAAAAACTTTGGAAAGATGGTTGTGCTCAGAGGGAATAAGATATACACCGAGAGTCTGGAGCGTATACCAGAGGGTATAAAGAAGATAGATCTTGAGCTTTATGACATAGCCAGCATATTCTTTGGTTAGGCTAGCCCGAATCTCCCAAAACTTTTTTCCCCCTTTCTTGAGGAATTATTTTCAGCCTGGCATTTTCAAAGCTTTTAAAGAGCTCTTGTCCATTAAAGCATTCGTGCAGGAATATGGCCAGGGCTGAAACCTCGCTGTGCGGCTGGTTTGTTACAGAGAGGTTGTAGTCTGCCAGTTCATAGACCGCCCTGGGAACCTTCTCTCCACCCACTACAACCAGTATGTTTTTTTCTCTCAACTCCTTTATTCTCTGTTGCAGAGGGATCCCATAAAAGGTGAGATGAACTATTGTAAAACCCTGCTCTCTGAACTCCCTTATAGCCCCTTTCCAGTCTCTTCTATATTTACAGAAAAATTCTCCACCCCAGCGCTCAGAGACATCATTAACGCTCTCAATTATCTCATTATCCTTCTCTCCGCTCAATATTATGCCAGATGCTCCTAGGGCTCTGGCAGAGAGCGCTACATGGGTTGTTATTCTCTTGTCTCTTACTATCCTGTGTCCCAATCTCAATACGACGATCATGGGGTTTATTGATCTGCTGGTTTTTTCTCTTTTTCAGTGATTGATAGAAAAAGGTTTTAACCAGTTCTCAGATTATTCTTGTGGTAAAGGAGTTACCAGTTATACTCTTATCTACTATCATCATAGGATCTTCCTTTTCATCAGCATCCCAGATCTCTGATTCATCAGCATCCCAGATCTCTGATCCCGCATGCTTTGTGGGTGCTCTACTCTTGTTCCTTTTTTCATAATTTTTCTTCTGTTAAACCTCATACCTTCATCCTTCCTCTCTACTATGATGCCATTTATGCTACTTCCATTCACTTTTTTCTTATTTCTTTTCTCTCTTCCATTGATACCCATCATCCTTCTGCTCTTTTTGCTGGGGATCTCTTTTTCGGTTATTCTTTTCTTAGCTCTAACCCGTGAATGGTACTCCAGGGTTCTCACAAATGGCGATTACGGCTCTCTCTCCTATTCATTCTACTCCTCGCTGATATCAATAATATCTTTCACAACTCTTACTCTAGGGGGCATTGTTTTTTCTATTGCGCTCCTGCCGATAGGGCCACCAATTCTTGTCTTTGGATTGGCAGGACTTTTCTTTTACATCTTCAATGCCATCCTCTTTCTTCTCCTGCGTGTTATTTATACGGCAAACGCCGTCAGACAGGTACCATTCCTGTCTGAGGCTGTAACACGGATCAGAGGCCTGAGGGTCATTAAAGTTCTCTCAGACTTTAACTCCCGCCCTGTGTTGTTTTATCTGGCTGCTGTTATAACCATCATTGCAATACTCATCTCTATACTCCTCATGCCAATATCTGCTTTTCCGGCGGCTTTGATCTCTCTGTTATCCCTTTTTTTAACTCCCCTGTTCTGGCTTTTTTCCTTATTAGACGTTTTGTTTTTGTACCCTCAGTCATAATGTCTGCTATTCTTTTTCTCATCGATATGGTCGTGTGGGGGGTTGAAGCACTCTCTCTCAAACTTCCAAGGATTTTACCCGAGCACCCAACCCTTAAGGTGGAAGACAACTCAACGTATCCCTTTTATCTGACGATGGATCAGCTCATAATGAAATATGTCATTTTATGCGCAGCTCTCGGGATCCTGCAGATAGCGGAGGGCTGCATTTTTCTTACGACCTTCTTTGCCTCTCCTCTAGGGCTCATAAAGATAGCTTTTGGAGTGGCTCTTGCTGTCGTTGCTCTCTTTGGTGCGGTGATAACAGACGGAAAGCTATTGCATTATCTCGGAGAGTATCTCGTATATCCTGCTCTCGATGTGATAAAAAGACCGTTTGGGGGACTCACATTCGGGAGCGGATTGAGGGATAACCCCAACGTCTCGCGTATGCTGTGGGGGATAGACTCACCCTGTCTGCTGGGTATAGGGACCATATTCACCGACATATTTACCGGCCTTCTTGAGATGTGTGGGGAAGCTCTTGCGGTCCTTGCTATTATACCCTTAGGTTTGTCCGCAGGAATGATTGCTCTTTCGCTCCTTCCTTTTGTTTCCATAGCTCTCACAGACCTGTTTGTGACCTCTCTAGTGTTGCTACCGATTGTTATAGCTCTATCCTTTGTTTTTCTGCTTCTTGTGCTGTATTCAAGAGGTAGATGTACAGTCCTAGAGCTGTATGAATAAACTCTTGATGTAGGGAGGGCGTTCGAATCAAAGATAGAGCGCATGCTCTTTATTCTGTGGTGTTAAGAGCCCTGCTTAAGAAAATTATAAATAATTGTAGAGACATACTAGGGTTGCGCTCAAAAAGCCCAATGTTGGCGTGTTTGAGGATGTGAGCGTAAGCTCAAAGATGACTCAGACGTTTCTAAATTGGGCTACAGAAATGGAGGCGAAGATCCCCGGATCACCGTGAACTCTTCGTCTAACGTATGCAGATTGTTTTCCCAATACTTCCAAATTCTGGTTGACCCTGCCAGAGGCCACTGCTATTAGGATCCGATTAAGCCATGCGAGTCGAATGGTGCCCGCAAGGGTAACCATGGCGTACGGCTCAGTAGAACATGGATAACCTACCCTCAAGTGGGGGATAACCTCGGGAAACTGAGGATAATACCCCATAGGTCTGGGGTGCTGGAACGCTACCAGGCTCAAAACGTTAGCGCTTGAGGATGGGTCCATGGCCCATCAGGTAGTAGTAAGTGTAATGGACTTACTAGCCTACGACGGGTACGGGCGATGGGAGTCGGAGCCCGGAGATGGACTCTGAGACACGAGTCCAGGCCCTACGGGGCGCAGCAGGCGCGAAAACTTCGCAATGGGCGAAAGCCCGACGAGGGGATCCCAAGTGCTATCAGCGTTGCTGATAGCTGTTCTCCAGTCTAAAAAGCTGGAGGAGAAAGGGCTGGGTAAGACGGGTGCCAGCCGCCGCGGTCATACCCGCAGCCCAAGTGGGGGCCACTATTATTGGGTCTAAAACATCCGTAGCCGGTCTAGCAAATGCCTAGGGAAATCGGGTGGCTTAACCATTCGAAGTCTAGGTAGACTGCTGGACTTGAGACCGGGAGAGGTCAGAGGTACTCTTGGGGTAGCGGTAAAATGCTGTAATCCTGAGAGGACCACCAGTGGCGAAAGCGTCTGACCATAACGGCTCTGACGGTAAGGGATGAAGCCCTGGGGCGCGAACCGGATTAGATACCCGGGTAGTCCAGGGTGTAAACGCTGCTGGCTTGGTGTTGGGCAACCCCCGTGGTTGCTCAGTGCCGGAGTGAAGATGTTAAGCCAGCTACCTGGGAAGTACGGTCGCAAGACTGAAACTTAAAGGGATTGGCGGGGGAGCACCGCAACGGGTGGAGCGTACGGTTTAATTGGATTCAACGCCGAAAACCTCACCGGAGGAGACAGCTGTATGAAGGCCGGGCTGATGACTCTGCTGGACTAGCTGAGAGGTGGTGCATGGCCATCGACAGCTCGTACTGTAAAGCGTTCTGTTAAGTCAGATAACGAGCGAGACCCCTACCTCCAGTTGCTACCTTCAAGTCCGCTTGAAGAGCACTCTGGAGGGACTGCCTGCGCTAAGTGGGAGGAAGGAGGGGGCCACGGTAGGTCCGTATTCCCCGAAACCTCCGGGCAACACGCGCGCTACAAAGGACGGGACAATGGGCTCCAATGCCGAAAGGCAAAGGTAATCCCGAAACCCGTTCATGGTTGGGATCGAGGGCTGCAACTCGCCCTCGTGAACGTGGAATCCGTAGTAATCGCCTGTCAACAGCAGGCGGTGAATATGCCCCTGCTCCTTGCACACACCGCCCGTCAAGTCATGCGAGTCGAGTCTAAGTGAGGGTCCCTCTTCCTGGGGGATTCGAACTTGGGTTCGGTGAGCGGGATTAAGTCGTAACAAGGTATCTGTAGGGGAACCTGCAGATGGATCACCTCCTAAGAAAAAAGAAAAATAGGGAAAACAATCTGCATATAGAGCTCACGGGCCGGTAGATCAGCCGGAAGATCGCCAGCTTTGCAAGCTGGAGGCCTCGGGTTCAAAACAGCCCTTTCCAAAAGCGCTGTGCGGAAAGGCGTGAAAATCCCGACCGGTCCATTGCCTCCAAAGCGACGTGCACTCTGTTAGGTAGCTAACAGGGGAAGGATCAGAGCGAAAGCTCAATGAGATCAGCATAGAGCTAGTACTGGACTGGCGCCGAAACCATCTGGAGGATGACTAGGCTCAGCGGCCGAAGAAGGGCGTGCCAAGCTGCGATAAGCCCGGGGTAGGTGCATGGGACCGTTGATCCCGGGATGCCCGAATGGGAGTCCTTTCCTTCGGGAAGTTCTCCAAAGAACGGGAACGCGGGGAATTGAAACATCTTAGTACCCGCAGGAGAAGAAATCAATAGAGATTCCCTCAGTAACGGCGAGTGAAAGGGGAGAAGGGCAAACCGAATCTCTTTTCGTGAGGAAAGAGAGATGTGGAGTTTGGAGCCGGATACCTCTCAATAGCCAACCAGAAGTTGGCTGGAACGCCATGCCATAGAGGGCGAGAGCCCCGTATGGGAAAGCTTGAGAGAGGAGTTCCGGATTTCCAGAGTAGCGCGCCTCGGATATGGCGTGTGAATATGGGGGGCATCAACCTCCAACCCTAAATACCTGCTGAGACCAATAGCAAACAAGTAGCGTGAGCGAAAGTTGAAAAGAACCCTTGACGGGGTGTGAAAAGAGCCTGAAACCAGGTGGTGACAGACCTACAGGGCATGAAAGGAGCTTTGCTCCAGTGTCCTGTTATCCGTGTTGAAAAACGGGCCAGGGAATTTGTGTCAGTGGCGAGGTTAACTTAATGGAGCCGTAGCGAAAGCGAGAGCCCGCAGGAAACGAGGGGCCCCGTGAGATCGCGGGAAGTCACTGGTGCAAGACCCGAAGCCGGTTGATCTATGCCTGGGCAGGTTGAAGCCCTGTAATGCAGGGTGGAGGACCGAGGCGGTGTTGACGTGCAAATCACTCGTTTGACCTGGGTATAGGGGCGATAGACCAATCTAAACCGGCGATAGCTGGTTCCCCCCGAGACTACCCGCAGGTAGACCTCGGCAGAGATTGATGGTGCGGTAGAGCTACCGATTAGCTCTCTGAGTGGCGGAAGCCATAGGAAGCTCGTCGAACTCCGAATGTGCCATCGTCGTAGAAGCCGGGAGCTGGGGTGTCGGGATAAGCTCGGCATCCGAAAGGAGAACAATCCCGCCTGAAGTTAAGGTCCCCAAATTCTAGCTAAGTGTCAAAGATAAACGTTGTGTGTTTCCAAAGACAGCCAGGAGGTGAGCTCAGAAGCAGCTACCCTCCAAGGAGTGCGTAACAGCTCACTGGTCGAGGAGACACGCGCGGAAAATGGACGGGGCTAAGCTAGATACCGATACTTCAGGGCACCGAGAGGTGATCCGGTAGGGGGGCGCAGTGCATGGTGAGAAGTAGGGGCGTGAGCTCCTATGGACCGTGTACTGATGAGGATCCTGGCGAGAGTAGCAGCAAAGAGCGGTGAGAATCCGCTCCGCCGAAAGGACACGGGTTCCTCGGCAATTTCGCTAAGCCGAGGGTGAGTCGATCCTAAGGCATGTCTTAACCGAACATGTCGAAAGGGAAGCAGGTTAATATTCCTGCACCACAGAAGCTTTGCTTCATCATCGCATCTGGGTATGCCAAGTGGAGTTGTCGCTCCATCCAAGTGTTTAAGCCCGGGGAGTTCCGCAATGGAGGGAACCGGGTGAAGGCACTAGTGGGTTCCCATTAGGGGACTTTGGCAGAGCCCTGGTGTCAGGGAAAGTGATTGAAGCGCTAAAGTTTCTGCGTTCGTACCTAGAACCGACTCAGGTGTCCTGGGTGAATAGCCTAAGGCGTGACGGCGCAATCGAGGCGAGGGAATTCGGCAAATTAGCCCCGTAACTTCGGGAGAAGGGGTGCCTGCTCTGCGTAGGAGCAGGTCGCAGTGACTAAGGGGCACCGACTGTTTAACAAAAACGAAGGCGACAGCGAGCCCGAAAGGGTGTGTATTGTCGCTGAATCCTGCCCAGTGGCGGTATCTGAAGGCCGGGTTCAACCGGAGGAAGGACCGCTAAACGGCGGGGGTAACTCTGACCCTCTTAAGGTAGCGTAATACCTAGCCGCTTAATTGGCGGCTTGCATGAATGGCCCAACGAGTGCCCTACTGTCCCCGCCTTGAAGCCGGCGAAATCGACTTACTGGTGAATAGTCCAGTACCTCCCAGAAGGAAGCGAAGACCCCGTGGAGCTTTACTGCAGCTTGTTGCTGCGATACGGCCCCGGTCGTGTAGTGTAGGCGGGAGGCTACGAAGCATGGGCGCCAGCCCATGTGGAGCCATCGATGAAACACCGCCTCTCCGGGGCTGCGTCGCTAACCTCGAAAGAGGGACACCAGCAGGTGGGCAGTTTGGGTGGGGCGCCACGCCCTCGAGAATTCAACAAGGGCCCCCAAAGACCAGCTCAAATGGGTCAGAAACCCATTGTAGAGTGTAAGGGCAAAAGCTGGTTTGATACGGATCGGGCCAATAACGATCCGTAGTGTGAAAGCACGGCCTAGCGAACCACTCAGTCCCCATTGATGGGGGCGAGTGATAAGAGAAAAGTTACCCCGGGGGTAACTGAGTTGTCTCCAGCGAGAGTTCCTATCGACCTGGAGGCTTGCTACTTCGATGTCGGCTCTCCCTATCCTGGTGGTGCAGTAGCTGCCAAGGGTGAGGCTGTTCGCCTATTAAAAGGGATCGCGAGCTGGGTTCACATCGTCGTGAGACAGGTGTGTTGCTGTCTTCTGGGAGCGTTGGTGGTTGAGGGGAAGGGCCCTCTAGTACGAGAGGAACGGGGGCTCGTAGCCTCTAGTTTACCGGTTGTCCGACAGGGCATCGCCGGGTAGCCACGCTATAATGGATAAGCGCTGAAAGCATCTAAGCACGAAGCCAACCCCGAGACGAACCACCTTAGAGCACTCCTAAAAGAGGAGTTTGATAGGACGGGGGTGTAAGCACTGAGGCAACGAGGTGTTCAGCCCACCGTTACTAAAAGCTCATAAAGCCAGTCCATAGCTCTATGCTGATCGATAGATCCTCTATTCTATTTTTTCCATTTTTGGATTCCGACTACAAATCATTTTCGAAAAAGTTTAAGAGCTAGAGAAGCTATAATCTCTCATGAGGAACATAAAGGTTAGCGAATGCTGCGAAAAACCTGCTGAAAAGCTTGAGAGCGAGATTGTGGAGAGAAAAGGTATAGGGCATCCTGATAGTGTTGCGGATGGGATAGCGGAGAGCATAAGCAGAGAGCTATCAAAGATGTATCTTGAGCGCTATGGAAGGATCCTGCATCACAACACAGACCAGATGGAGATCGTTGGGGGGCAATCAAAACCCGCATTTAATGGTGGCATGATGCTTGAGCCTGTTTTTATTCTGCTAGCTGGAAGAGCGACAACAAGGGTTAATGAAGAGCGTCTGCCCTACAGAAGCACTGCTGTTAAAGCTACGAAAGATTATTTGAAGAGGTTTAAGTATCTCAACGTTGAGGAGGATATAACGATAGATTGCAGGATAGGTCAGGGATCTGTTGATCTGAGATCCCTCTACGATACACAGAAACGTTTAGCAAACGACACGAGCTTTGGGGTTTCCTATGCTCCTTTCTCAGAGACAGAGAAGATAACCCTGGAAACTGAGCACTATATAAATGGGGAGCTTAAGGAAAAGATGAAGGGACTTGGTTACGATGTGAAGGTTATGTCTCTCAGGAATAAGGATAAAATAAATGTTACCGTTGCTGTTGCTATGATAGGTAAAGAGATGGATGATCTCTCACATTATATAAGCTTGAAGGAGGAGCTTCGAGAGAAACTTTTGGATCATCTATCAAAATACACCCAGAAGGAGCTCAATGTTGATATAAACACCGCAGATGATTATGAGAACAATGTTCTCTATCTTACGGTCACAGGGCTATCAATGGAGAACGGGGATGACGGCAGTGTTGGCAGGGGAAACAGGGTTAATGGTCTCATAACACCAAATAGACCGATGTCTCTAGAAGCGGCTGCAGGGAAGAATCCCGTTATACATGTAGGAAAGCTCTACAACATTCTTGCTATGAAGATCGCTGAGCAGATAGTTGATGAATGCGGGGTTGAGGAAGCGCATGTGAGGATACTCTCACAGATAGGTAAACCCATAGATCAACCACAGATAGCTTCCATAGATCTCATAACCGCTAATGGGTCTGACTTTGGAAAGATCAGCAAAGATGCCCAGGGCATAGCTGACGAATGGCTAGCAGATATTGAGAGAGTAGCGAAGCTTTGCGTGGAGGGAAAGGTGAGCGTGTTCTGATCTTCTTTTCTCAAACGGAGAACAGCTCACTGTTTAGCCCGGTTATTTTTTCGCCTCTCCAACATCACTCACCCCCTCAGTCTTAGGAATAGTCCCAGCTTAGCCTCGGGAGGTAGTTTTCTTACCGCCGCTTAGGGATCTCTCCATGAGCAGAGCACCACTGCTGTTGTACCATGCCGTTCTTCCATGGTACCAAACCTGAAATGATATACTCAAGCTCTCTAACTTTCCGTTGAGGTTATTTTTATTCCTTCTTAAGTATGTTATGCCATGCAAGAAAAGGTTCGAACCTTGAGGGCTCAGGCTGACGTGCCTTGCTATCCATACTGTCTCTTTGTTGCTGAGCTTGATCACTGGATCGAGCCCATCAGTAGTGTCCCTTTCTAGAAGAAATAATTTCCGAGCTCTACAGATTTTTAAAAAATAATCAAATTTATGAAGTGCGTAGCTGTCTTTGCAGCGCTGAGAATGAAAGGTCATAAAGAAAGAGAAAACCGTAAGAGTAAAGACATTTATCTGTTTATACGAAAGGAAATAAACTCCCTGAGAGCGTATACCTGGAGAGATTTAAGCCTAAGAGAGAGGATGTTAGAGGAGCGTACTTCAGGGATCAGACAGCAATAATACACTCTCTACCCTTCAGGAGGCTTAAGAGAAAGACACAGGTGTTTTTTGCTCCAGAAAACGATCACATATGCACAAGAGTGGAGCATGCATTTCATGTGTTTACAAGCTCAACAACTCTATGTAAAGGGCTTAAGGGCAAAGGATGGAAGCTTAAGGTTGAGATGACCCAGGCAATAGCATTGGGCCATGATCTGGGGCATCCTCCGTTTGGACATGCTGGAGAGGATATACTTGATGAGATTGCTAGAGAGACGGGAAGCAACTTTCATCATGAGATCAACAGCCTCAGGGTTGTGGACCACATAGCCGAAAAGGGAGAGGGGTTGAAGCTCACCTTTGGCGTCAGGGATGGAATAGTGAGCCACTGCGGGGAGAGGATCGAGCAGCACATAGAGCCGGATTGGGGGGTAAAGAAACTGGAGGATATAAGAGATCTGGGCAAGTATCCCGCCTCTTATGAAGGATGTATTGTGCGTGTTGCGGATAAGTTATCATCCCTTGGCAGGGACATGGAGGATGCGCTACAACTTGAGGTAATAAAAGGAAAGGAGATACCCGACAACATACTCTCCTATCTTGGCATAAAGTTTAATGAAGCAAAGTACCAGTTCAATCGTGCTCTCTTGAACAGAATCATATATGACATCATAGATGAAACAGATAGAACAGAAAGGGTGGGAATGTCAGATGAGGGTTTCAGGATGATGAGGGCCATAAACGACTTTTCTATAGAGCACATCTACAATTCAGAGAAGATCATGAATTACAGATATTATGTGCGAACCATTATCTACAACATATACAATTCTCTTCTAGGGCTGTTGGAGGGATATGAGGTTAACCTGAAGGGCAGAGATTTCATAAGGTCTTACAGGGACTTTGATAATTATGTGAGAGCCTACAGAGGATTTTATGAGCGTTCTGATGCGGATGAGGTGCGGATATTGATGGACTATATTTCGGGCATGTCTGACAACTATGCAATATCCTTCCAGAAGGATATATCTATCCCTATATAGAAAAATCAATTTTGTGTACAAATAGAGATGGGTCATGGTGGTTATGATATTGGTGGAGCACACAGATCAACTATGTATTTTTACCTTTATCTTTATCATCAGGGGGCTTTGAGATCAGGATTGCTACGCCCAGGAACACGAAGGCCAAAGGCCAGAGCTTCCACCAGTAGCTCCATGGCATGATCCCCAGGGAAGACATGAGGAGAAGGATCCCGACGGCTATAAAGAGCAAACCCCAGAATATTTTCCCAGCTTTTGCGCCATCCATGGTATTATAACATGATAGGATATGTGTGTTATTAACTTTTCTTTTTCAAGAGGGTGCTTTCTATCTATTCATTACCTTACCGAAGGCTCAGACTATCAAACAAAAAGGAACAAATTATTTATTGATAATCCGTGTTTTTCATTATGCGCACTTCAGATACTCCACAACCTTCAGAGCTAGGAGAAGATTGTTATTATTTAGTTCTTGATGGTGCGCGGAAAGATCTTTTATTATCCAGGGCAAAGCCAGGTGATAGAATCTTTACCTTGCGGGAATTCTGCGAGAGGGGCTTAGCTCTATATTCGGATAGACCTGTGATCTCCAGAGATAAGGAGCTTGCTCTCCTCGCCTCGGTGATCTCAGAGCATGGAAGGATCTTTAATAGGGGTGCGCTGATAGAGATGTACAGGTTAATGGATGAGCTCTCGAAGAACTTTAAAGAGATAAGGGCGGAGAACGAGAGATTAGAAGAGCTTGGTAATCTGATATCGCTGTATTATTCATATCTCGGTAATATTATAAGCAGAACAATGATAGAGAGAGAGGCTTTATCGCTCATGGAGAAGAACATATGGTTTCCGATACGCAAGGTGTATCTGGAGACCTATCCTATCGTATCAGAGGTTGAGGGCAGAATAGCAAAAGCTCTGGATTCCATGAGCGATCTCACATTGATCTCCTCAAACAACACAAATTTTCCTGATCACTATTTTGCTTTTGTGGATGCAAACGAAGAAATAGAGTTTGTTGCAAGGGAGATCATAAAGGCTAACATCTCCGGTGTGCCCCTGGAATCTATAGCTGTGATAACCCCTAAAGTAGATTATCTACCGGTAATAGAAGAGATATTTAACGAATACTCGATACCTCACACAAACTATGCTTACAACATGGTAAAGGACACAGAGATCTTTGAATTTTTATCCCAGCTTGTTGCCCTCAAAAAGAATAATTTCAGGGCCCTAGATGTTATAGATCTTTTCAGCAGTCCGCTGGTTAGATTTAGATCTGTCAACAAGAGCAGCATGAAAAAGATAAAAAATTTACTTAAAGGAGAAGGCATAGAGAGCATAGAGAAAGAGCTGAGAACAGGAGAGAAGGAAGTTGCTGACGATCTTATGGACGCTCTCAGAATGATTGACGACCCTGGCTCTTCGCCCATTTCAATGATGCTCGAATTGGGAGTGGTTCAATCAATCATTTCAACAGATGCAGCTCTCAGAAGAGAGAGCACTGCTTATAGAAAGGTTGTTGATGCAATGAGAGATCTTGTATGGGCCGGAGAAGTGGTGGGTGAAAAGCAGTCTATAGATGCTCTTGTTGATCTTTTGTATAATAAAGGCTATCCTGCTCAGTATGCTGGGGGGGTCTCTATTCTTCTGGATAAGAGCGGCTTCTGGGGAGGTTTTGAGAGGAGCTTTTACTGCGGTTTAGGCATGAGCGCTCTTTATCCTGAGGAGAGCAAGATCATGGATGATGAGGAAGCCAGGGCTCTCGGGGTTCTTGAAAGAAAAAAGAGCATAGAGATGAGAGAAATAATAGTTCGCGCTAACATAAGGGATACCATCACATGCGTGGTTAACGATAGTGACTTTACAATATTTGATGCTCTGGGTTTGAGCGTTGAGCGCAGAGGTGAGGAGCGCAATGAGATATTTTCAAAGGTGGACTTTGAGAGAGCTCTGGCTAAAAGCCCTGAGCTGATAGAGCATGCAGAAAAACTGGGTAAAGATTACTTAAAGGAGATAGAGAGCGCTAGACTATGCATTGAAAGCAGAGAGTATTACGAAACAAATGAGTACAACGGAATATTAAACCGTGAGGTGGCACTGAGAGAGATATATCCTGTAGCACTGGAGGACTATGTTAGATGCCCCTTTTATTGTTTCGCAAAGCATATTCTGAGGTTAAGAGAATCCGTTGAGGACAGAAAAGAGATCACATGGGGTAACGCTGTGCACAGAGCTATGAAAGCTCTGTACTCTAACGAAGATGGAATTGAGGATAGCCGGCTAAAACCAGATTTCTTCGAGAAAGGGATGGAAAGGATAAGGAGCGTCATGCTTGAGTACATGGATGATCCCTACCTGGGCATAAAGGTGAAGAGAGCTCTCAACAACTCCTTCCCAGAGGCTTTAAAGATTGAGCAGAGCATTGAGGACAAGCCTGTGCACTTGGAGCAAACGCTGTCAAAGGATCTCTGCGGTGTGACCCTGAAAGGTAGGGTAGATAGAGCAGGTGTTGCTGATGGAGAGATATTCGTTTATGACTATAAGACCTCAATGAGCAATGGGGGCATAGAGCTTATGCAACTCCCCCTATATCTTTACATGGAGGGTCAGCCCTATGGTGGGGGCTACTATTACCTTATAGATGATAGGAGGGCTGAGAGAAAGGATTTCTTTGAGGGGAGGGTACAGGAGGTTGTTGAAGAGGTGAAAAACGAGAGAGCTCCAGCGATAATAGAAAGCATAAGGAAGGGTTTTTTTCCCACAAGGTACATGAAGAGCTTAAAGAATTGCAGGGAGTGCGAAGTGAGAAGAGCCTGTTATATAACCAGGAGGATGGTTCTGCGCTTTCCTTTTGGCAGTTATGTGCGTAGCATAGACAGGGATAGAGAAAGGGGAGGCAAAAAATGAACATATGCTACTCAGCAGGACCGGGCTCAGGCAAAACGAAGACCCTGGTGGAGGAGTTTGGAAGGGCTATAGAAAAAGCAGATATCGGAAGTGTTGTGGCAGTGACCTTTACAGACAAAGCCGCAAACGAGATGGTTGAGAGAATAGCTAAGAAGGAAAAGAGCAGGTTTATGGAGTTCATAACCTCAAATAGAATAGGTACGATCCATTCCTTCTGTCTATCAATCTTAAAAGGCTATATGCCGGTAACGGATATTATGGATGACAAGCTCTCTGCTGTGCTAAAAGAAAAGGCTGTAGACCTCTGCCTCAGCGAAAGCATGGATGAGCTCTTGCTTGACAACTTTGATTTTGATGATCTCAAAAAGAGCCTGAGAGCTTCGCTTGAAAAGAGGTTTGATAAAAGAGAATACACAATGGATGAAGAGAGCTACATTGCGATGAATGATAAAACGCTCCTTGGTCTAACAGCTGAGAGTATTGGAGCGATCAGGGATTTAGATAATGGAGAGCTCAGGAATTTTATAGACCATAACAAGCTTCTGAATTATGGATCGCTCAGCCTTGGAGAGAAGTTATCGGTTATAGAGAAAATTGCGGGTATTGATTGTAATAAAATTAAAGGAATGGCTGGAGCAAAAAAAGAGCTCAAGGATATTATGGATAAAACGATGCTCACCTCAGAGAATTATGAGAGCCTTTTATCCTATGAGCGAGCTGTTCTCATAGCTCTTCTGAACGCTTTTGAGAAGGTAAACAGCACATATGAAGAGATCAAGGAAGGAAGGCTGGACTTTGATGACATCCTGATAAAGACCTACAGGCTATTGAAGGATAGTCCTAGATCTGTGGAGATAGGATCTCTATTTGTGGATGAATTTCAGGATGTAGACCCGCTGCAGTACAGGATAATGGAGTTGCTCCAGCAGAGGAACAGAGAGATGAGCATCTATGTT
>JAXHST010000019.1:0-45637 GCA_034190325.1 Thermoplasmatota archaeon
GCATGAGGTGCGGGAGATGCTACGAGGCTTGCAAGTTTGATGCTATAGAGAAAAAAGATATTGGGAGCAATTGAGATGGTCAGGTTTACCATAGATGGGAAGGAGATAGATGCAGAAGAGGGGACAACAATACTGGAGGCAGCTAAAAAGCTGGGGATAGAAATTCCTCATATTTGTTATGATGAAAGGCTTGAGCCCACAGGCTCATGCAGGCTCTGTTTGGTCGAAGCAAATGGCGTTCTTGTGACCTCCTGCACTTATCCTGTGAGAGAGAGGATGGAGGTAGTAACAGAGAATGAGAGAATAAACGCAGCACGCAGAAAAGCAATAGAACTCATGCTTTCAGATCATGATGTAGAGTGCATCACATGTGAAAAGAGTGGCAGTTGCCTGCTTGAAAAATATGCATATAAGCTTGGTGTCAAACCAGCGCATAAAGAAAAACGTGTTTACCCTATCTTTAAAAATGAGCTTTTCTCTCTCGATAAGAACAGATGTATACTGTGTGGTAAATGCGTTCAGGTGTGCAAAGATATCCAGCGGTGCAACGTGCTTGATTTTGCTTACAGAGGCATGAATACCCAGATCACTACGCCTTTCAACAGAGAATTCAAAGCCAGCGGTTGTGTTTTCTGCGGTAACTGTCTCTCAGTTTGTCCTACTGGAGCAATTGTAGAGAATAATAGGAAAGGAAAAGGGAGAGAGTGGGAGCTGAAAAAAACAGAAACTGTATGCCCCTACTGCGGTGTGGGATGCAACATAACTTTGCACACAAAGGGTAACAGGATAGTGAAGGTAAGCTCTCCTGAGAACTCTCTGAACGAGGGGTGGCTCTGTGTTAAAGGGCGCTTCGGCTTTGACTTTGTCAATTCTGAGGAAAGATTAAAAAAACCGCTGATAAGAGAGAATGGAGCTTTTAGAGAGGCTACATGGGATGAGGCTTTGAGCTATGTTGCTTCGAGGCTAAAGGAGATCATAAAAGATCATGGAAGTGATGCAGTGGGCGGTTTTGCCAGCGCCAAGTGCACAAACGAGGAGAACTACCTGTTCCAGAAGTTTATGAGATGCGCTGTGGGGACAAACAGTGTTGACCACTGCGCAAGGCTTTGCCATGCGCCCACAGTTGTGGGATTGGCAAAAGCCTTTGGTTCTGGCGCAATGACAAACACCATTGAAGAACTGGAGAACGCAGAGTGCATCTTTATCATAGGATCGAACACAACAGAGACACAGCCGGTAACAGCCCTGAGGATAAAGAGAGCTAAAGGAGCAAAGCTCATTGTTGTGGATCCAAGGAAAACTGAGCTCGCCGAGCTCGCAGATATCTACCTCCAGATAAACCCCGGGAGTGATATTCCCCTTATAAACGCAATCATGTCTGTTATATTGAAAAAAGGATTAGAGGATAAAAGGTTCATAGAGGAAAGGACCGAGGGTTTTGAAGCTCTTAGAGCTCATCTGCTCTCTTTAGACCTTGAAGATGCTTTAAGAATAACAGGAGTGAAAAGAGAGGAAATAGAAAGGGCAGCGGAGCTTTATGCAGGAAGCAAGCGGAGCTCTATAATCTACTGTATGGGCATAACGCAGCACATCAGCGGAACAGAGAGCGTTCTTGCTCTCGCTGACCTTGCGATGCTCTGCGGGATGGTTGGAAAAGAGAGCACAGGTGTCAACCCGCTCAGGGGACAGTGCAACGTTCAGGGAGCCTGCGATATGGGTGCTCTGCCAGAGTTTTTCACAGGATACCAGAAAACGGATGATGAAAAAGCCATAGAAAAGTTCGAGATGGCGTGGGGAACAAAACTCTCAAGAACAAGAGGTTTGAGTATAGAGGAAATTATCCACGGCGCTGAAGCGGGGGAGATAAAAGCCCTGTATGTCATGGGGGAGAATCCTGTGCTCAGTGATCCAAACTCTGAGAGAACAATAAGAGCTCTTAAAAACCTAGCTCTGCTGGTTGTTCAGGACATCTTTCTAACAGAGACAGCAGAGCTTGCAGATGTTGTTTTACCGGCTGCATGCTTTGCCGAGAAGGAGGGAACGTTCACAAACACGGAACGCAGGGTGCAGAAATTGAGAAAGGCGATAGAGCCCCCGGGGGAAGCAAAAGAGGATTGGAGAATAATATGTGATCTCTCCAGCAGGATGGGATATGGGATGAGCTACAAAAATGCCGAAGAGATCATGCAGGAGATAGCATCACTGACCCCTGGCTATAGTGGGATAAGCTATGAAAGGATCGCAATAAAAGGCTTGCAATGGCCCTGCCCGTCTAAAGAGCACCCCGGCACAAGATATCTCCATAAGGATGGATTTTCCAGAGGAAAAGGGAGATTTTATTGCGTAAACCACAGAGATCCTGCAGAGAGTGTGAATGAGGATTACCCCTTTATTCTATCCACAGGAAGGGTTCTGTATCACTTCCATACAGGCACGATGAGCAGGAAGAGCAGAGGGATAAATGAAGTTTTTCCAGAAGCCATAGTTGAGATAAATCCAGAGGATGCTAACAGACTTTTGATAAATGAAGAGGATAGGATAAGGATAACATCACGCAGGGGAAGCGTGGTAGCCAGTGCAAGAATAACAGAGAGGGTGAGAGAAGGAATGATGTTTATGCCATTCCATTTCCGTGAGGCCCCAGCCAACAGGCTAACCAATGATGCTTTAGATGAGGAAGCAAAGACGCCCGAATACAAAATATCTGCTGTGAGAATAGAGAAATGCTATTAGGATGAAAGTCTATGCATCTCATGCTGCTAGAGCTGTTAGAGCTCATAAGGATCAAAGCGTGGAAGGCATACATAGGTATGTCTGTGTTCGGCTATGCGATATCAACTGACGGTTTAGATGGAAACGCGATCCTCTTTGCCGTCGCGATGTTCTTCTATCTCGCCTTTGCTTTTGCTATAAACAACTGTTATGATACAGATACGGATCTTCCTTCGTTGAGAAAGAATCCTGTGGCTTCTGGCCTGATCAGCAGAAAAAAAGCAAGAGTGATCTCATACCTCTTTGCCCTTTCCGGGCTTCTCACGGTCACGGCTTTTCCCCTGGAGAGCGTTGTGATATACGCTTTTATGCTCATACTCGCATATCTGTATTCGGCACCGCCCAGGCTTAAGGCATTACCGCCCTTCGACATGATATCACACGGGCTCTTCTTTGGTGCTCTAATATTCCTGTTTGGCGTTTCAATCTCCGGGGCATTTCAGAGACTTCATATAGCGATAGCTGTTTCCATGTTCTTTTATTCCTGTCTCTTCGAGTTGAAGAATCACATAGAGGATTTTGATGCTGACGAAAAAGCGGGGTTAAAAACAAGCGCAATCATCCTTGGAGGGAAAAGATATGCTGCTTTCTCTGTGCTCTCTGTCATGCATCTCGCAACCCTCGGGCTGCTCTTTATGCCCAATTCTTCATATCTTATGTGTGCGGTTTTTCCCATGATCCCGGAGGATGCAGCAATCAAGCATTTCAGAGCAATAAATGCTATAACCGTCTGTGCATACCTCACCTTGTTCATAGCGCAGCGTATATACCTGTAGAGGGCTTTGAATAACTTTGATTTTTACCATTTCAACTGTTTTTTCACTGTTATCAGATGGGTAGGAAACAATGGATCCAGAGTATAACCTTGAGCTCATAGAAAAGGAGCTGGAGATCTAAATGATGAAGGTTTGCCAGTCATAGTGGAGGGGGAGAAGAACGAGAGAAGTCTGGCTCTATTCCTTCTTTGCAGCCGCGCCGTATATCGTGAGAGCAACTCCCGCGATTGCTGTGACTATATCGATAGCGATGAGAGTCATGTATATTGAATAGGCTGTTCTTGCATCCTCATCAATTGCACGTTCCATCTTTCCTGAAAAGGAGCCATAATAGTTATAGACATCAATGAGATTGTACCCATTAAACAACGGCAGAAGGGCAAACATGACGGCTATGGCTATCAGGACTATGCCCCCAGCAAAGTAACCACCACGCATATTTCTCATTGCTTTTTCCAGTATATAAGACTATCTTCTCTATGTCTACCCCGATATCTTAATCTATCTCCGCTGTGCCTATTTACGCCTATTGATAATCATCCCACAGTGGGTTTTTCAAAGTTCTCTATAATGAAACAAAGAGCGAATAGACCAAACCCTGAGCGCCCCGGTCGGGATTTTCACGCCTTTCCGCACAGCGTTCACAGGCTGATTTGCCCTAAAGGGCAAATCTTAGATTTCGCTTTGCGAAATCAGCTTGTGGAGGGCTGTTTTGAACCCGAGTCCCAGGCTCGACAGGCCTGGATGATAGGCCACTACACCACCGGGGCTTAAAGATAAGAGCTCTTTTCTCTTAAAGATTTTTCTAGAGTTAAGAGCCTTCATTCCACTATAGCAAAATGCTTTCATTCATCAGCGGCTTATATCCTACCACCCTATGGAGGTTCTCTTCGATTGTATGCCGCTCTCCGCCAGAGATCTTCAAGCTCAGTGGTAAAAAGCTTTATCACTCCAATGCATCCAGAGCACAAACATCAAACAAAGATGTTAATGGGCAAAAATGATAAAGCACCTAACCATTTAACAAGCATGAAGATTGGTGTTATAGGAAAGCCAAACGTTGGAAAGAGCACACTGTTCTCAGCCCTCACGCAAACAGATGTCCCCATGGCGGATTATCCATTCACAACAGTAAAGCCCAATATAGGCATAGCTTACGTAAGAAAGAGATGCCCTCACACAGAATTTGGTATAGAGTGCAACCCGAGAAATGCGCCATGCCTTTCGGGCACAAGGATGCTGCCTATAGAGCTCATAGATGTTGCAGGCCTTGTGCCAGGGGCTCATGAGGGCAAAGGCCTGGGCAACAAATTTCTTGATGATCTCAGGCAAGCGGATGGATTCATAATTGTGATAGATGCTTCAGGCAAACTTGATCTTGAGGGGAACCCTGCAGAGGGCTCTGATCCTCTAGCCGATGTTGTTTTTCTCAAGGAAGAGATATATCACTGGGTAGCAGGGATCATAAAGGATGGCTGGGTCAGAGCTGCGAAAAGGCTCGAGATTGAGAAAGGGAGCATAGAGGAAGAGCTCGCAAGGAGAGTTACCGGTTTAGGCATAAGCGCAAGCGTGGTCAATAAGGTCATAAACAGGTTTGATCTGACAAGACCCGAGGAATGGAGTGATGAGGACTTTATGAAGCTAGCTGAAGCTCTGTGGGAAGAGAGCAAACCTATGGTGATAGCAGCAAACAAATGTGATGTTGCTAGCGACGAAAATATGGACAGGATAAAAAGCTCTGGCTATCCTTACATGCTTGTGAGCGCAATAGCAGAGCTAACACTGAAAAAAGCAGAAAAAGCCGGAGCAATAAAAGGTTTTGAGATCATGACAAGAGATCCACGCCAGAGAAAAGGGCTTGAGTACATCATGGAGAGGGTCATGGACAGGTTTGGTACGACAGGAGTGCAGGAATGTCTGGAAAAACTCGTTTTTGATATGCTTGATATAATAGCTGTTTACCCCGTAGAGAACGAGACAAAGCTGTGCGATAAATATGGGAACGTTCTGCCGGATGCTTACCTGATAAAGAGGGGGGCAACAGCTAGGGATTTGGCGTATCTTGTGCACACAGATCTTGGAGAAAAGTTCATAAGAGCAATAAACTGCAGAACAAAAAGGGTGGTGGGGGCTGATTATGCGCTGGAAGATGGAGATATAATAAAGATAATATCCCATAAATAGCTGGTTGAATATAGACCGCGTTAAAGCGCCTTGGGGTATGGCTGATAACCTTATTGCTACAGGAACAGCATATAAGAGCTCATCAAGCGGGTAATCCCCATATTCATCAGCAAGCTCCACAAAATCCGCGGTTGTGATCTCTTTGCCCCCATAGCGCTCAAAGAGCTCTTTTGTGAAAGAAGAGATCATCGACTGCAGCGTATAGAAATGCCATAGCACCGCCCTATATCCGATCTGGTTTGTTATCTACCTGATCCACCTCAGGCGCTTTATCCATCACGATAGAAGGAACAAAATAATAAAAGTGTAAAGCAATTACACAATATGCCTGACCCGGTAGACGAAATAATGGAAGCAGTAGGCTCCAGGGATGACAGATTGAAAGATAAAATAAAAGCGGAGCTTGATCGTCTAACAGAGCTCGGTGTGCCCCCAGAACAGGCAAAGGATACGCTGGCTAACAAGTACTCAAAGACCGTGGAGAAAAAGATTGAAGAGCTTTCAGACGGGGAGCGAAGGGTCAGTCTTGTTGCCAGGGTAATTTCTCTGAACCAGAGAGAAGTTACTGCCAGGGGTGAAAAGAAGATTGTCTATTTTGGATTTCTGGAGGATGAAACAGGGCAGTGCTCCTATTCGATGTGGCAGGAGCCTAACTTTAAGGTTGGGGATACTGTAAAGATAAACAACGCATACATAACCATATGGAACGAGACAAAGAGGGTGAACATAAGGGGCACAAATGATGTGAGCCTCTCGGAAAAGCCAGTAGAGATAAAGAGAGAAACGAGAGGGATAAGGGTAAAAGATACAGAGAGTTACAGGGGGCGTGCAAAACTAACCTGCGTTGTGCTCTCTCTTAGAAGCTTCGAAAACTCTGGCATAACTGTTTTCAGGGGAACTGTTGGTGATGAAACAGGATGCGCGCTGATATCTCTATGGAAAGACTTTGGTATAAAAGAAGAGGATGCTGTAGAAATAGATGGGGCCACAGTTTCGCAACAGCATTCCATAAGCGTTAGCGAGAGCGCTGAGGTGAAGAAGGTGCAGAGCAGGATAAAGGTTAACCCCATAAAAGTATCACAGGCGCAGCTCAATTTCAGAAATGTCCCTGTTATGGGCAAGGTTTATGGTATGACAAAGGGTAAAACGGCAAGAGGAATGATCACAGACGGAAAAGAGACTCTGCCATTCGTTAGCTGGAAGAGCACAGCTTTTGATAGCGGCGACGTCATTCTGGCTAAAGAGTGCAACGTTAGAAGGTATATGAGCACGATGCGAATAGACATAAATGGGGAGGTGGAAAAAATAGAGAATCCTGAACTGGAGGCTGTCAGTGCTGAGGAAGAAGTAAAAAGGATCTCAGAGGCTGAAGGAATGGCAACTATTGAGGGGTTTATAATAGATCTAAAAGAGGGAGGCATCATACGCAGATGCACACAATGCAACAGAGTCCTGACAGACATGCAATGCCCTCTGCACGGGAAAATAACAGAGCCAAAGATCGATCTGAGAATAAAGGCAGTGATAGATGATGGTAACGACTCTGCAACTGCTATACTGAACAGAACTCTCTCGGAAAAGCTCCTCGGAAAAACGCTGGAAGAATACATAGAGGATATCCAGAAGGCGCTGAATCCAGATGTGGTGCTGGAGGACTGCGAAAAGATACTTTTTAAGCCTTACAGAGCAAGGGGAATTTTCAGGGGAGATAGTGTTGGTAAAACAATGATAGTAACGGCGATCGAGCCTGCGGATGAAGAGGACCGAGACATTGCCGCAGAGGCTGAAAGAGCGCTGGAGGGATACCAATGAACGACAGATTGAGGAAGAGAGAGCCTGCAAGGAGAGCCTTTTTCTTCGAGCTCAGAGAGGTGGATCATCAGGTGTCTGCGGGAGAGAAGAGCCCAAAATATGTGCTTTTGCCTTCCGGCATTTATGCAAACAGAGCCTTTCTCATAGGCATCCTGACCAGCACAGAAAGAAGGGAGAATGGAATAAAAGCATATGTGAGCGATCCAACGAGCGATATATCCTTCTTCTCAGGCCGCTATACACCAGAGGTAACATCTTTTCTGAACAAAACAGAGACTCCATGCATCTGCGCTCTCGTGGCAAAACTTGGAACCTTCGAGACACAGGATGGTGCAAGGTTTGTCTCGCTAAAGCCGGAGAGCATAGGTAGAACCGATGAAAGAGCCAGAGAATACTGGATATTAACCACCGCACAGGAGACACTCGAAAGACTGGAACAGCTCAAAGAGGCAAAAGAGGAAAGAGAGGCGCCGCAGGCAGCAAAAGACGCGATAGAGCACTACAACACAAATCTGGAGCGATACTACCGCATGATTTTTGCTGCATTAAGAACTATTCAGCCACAAAAATCGGAGGCTCTTGTTCCTGGAGATGCGAGCGAAACAAAGAGCAAAGAGCTGGAAGAAGCAAAGAGAGAGATGCTGCAGATCATTGAAAGAAAAGAGGATAGCGTAACATACGAGGAGCTCGTTAGAGAGATGAAAACGTATGATGAGAGCCTCGTGGAGGAAGCTCTAAATGCGCTGATGGATGAAGGAGCGCTGTTTGAGCCGTCGCTCGGTCGCTTCAAAATACTTGAACTTTGATGTGGATTTCAATATCAAATCTGAAGAATGCTGGTTATGCTGTTTCCTCTCAGAACGACCTTTCCTAGCCTCTTCACATTATCCCCATCCCTCTCTTCTGCACCATCAACCACTATGTTCATGTAAGCATCATAACCTGTGAGCTTTCCCTCCACAGCCCTGCCATCCTTCAGCACTATGGATATGTTCGAGTTCATGAGCTTATCCAGCATTTCCATGGGTAAAACCATGTCCATTCATAGGGTTCATTCAATATAAACCTTTGGAGGTAAAATGATGTCTGCTTCATCACTGTGATAGATCTCGTCTGGCAGAACAGGATTAGCTCTAAATAAAGGGTTACACCCAATGGGATTGGAAAAAGCAAAGGCGTTTAGATCTATTCCTCCATCACTCGCATAATAATAGGCAGCCCAAGCAAGCTCGCTGCAGTAGTAAGCGCTTTCATCGATTACAGCATCAAACCAGCCCCCGGTTCCATGGATGAAAGGCATCATATCGTAAGCAAGATCACACTTTGTCAGCGCAAAGCCAATCGCCTCTTCTATCATTTTTTCATCAGCTCCTCTAACTCTCACAACAGCTATATCAGCTCCCCTCACCATATCCTGCTCAAGATACTCAGAGATGGAAAGGATTCTTATTCCAAGCTCCGGGTTTGCAGCCTCTATCAGCACAGGCACATCTCCTTCTTCATCCATGATCTCTTTTAGCCTCAACTCAGCGCCTGTTGCACCATATTTTTTGGCTATACCTAAACCTTCGGAGCATCTGCCCATGTATAAGGCGTTGTGATCGAACTTGCCCGGGATCATATCAAAGCTTCGCTCTGAAAGGCCAAGAGTGGATAGAAGATAATACGCCCCTCCTGTCAATAACGTGGGTATAGCGTAAAGAATCCCATAGAGATCCCAGGGTAAAAAACCCCTCTGCACGTTGCGCAGATGCTCTATCATTCTCTCGCTCAGCTCACTCTCTGGTAACCAGTCAAAAAGGATTATATCCCCTTGCCTCAGTACCTGCAGCTGGGCAGGATCCTCCTGAGTCCTGGATAGAGGATATGCATTGGCAGGTATAAGCGCAGACAGAAGCGCAAAGGATGTCAAAACCACCACAAACACCATTTTCATAACGGATAATATGCTATGACCTATATTTATCATTTATCATTCATTCCTGTGCGATCAACTCTCCAGAGAACTACCAGAGGCTGCTCTTAGAGCCGAACATCTGAGCACGAAACGATATAAAGCGAGCAAACCATCTCACATTTAAATGAAAAAAACTGATGTGAGGATAACGGGCATGCACTGCGCTATGTGCGTCAAAACAATAGAAAAAGCTCTGAATAGCCTTGACGGAATGGACAGCGCTACCGTTGATCTCAACAGCGAGTCCGCCCATATCAGCTATGATGAAAGGAAAATAGACATGAGTAACGTAGTAAAAGCGATAGAAGGAGCGGGCTATGGAATTAAGGCAAGCAGAGCAACGCTACGAATAGGCGGTATGCACTGCGCTATGTGCATCAAAACAATAGAAAAAGCTCTAAAATCACTGGATGGTGTCTATGATGCCGTTGCGAATCTCGCGACAGAGAGGGCATACGTGGTCTATGATGAGAGAAAGATCGGAATAAAGGAGATGAAAAAGGCAGTAGAGGGCACGGGCTATCAATTCTTGGGCGTAGAGGGGGAGGAAATAACTGAGAGCGATGAGAACAAAACGCTCATCCGCATAGCGATTGGCTTCATCTTTTCTGTGCCTATGATGGCGCTTATGCTTCTAAACATCCATATAGATCCTTATATACTCACATCTGTTTCTCTGCCTCCTTTTGTGTATGTGAGCTACCCTATCTTTAAGAGTGCCTATGGCGCTCTCAAAACAAAAACCCTCACAATGGATGTGATGTACGCCTTTGCCATGTCCATGGCGCTCATCTCAAGCGTCCTCGGGACCATAAGCGTCCTTGATAAAAATTTCATATTCTATGACACCGCACTCATGCTGGCCTCATTCCTGCTGATGGGGAGATATCTGGAGGCCAGAGCAAAGGGAAGGACATCTGAGGCGATAAGAAAGCTCATAGCCCTTCAGCCAAAGAAAGCATTAGTTATACGCAATGGAGAAGAGATTGAGGTCCCTGCAGACGAGCTTTCTATAGGCGATGTGATCGTTGTCCGCTCTGGTGAGCGGATACCAGCAGATGGGGAGGTTATTGAGGAACAGAGCTGGGTAGATGAGGCCATGCTTACAGGAGAGCCGATGCCTGTGCTGAAGGAGAAAGGATCCAGTGTTACCGGCGGGACCATAACAGATGATGGGATGCTGAAGGTAAGAGCAATGAGGGTTGGCAGAGACACAGTGCTATCCCAGATAATAAAAACCGTGGAGGAAGCACAGTACAGCAAGCCTAAGATTCAGAAAGCCGCAGATAGAGCGGTTGCCTTCTTTCTACCTGCGGTCTTAACGATAGCGCTCATCTCATTCATCGCATGGTACTTCATCAATGGATCGCTATTCGCTTTCAAAACCTTCATATCGGTCATAGTCATAGCATGCCCCTGCGCCCTTGGATTGGCAACACCTACGGCTGTGACCGTAGGTCTTGGCAAAGGGGCTGAGCTGGGAGTGCTGATAAAGAACAGCGAAGCCATAGAGAGCGCAAGCAAGGCTAGGGCAATAGTCTTCGATAAAACAGGCACGCTAACAGAGGGCAGACCTGTTATAACAGGGATAGACACGGATATGGATGAACAGGAGCTGATAGATCTCGCAGCGGCTGTTGAGCAGGGCTCCCAGCATCCAGTAGCCCTGGCGATAAAGGAGAGATCAAAGGATAAAAAGAGCGCTGAGGGCTTCAGAAGCCATAGTGGCTTCGGCGTGAGCGGCTATGTTGATGGGAAAAAGGTCGTTGTTGGCAGCAAAGAGCTCTTAGGTAAAGAAATAACTGTGGAGAGCACAGCGGTTTTTGTGGCTGTGGATGGGGAGATAAAGGGCACAATACATGTTTCAGACAGGATAAAGGAGGGGGCGAAAGAGGCAATATCATCTCTCAGGGATTATGAGATCCATATGCTAACAGGTGATGATGAAAAAAATGCGAAGAGCATAGCTGATGCCTTAGGAATAAAAAACGTCATCGCAAACGTAAAACCGGATGAAAAAGCCAGAGTGGTGAAGAAGCTACAGCAGAGCTCAAAGGTGATCTTCGTGGGCGATGGAATAAACGATGCCCCTGCTCTGGCGCAGGCTGATGCTGGCATCGCTATGGGCAAGGGCACGGACATAGCCATAGAGAGCGGTGAGATCGTTCTGATACACGATGACACCAGAGACGTAAAAACAGCTCTGGATCTCTCAAAAAAGGTCATGCAGAAGATCCATCAGAACATATTCTGGGCTTTCGCCTACAATGCAGCGCTCATTCCTCTGGCTGCGGGCGTATTTTACCCCTACACAATAGGCCCTGAGCTCGCAGCTCTGGCGATGGCTCTGAGCTCAATAACCGTGGTCTCTCTATCCCTGACATTGAAGAGATGGAAGCCCATCAGAGGAACTGAAGGAATAAACCCGCAGACATAGCAGTGCCTATGACCCCAGCGACATTTGGGCCCATCGCATGCATAAGAATATAGTTCTGCCTATCCTCTCTTGCGGCCAGCGTCTGGGCAACTCTCGCGCTCATGGGCACAGCGCTAACACCAGCGCACCCTATGAGCGGATTTATCTTCTCTCTCACGAAAAGATTCATGAGCTTCACGATGAGAACGCCTCCAGCTGTTGAGCACACGAATGCGAATGCACCAAGAGCTATGATCTCAAGCGTCTGCAGCGTAAGAAATGCCTCAGCCATCATCGTTCCTCCTATGCCCAGGCCCAGAAGTATAGTTAATATGTTCATAAAATCATTCTCTGCGGTCTTTGAGAGCCTTTCGGTCACACCGCTCTCCCTGAGCAGGTTTCCGAAGAGGAGCAGGCCTATGAGAGGAAGGGAAGCAGGAACAACGAAGCCTGCAACTATCGTTAAGAGAATTGGAAAGATTATCTTCTCTCTCTTATTAACATCTCTTGGCTTCTTCATCCTGATCTTTCTCTCACCCTTTGTTGTCAGCGCCATGGCAACAGGAGGCTGTATTATGGGCACCAGGGACATGTAGCTGTAGGCTGCAACAGCTGTTGCGCCCAGGATCTCTGGAGCCAGAGAGGTCGTCAGGAATATCGTTGTTGGACCGTCAGCCCCGCCTATTATGCCTATGCTCGCGGCCTGCAGAGGTGTAAATCCTATGAGCATCGCCAGCACGAATGCAACCGCAACCCCCAGCTGGGCCGCAGCCCCTATTATGAAGGTCTTCGGATTAGATATCAGGGGACCAAAATCTGTCATTGCCCCGAGGCAGAAGAAGATGAGGCACGGAACCACCTCTGTGGCTATCAGCTCGGAAAAAATCCAGTGCACCACGTTCCCTATGCCCTCAGGAAGCGCGAGCTCAGAGCCGGGTATGTTGACCAGTATGGACGCAAAGCCTATGGGAACCAGCAGAAGGGGCTCCATCTTATACTTTATGCCGAGGATGATGAAGATTATTCCAACAGTTATCATTATCAGCTCAGGTATCATTCTCTCACCACCATCCATGGGCTTGGATACCTTGCTTCTCTTTTCCTCTTTTCAGGCATCTTTTCTTTTTGCTCGCCCTCTGCCATAGCCACCACTGCAGCTATCGCCGCAACCTTCTTCAGCTCTTCCTCTGCATCTTCGGTAGCCATGGTTTTCATTTCTGGTTCTTTTCTCTCTCCCTCTCCCTCTCCAATTCTAATCTCCCTTGTTTCTTCTCCACTCTTCTTTTCTTTAACAGAGCCCATGATCATGCCCGAGAGATAAATGACAAAGGAGAAAAAACCGAGAATGGCTATGACCCCAAACATGCACAGAACAGCAAAGAGGTAGTAGTTCATAGAGCTAAATTACCTCTGTCCTTTAATCTCTTTCGTATTCCTCATTGCAGCCCTCTGCTCCAGCTCTGGAAGATCAGGGATATGAATAAGATCAGACAAAGCTGTAAAAGCTCTTTCAAAACTAAGATCTCTGAGGCAAACGCAGGATCTCAGCTAAAAATTAGATCAAGATTAAAAAAAGAGAAGGGAGGGGTCAGCGTGGCCGATTACCCCTCAGAGCAGTATTGCGTGCTGGCACAGGTTTATGAAGAGGTTGAGCCAGAGCAGTGCGAGCTGAGCTATTCCATGGACGCATGCCAGACCCCAGCTACAACATGGAATTACGTGGATTGCTCCCATGAGGTTCCAGCACCAGAGCACTGGATCAGCTATCGCAAATGCACATATCTTCGCGCTCTGGAAAGCATAACTTTCTATATTTATGTCGTTAAAGCCTGCCCAGAGAAGTCCAATACCCTCAAAAACGTCCACGACAAAAGCAATCACCGCACCAATACCATCAACAATTAGCGTCCAGACAGGCGTTATTAAAGACCAGATCCCCCCGATAATAGTGCCTATAGCGCTCACTATTAAAGACCAGAGCCCTCCGCAAAGAGTGTCAAGAACGTCCACGATCACGGGAGGGACTATACTCATTATGTCAATCTGGCCAAAGGCCTCTGTCAGATTTTGGGCAAGTTCTTCGCCGGCCTCTTCAGGCTCCGTCTGAGCCATAGGCTTCATCTGAGCCATCGCTGTCGCAGACACTAGTGGCACCATAAGAAGCGCCATTGCCAATACAACTGTTGTGCATTTCATAAGTGAGTAAAAACATACCAGTTTATATTACTTTCTATCCAGAGATCCCACCTGAAATAGACCTTTCTTTATATTCTTTTCCACTATCCCCATTTTTGCATCCCTTATAACAGGCCTCCTGGTTCTTATCTGGCTTAGCGATCCTATGTCCACATCCGCCTGCGCTATTTCGCTCTCAAAGTACTTCATCCTGAGGATCTCATCCCCGTGAGGATCAAGCGCTCTGCTCCCACCCCAGAACATGGTGCTTTCCTCTCTACCAGCAAGGTTAACGTAAGCGAGGTATGAAGTGCTCTCCAAAGCTCTTGCTGGGAAAAGTTTCTCAAATGAGCTCCTGCTCGTGTAGGGAGATGCGGATATGTAGACTAAAAGATCACAGGGAGAGCAGAGCTGTGGGAAGAAGAGATCATAGCATATGAGCACGCAGACCTTGGCTCCTTTGAGTGAGAAAGTTTTTCTTTCACCGCCCTCACAGAAAAACCTTTTTTCGTTGAATGGACCAAAATTTGGGAGGGATATTTTTCTATACGTGTCCACAGCTCCCTTCTCATCTATCACAAAGGCTGAATTGTAGTATAGACCTTTAACTTCTTCATCCTCCTCCACAGCCCCAAAGATCGTGGCTTTTTTATTCTTCTCGGCGCTCTCTGCGATCTCTCTTATGAGCTGAGAGCTCTTTTTTTCAGCGAGCTCAAAGGCTCTCTCATTTATCACATAGCCAGTGAGGAAGAGCTCCGGAAAGATTATGAGATCTGCTTCGCTCTCCTCTAGCCTATTCTTTATAAAATCTGCATTTCTCTCCTTATCAAAGATCCTTTCATACCCCTGCACAAGCTCAAGACGCATAACCTTAATAAGCCTCCTGGTTATTATTTTTATGATTTTAAAAATAGAGAACAGAGCTAAAGAGCAAAAAGATGTTATAGTTCATTTTCTGAGAAGCTTTGATAAACCTTTCATAGTGGGCATGAGCGGGGGTCTGGATTCGAGTGTTGTCGCTGCCCTCTGCTCCGAAGCTGGAAAAGCAAGGGCGCTCATAATGCCCGACAGTGTTACCTCTGAGCAGAGCACAAAAGATGCTGTTGAGCTAGCCAATAAACTGGGGGTAGAGCATGAGCTCATGAATATAGATAATGCCGTAAAAGCTCTGGGCCTATTTAAGACAAAGATCTCTGAGGCAAACGCAAAGGCAAGAGCCAGAATGTGCCTTCTATACAGGAGGGCAAATGAGGAGGATTGCTTTGTTGTTGGAACCAGTAACAAGAGCGAGATAATGATGGGCTACTCAACAAAGTTTGGCGACGGTGCGTCAGACATCCTTCCTATAGGGGATCTGTACAAGACAGAGGTCCGTTTTCTCGCGAGAGAGCTCAGCATCCCTGAGGCAATAATAAAAAAGGTGCCGAGCGCTGAGCTTTACCCGGGGCAGACGGATGAAGGAGAGCTGGGCATGGATTACGAAACCTTAGACCTCATTCTCAAAGGGCTTGAGCTGCAGGTCAATGATGATGGGATAGCAGGAGCTTTGAATATGCCTGTAGCCCGGATTGAAAGAGTGAGGGAGATGGTAGAATGCAGCAGGCACAAGAGGAGAGCTCCGTACATATTAAAGCTCGGTGTAAGGACACCGTGGATAGACTGGCT
Organism: Thermoplasmatota archaeon; assembly: GCA_034190325.1. Taxonomy (GTDB): domain Archaea; phylum Thermoplasmatota; class UBA186; order UBA287; family UBA287; genus UBA287. Next base: position 15,758 of record JAXHST010000019.1, read on the forward strand.
CTAAGATATAACCCACCTTGGAACCAGAGCTCCATTTATCTCTACCTGGTTCTCTCTGAAAGCTGACATAACTTCTCTAAGATTCATGGAACCAACAGCAGATATGGATGTCCTGAATATTATCTCCATGTTCTCTCTTGACAAAAAGACGAGCGCTGTGCGCAGGAGCGCATCGAATAATCTGAAGATGGAGGGGATTAGTCTGAGCATGTCCTGTAAAGATATGGAGGTTATAAGAGCAAAAAGCGCTGTGAATATCGACCCTGGGGAGAGTAAAAGAATAAGAGCCGCTGAGATCAATTCGGGCAGCGCGCCCGGTATAACCTGCAACAGATAGAACAGCGCATCAGATATCTGAGCGATCTGTTCCTCAGATAGCCCTTCGAAGAAATATACAAGCGCATCCGAGATCTGGGGAAGGTATGAAAGAAGAAGAGCAGACAGACCCTCAAGATCTATCTGCGAAACAACCGCTGGCAGAACAGGACTGAGCTCCACAAAGATCTCAACGAGCTGTGGTGTGTATGACAGAATAATTGGGAGCGAAAAAGCAAAAGCCCCAACGATCACATCTACATTTTCTAGAGCTGCTGGTATGAGAGAGCTCAGAGCTTTTGACACTGTATCAGGACGTTCATTTATGGTTATTACCAGAGAATTTATTATTGCATCCGCATTTGGAAGAAAAGTTTCCATAATATATGGTAGATTCTGGAGGATCTCAGGCAGTCTTGTGAAGATGTAAGGCAAAAATTGCGATAGCGATGGCAGCACATCGATCATTTTTTCCATAAAAGCAGGATCAGAGAGCAAGGAGATGCCAAGAGGCACTATCTCTTCAGGGCTCTCCACAAGCGCATCTATAATCTGGGGCAGAAACAGCTCAATGAGCGAAGGGTCCTCAACAACAGCATTCGCTACCGCTTCAAGAGGAAAATTCTGAGGTATAACAGAGATCTGGGCTTCTGCTGGTAACTGAGCAAATGCTATGGGAATAACCAGCAGAAGAGCAAGAAGTCTTTTCATTGCATCAAAGTGCCCACAATCCTTAACAGATCCAGCAGCGAAGATTGCTGTGGTTGCTGTGGTTGTTGCGCTGAGCTCCCCAGCATCTGTGGCAGAATGCGGATGCACGTTGCCGCGAGATCAAGCATCTGTTGTATCAGATCTATAAGCATTCTTATGTAAGAAGGCAAAGATGAAAGAAGAGTCCAGAAGCTTTCCAAGATCGAAGGTAAAGCCCTTGCTACCCTTATCAAAAAGACGCATGAGCGCGGTATGAGCCTGAGCGCTCTCTCAACCATCTGGGGGATGTATGGAATTGTATTAAACACAGCTGAAAAACATATTGATATCCAGCTAAATACAGACCCGCTCTGCAGCATTGTGTTGAAAGCGTTCTCCCATATATCCAGAACACCCGCGTATTCCTGTGGCTGTTCCTGTTGTGGTTGTTCCTGTTGTGGTTGTTCCTGTTGTGGTTGTGATTCAGGAGTTTCCTCTATGGGCACAGGTTCTGGCAGGATCACTGGCTGCTGCTGGGCGTAAGCGCTTACAGGTATCAGCCCAAGGAGGAGCAGCGAAAGAACAACAGCTAAGCTTTTCATGTGGAAGAAAGAGGTTTTCTGTATATATTTTTTATCCATCTAATCATCTATAGACTCGAATAGATCTTCTTCGCTCATTTCCCCCTCTTCTGGTTCTTTTTCTTCCGGTTTCGCTGCCTCTTGCTTTTCAGGTATCTCTGGCTCTCTAGCAGGCTCTTTCCCTTTAGATCCTTTGTGGATCCTTGGCAGAGATAGGATCACAGCAGTAAAGAGCATGAACGCAGACAGGGTGTAAAGGAAGTAAAGCGTGCCTGCAAACGGATGCATAAAGTTTTCCGGGTAATACATATCGAAGAGCACCATCGTCGCAACCGCCACGACAAAGCCTGTGACATTGAGGTAAAGCACGGAGAGCCTGGTGGCAAATAGCCTGTGTGTTATGGAGATCATGCACAATGGAAGAGCCACCCCAAGAAGCGTAACAGCTATTTTTATCCGCAATGCATTCTCAATGCCCAGAGAAAACACCAGCGGCCCTGCGAATATCGCAAAGATCGCTCCTACAACCGCAAGGATCGTGCCTGAGACAAGCGTGGCCCTGAAGAGAAGCATCGCACTCCTATCGCTCAGCTTTAACTCTCTGATCTCCAGAAGGTATTTATTGAGCTCTGAGGTTTTGCTGGCATATTCGCTGATAGTATCATCCCTATCTTTTATAACTCTCTCCTTCTCTTCCAGAGACGCATTTAACTTCATTATTGTGGTCAGATGTTCTGATATTGCCTCGTTGAGCCTGGATATCTCTTCGTCTTTCTGCTTTATAATAGCCTCAAGCTGTGATGCATTCTCTTTATTCTCTTTTATGCGATCTTCATATTCCCTTATTCTTTCATCATGCTCTCTTATCTTTTCTTCATAGCTCTTAAGCTGAATCTCAAGCGATCTTACGCTCTCATTGAGCTTTGCATTTTCATTGGAGAGACGCCCATTTTCCTTCTTGAGAGCCTCCAGGGCTGCTTTCTCTCTGCTAAAAGCACCTTTTTCCCTTTCAAGCTCCTCTTTCTGCTTGAGCACCTCAGCCCTCTCTCTTGCAAAAGAGCGCAAAACCCCTTTTAGCTTCTCTATCTCCTCATTCTTCTGGACAACGGCTCTTCTGAGGTTGTCTATCCTCTGCTTCATATCATTAATGTAATCAGCTGGAATGACCTTCCTGGGGACAACCCTATACCTTACCATCACTATTACTTAGCTCTTTGTTACTAATAAACTTATTCTTCAATTGAGAGAAGCCAGAAAGAGTTAACGTTTGTGCCTGTTGAACCAGTTACCATAAGCCCCCCAAGCTTCTCAAATAGGCTCAGAGTGTCATTGTTTCTTAGATGCTCTTTGATGTTTAAACCCAGCTCTTCTGCTCTTGAGCTGGTGGTATTATCCGCAAAAGCACCAGCCGCATAGGTGGAGCCATCTTCACCATCGCTCGCGATGCATGCTATCGAAGCTTTTGCTCCATCAATGCCCAGAGCAAAGCTAGCCGCCATCTCCATGTTCGGTCCACCTCTGCCACTTCCCTTAACATTAACAACCGCTTCCCCCCCGCAGAGGATGCACAACCTTCTCATCTCCATGCCCTTTGCTATCGCGGAGAGAAACAGCCCTAACTGCGCAGCCTCTCCCTCAAAAAAGGGTGAGAGAATAAGAGAGCTATACCCTCTCTTCTCTGCCTCCTCTCTCATAACCTCAAGGGATCTGCGGTTTGTTGCTATGAGATAATTCTTTGCCCTGCTCTCCACAACCCCCTCCTCTGATGACAGGCATTCAATGATCTCATCATTAGCATCTATGCCATATTTTCTGAGGATCTCGAGAGCGTCTCTGTTTGTGCTCGTATCGCTTACCGTTGGACCGGAGGCTATAAACGCCAGGGGATCACCCACAACATCACTTATTATCAATGAGATAACTTCTCCCTGCGCAAGAGATGCGAGCTTGCCTCCCTTCACCATGGATAGCTTTTTTCGAACCGTGTTTAGCTCCTTTATGTCAGCCCCGGCCTTCATCAACCTCTCTGTGATCTCTCTGAAAGCCCCGAGGCTAACTTCAGGGTAGCAAAGGAGCGATGACCCTCCACCGGATATAAGGACAACAACAAGGTCCTTAACGCCGCAATGGCTGAGCAGCTCCATAACTCTACGCGTCGCTTTTAAAGACCTCTCATCCGGCAGAGGGTGAGAGCCCTCTATGACCTCTATTCTCTCTGTTAGCCCCAGCCTCTTTTTTGTTATCACCAACCCCTCTGAGATCCTATCGCCGAGGACCCTTTCTATGCCTGAGGCCATGCGCTCGCTCGCTTTACCAGCACCAATAACAAGGATCTTTTCGTAGTTATCAAGATCAAAACTCTCTCCACACACAGATAAAACACCATCATTCAAGGATACGCTCTCCATCACCGCCCTCTCAGGGTCTGCCGCATCTATGCCCTCTTTTGCTATGCCTAAAGCCTCTTCAAACCTCATCTCCATCCATCCATGCTATGTGTGATACGCTATGATAACATGATATTGCCTACACCACCCTCTTCATGGTATCGTACTGGAAGCCTTCATCACCTATTCTATACCTGTTTATGCTTATTTTGTGTGGAGAATTCTTTATCTTTTTTATTATAACAAGACGCTCTACCTCATCCACTCTTCTGTTCGTATCAAGCTCTATAACACAATCAACTATGGACTCCAAGCGAAGCTGCATTGATGGGTATAGATCCTTTGTCAATGAAAAAAGAACCAACCCCCCTATATTCTGCGCATACGTTTTTATAGCCTGAACCAGATTTATAGCCTCCTGCTGTGAGTGATAGTCTGCTATGAACTCCAAACAATCAAACACAGCCCTCATCGGTTTTGGCATCTCGGTAAACTCACCCCACACAAGATTGACAAAATTTATCTCCTCCTCACTATACTGTGTCTCCGAGCTCACTGATGCAGCCTCGGCTATCTTTTCTACGGAAAGGTCCCTTCTCTCCTTGGCTATTCTCAGAGTCTGGCTGAGTATCTTCTCATAGTAGATCCTTCCCAGGTCAACGATCTTTATATCCCCTTTCCAGCCATGCTGCTCAATGAAGCCATATATCTCATCCTCTCCCTCTGTGGCAGTGAAGTAGACGCAGTTTTCACTTTCGCCCTTTGTGCCGGCAAACTGTTTCAGAAGCACCTCCTTTCCTGAGCCGGGCTGTCCTATAACCAGAAAAGAGAAACCTTTCGGTAGAGAGCCTCCAAATATCCTGTCTATCTCCCTTATTCCGAATGTGAGCTTTTCATCATCAACTGCTCTCTTCATCATTCCTTACTTGTTTTCCTCTGCCTCAACTCCACTAACCTTCTGGGGAAAAAAGTTCAATAGCGTTATATCCCCAGCAGCCGAGACCCACCTGTAAGGCACAAGGACGCTGCGCCCGCCTTCCACAAGGTTCGGGTTTGTTCCTGTTAGCAAGAGCCCTCTTATGCGCCTGTTTGGAAGGTCAAGCGCTATGTTGTCCACCTTGCCTATGTACACTCCATCCTTTGTATAAACTCTGAGTCCTCTGAAAGATCCTATCTCCTTTACCATAATCTCCCCAAGTATGATGTGCATATTATTATATAAAACTTTATGCAAGGAAAAACTATAATTCCTTGCACTCTAATATTCTATGGATGGAAGAGGAACTTAACTATGAAAAGATAAGAGAGATCCTTCAGAAATGCAGAAAAAAAGAGGTGATAGATCTGCCTGCGGATTTTTACAAAAGCGCCAGGAAATATTTAGAATCTCTGCAGAAAGAGTTTGCCAAAGAGAGGGATGTTTTTTCACCAAAGGCGAGAGCGCTCTCAGATAATATAAACAGGGTAACACAGGACATAAACGAGATATATAATCTGAGAGAGAGCTTTGTGATAAATGCGGCCATAATAAGAGCAAGGGGCGGAGAGATAGAGTACACAAAAAACCTCTCAAAGGATGAGAAGGGCCTGTTAAATGAGATCGTTGGATGCTTGAAAGAGGCTAAGGAAAAAGCCTTCAGTAACAATGATGAAAATGAGGAAAAAAGCGGGAGAGAGGAAGTAAAGAGAGAAGAAAAACTGCTCGTCATTCTCGAGGATCTTCCTCCTTTTGTCTCACAGGATAGGAAGAGTTATACTCTGAAAAAAGGGGATGTAGTCACTTTACCCCCCGAAACAGCAAAGATCCTGATAAAAAACAAAAAAGCAAAGGAGGTTGAATGAGAAGGGTTGTGCTCATAGCACATGATGCAAAGAAGAGTGATATTGTTGAGTGGGCGGGATATAACAGAAATGCGCTATCGAAGTGCAAACTCTACGCAACTCACTCAACAGGTGCCATGCTAAAGGCAGAGCTTAACCTGGATATTGAGCTGTTGCTTCATGGTCCGATGGGCGGAGATGCTCAGGTATGCGCCATGATCGCTGAAGGAAAGATCGATGTGCTCATATTTTTCTGGGATCCTTTAACGTCACAGCCGCATGATGTTGATGTGAAAACTCTTCTCAGGCTGGCTGTTCTCTATGATATACCAACCGCATGCAACAGAAAGACCGCAGACTACCTTATAAGCTCACCACTCTTCCCATAGGACAGTTGCTACACAAACCGCCATTGGCGCAAGGAAAAAGCCAGAGATGCCAAAAGCTAGCCCGCCACCTATGAAAGCTAAAAAGAGCAGCAGTGGGTGAATATTAGAATAGCCTCCCACAAGAAATGGTCTCAAGAGAAATTCAGGGAGAAAATAAAAGAACACCATACCTATGATAAGGAAGGCTATAAAGGGCATAGCCCCTCCGATGAGAAGGACATAGAGAGATAAAGCAACAATTATCATCCATTCCGCAAATACCGGTATGAGCGCTGCCAGAAACATAAGGCCTGCTGCTATGGCCCAGAAGGGAATATCAAAATAGATGAGAAATGGAATAGAGACCAGAGCCATAAATATAGAGAAATAGAAACTACCAACAAAAACCCCGCTTATACGCTCACTGCTTGCCTCCAGCATATGGAAAGCTCTCTCGCTGAGCTTCTGTCTCAGCGCATCAGAGAGTCTTTTGCCATCAACCAGGAAATAATAGCAGGAAAAAACCGCAATAAAACCATTGAGCGCAAGCATGACAACACCTGTAGCATACTCTAAAACCGGAAGGCTCTGTAAAAATGAGCGCGTCGCATCAGTAGCCCAGCTTAAGCCACTCGCGAAAAATTCCTCCAGCCGCGGGTTTAAAGCAGAGAGATATTCATAAAATCTCTCCATTAAGCCATCCATGTTCTGGACAAGAACTATGGCCTGGGAAGTGCCCTCAAGCAGCCCCAGAAGGAGTATGACAACTATGGGAGCAATAATGAGCAATGTGGCCAATAGAGATGCTTTGCTATTTCCTATCCTCTTCTCCATTTTTTTCTTAGCAGGCTTGGCGACGTAGGCAAAAACTATGCCAAGGACAATTCCATCGAGCAGGGGATAAAAGAAATAGAGAACAGCAAGCAGAACAGCAAGTGCCGCGCCAAGATAGAGAGCTTTCCTTTTATCCACACAATGTATGGAAAAATCTCTTAATATTATTTTGTGCTTAAGAAAGCTATATTAAGAAAGCAACACGTTAAAAATATGGATGTCATTGTTATAGACAATGGAGGGCAATGGACGCATTTAGAGCACAGAGCTCTCAGGGAGCTGGGGGCCAGTGTGAGGATATTGCCGAACACAACAGAGGCTGAGAGCATAGAATGTGATGCCCTCATTCTCTCCGGGGGCAAGGGAAGTGTCAATCAGGGATGCGGTCTGTGTGATGAGTACTTAAAACTGGACATGCCTGTGTTGGGCATATGTATGGGTCTGCATATTATAGCAAAACACTTTGGGGGCACAGTTAAAAGGGGAAAGGGCGAATATGGAAGAACCAGAATAAGGATCGTTGAAAATGATGAGCTCTTCAATGGCTTACCGGATAGCATTGAGGTGTGGGAATCACACAGTGAAGAGGTTACAACCATACCAGAAAACTTCTCTCTTCTAGCAAGCTCTGATGGCTGTGAGGTGCAGGCGATAAGATCTAAAAACATATATGGCGTTCAGTTTCACCCTGAGGTGAGAGAGACGCAATATGGGAGAGAGATCATAAAGAACTTTCTGGAGACCATAAAATGAATAAAAGCCACGCATACATTGCAATCCACTATGCCCTTGGCCTGTTGCTATTTATTTTTGCTCCCTCTGCAATAGCTCTGAAAGTGATACTGACAGCACTGTATGCTCTGCTTGTACCGCTCTTTTTCCTGCTTTCACGTAACAGAGATATGCTTTTTCTGGGGCACTTCACTCTGGCGGTTTATCCCTTCTTTGCTGTAGCCCTCTATTTTCTTGGCAGCGAAGAAATCAGCACAGGCTTGCTTGCGCTTATTATATCCTGCGCACTCGCTGTAACTGCTCTCTTTTCCTATCGCAGATCGATAGCCATTGAAGCCGGAACAGAGCCCGGAACCGAAGCAGAGACAGAAACTGAGACAAAAGAGACGGCAGATCAGGGGGTTGCTATGTTAGACACAGAGCAAAGCCTTGAGAGCTACATCTCCAGAGTAGAGGAGATCATAAAGGAAGAAAGAGAGAGGAATGAAAAGCTAAAAGAGAGGATAAGAGAGATAAAGGAAAAGATTGATTCTCTGCAATAGGGGCTGTAGGGTAGCTTGGTATCCTACGGGCTTCGGGAGCCCGAGACCCCAGTTCAAATCTGGGCAGCCCCATAAAACATAAATGAAGCCTCAATCAAAAACTATCTTCTTTTTTCCCCTGAGGCAGGCTGTCCTTATACCCTTTGCCCTTGCCTCTCTGCGCAGCTCTCTGTCATTTGTAGCAAGAACACAATCAAGCATTGATGCGATCTCAAGGAGATCTCTATCGGCAAAGGTGGAAAGACTTTCTATAACCTTACATCTATCCTGAACGAAGCTCAGCGCAGCCTTTGCGTTCTGGGAGTGCATTGATCTGAGCTCATTCACAACGCTTTCAGTGACAAAAAGGTCTGAGTCTTCATCCAGTGCTACATTGAACCTGAACAGAGAAAGAAGCATGTTCGTGTCTAGAAGCACTTTGATTTTATTTGATGATCCCATAGCCTATCAGACGCCACCTTGAGCCAAAGCGCCTGCTTATCGCTACCCTCTGGCTTTTGACAGGGCATACCGGAACCTTCAGAGATATGTACGCGCTGTTTCCTTTTGTGCTTTTCACTGTACCCACAGTTGTGGCAGAACCCACGTTGAGCATCAGCGGCTCCATTGTCTTTATGGGCTCAACAGGTATGTCTCCCTCAAGTCCCACGACGCGATCGAGAAGGCTTACCTCTACATTAAGGTCAAAAAGAACCTCTGGTAGAGAGCCGGGCTTACCAAGCATTTGACCTGCGAGAGAATCACTTTTTGTCAGAGAGGGATCCAGATGTGTGCCAACCGCGATAAGGCCTCCTCCCTTTGCTCTTTCAAGGTCAAGCTCCCCAGCTCTGAGAGAGGATATCTCAGAAAAAAGAGGCTCCCATACTGTCTTGTTGTGCTCTTCCTTCTTAATGCCCGGCCTTATCTCTATCTCATCTCCTACCTTCAGCTCTCCCTGGAGCACAGCACCGCCCAAAACACCACCCCTGAGCTCTGAAAGCTTCATGCCTGGCCTGTTGATATCAAATGATCTCAAAACACTCACCAATGGAGGCTTATCCAGATTGTGATCTGGCACTGGTATGTTCTCTATTATCGCTTTTATGAGCACGTCTGTGTTTGCATCGTGATGAGCAGAAACGGGGATTATAACAGAATCCGCAGCGATTGTGTCCTTCACAAAATTCTTTATCTCCTGATAATTCTTTTTGACATCATCCTCGGAGACAATATCTATCTTTGTCTGCACTATGATCACGTTTCTTATACCGAGGATCTCCAGAGCCTCCAGATGCTCTCTCGTCTGGGGCTGGGGGCATTTCTCATTCGCAGCGATAACCAGCAAAGCTCCGTCCATCACAGCAGCACCTGAGAGCATCACTGCCATGAGAGTCTCATGCCCCGGGCTATCAACAAAAGAAACCACACGTTCAAGCTCAGTCTCGTTCTTACAAGCAGGGCACACAGGAGCAGCACAATAGCACTGTGGCTCTTCACACTCTCTGCATTTATAGAATGCAGCATCAGCGTATCCGAGCTTTATCGATATGCCTCTCTTCATCTCTTCGCTGTGCCTGTCAGTCCATTCACCCGTAAGAGCATTTGTCAGGGTAGTCTTGCCATGGTCTACATGGCCTACCATCCCTATGTTGACTTCAGGCTGTCCCGGAACCTTCATCTTCCTTCTCCTCTATGGGCCTTGATCCCTCCTTCACGACCTTCATGTTTATCTGGGTTATCTCCTGTGAGATCATGTCTCCACGCACAAGTCTTCTTTTCCTCTGTCCATCTTCCGCATTTCTGAAGCCCTTGCTCTTAGAAAGAAGCACATCCTTTCTTCCTATGCCTGAGATGTCCTCTCTCATCGGAAAGCCGTCTCTATCGCTCCCCCCGGTTATAATAAGCCTGTAACCCGGAAGACCAACGAGAATGCCATCAACCTCATCACCTATACTCTTCCCGAGTAGCGCACCTGCATGCTGTTCCTTTACCTCAAACTGCCTCGTTTTTCCATCCTTTGTGCTCACGTTGACACGGAATTCAACCATGCTTGAGGAATGGATTAGTGCAAATTAAAACTTTCTATTATGATAATTAAGGCTTAGAGCGTCTCGGGACTACTGTTTTCCTTACCTTATCTGCGTGGAAAAATGCTTTAGAAAACTCGGCAACGATCTCCGGGTCGTAGTACTTGCATGAGAAGCAATCGACATAAGCGCTCTTAAGATCGTTTGAGAGATGACCTGAGATGAGTGAGGTCTCTATCAGCTGAAGGAAGCTCAGACCCTCTTTATCGCCATTACCGAACCTGTAGACCTGGCATTCACCATAGCGTTTCATTTCAATGAGATCACAGAGCTCCACAACGAACCTTTTTATATCCTCCTCCGAATTTATGATCTCTGGATCGCACTCAAAGAGGTCTATCGAGGTAAGGATACCCCATAGTGTCCCTTCTTCCATGGCCTCGCTGTAGTTCATGGGGGGCAAAAAGATGTCAACATATTTAAAGATTTTTGTGCCATCGGCGTGGGGCATAGCCCTATCTTAGCCCTGCATTTCATCTAACCATCTACAAAAAAGACATAACATATTTTTCCCAGATCCAAAAAACAAGGGATGGCAAAAGATTAAAAGACAGAAAACAATAGAAAGTAATGGCAAAGGAAGTTGTAAGCATTGAAGATCTTCCGGGCGTTGGCCCTGCCACTGCAGAAAAGCTGGTAGAGGCGGGTTTTACTGATCTCATGAGTTTAGCTGTTGCTACACCTGCTATGCTCAAGGAGGCTGCCGATGTTGGTGAGGCCGCAGCGATGAAGATAATAATGGCAGCAAGGGAGGCTGCAGATGTCGGTGGTTTTGAGACAGGGCTCGAGGTGATGAAGAGAAGAGAGGGTTTGAAAAAGCTCACCACAGGATCACAGCAGCTCAATGATATGCTTGGTGGGGGCTTAGAAACCCAGGGGATAACAGAGTTCTATGGAGAATTTGGTAGTGGAAAAACGCAGGTTGCTCACCAGCTAGCCGTAAACGTTCAATTACCAGAGGATAAAGGTGGGCTTGATGGACATGTAGTATATATAGATACGGAGAACACCTTCAGGCCGGAGCGTATAAAGCAGATGGCTACCGCTCTGGAGTTAGACCCTGAGGAGATGCTCAGCAGAATACATGTAGCAAGAGCATTCAACAGTGACCATCAAATCCTTTTAGTGGATAAAGCCGGAGAGCTAGCAAAGGAGTACCCGGTGAAGCTTCTCATAATAGATTCCCTGACAGCACATTTCAGAGCAGAATACGTCGGTAGAGGGGCTTTAAGCGACAGACAGCAGAAGCTCAACATACACATGCATGCTCTCCAGAGATTTGGTGATGTGAATAATGCTGTTGTCTATGTCACAAACCAGGTTCAGACAAATCCCGGCATAATGTTCGGTGATCCTACAAGGCCGATAGGAGGAAACATAGTGGGACATACCGCAACCTACAGGGTGCACATAAGAAAGAGCAAGGGGGAAAAGCGTATTGCAAGACTTGTGGATAGCCCTAGCTTACCAGAGAGGGAGGTTGTGATAAACGTCACAGAGGCTGGAATAAGGGATTGATGAAGCGTCTTGATGACTTCCTCCAGGGCTCTGTTACGAATCGGGAGCAGGATATAAGTTCGAAACCGGATGAAAGTTCTATAGATACTAGAACAGTTCTGGCAAATGATGATAAGGCCGAAAGCGGAACAGGGAAGGTGAAATTCAGATTCGCGCACATGGCAGACTGTCACCTCGGGGCTTTCAGGGAGGAACACCTCCGGGAGCTGAATCTGCAGGCGTTTGAAAGGGCGATTGACGTATGCATCGACCGGGAGGTGGATTTTGTGGTCATAAGCGGGGATCTCTTCCACCGCAGTTTTCCTGATCTGGGGATCACAAAGAGAGCCGTAGAAAAGATGAAGATGCTCGTCGACAAGGGCATAAGGATCTATCTCATATATGGAAGCCACGATTACGCGGCAAACACGACTAACCTGATAGATGTTCTCGGCAGCGCAGGTCTCTTTCAGAAGGTGTTCGTTGTTGACAGCGAGGCTAACCTCAGCCCTGTGATCGATGAAGGCACGGGTGCGGAGCTCATGGGCATAAGCGGCAGGACTCAGGCGCTTGAGAGGGAGTACTATGGGATCGTAAAGGCTGTGCCACAGGGAGCATTCAGCATATTCATGTTCCACACTGCGATAAAGGAGTTTCGCCCTGAAAATGTGCCGCAGGACGACGCCATACCTGAGAGCATGCTGCCCGCGGGCTTCGATTATTATGCCGGAGGGCACGTGCATGAGAAGATAGTGCGTGACAGGATCGTTTTCCCCGGGCCCCTGTTCGGCGCTGATTTCAGGGATCTCAGTGCACTGGAGGCACGCGGTTTCTTTGTAGTGGATGTGGACGGCAGAGCGGTAAGGCCCGAGTTCGCGCCTGTCCGGGTGGCTGATTTCGAGCTCATAGACCTGGACTTCAGTGGCATGGACAGCAGAGAGGCCTCCGATCTGCTACTGCAGAGGTGCGGCAGGAGTTTCGCGGGTAAAGTGGTTCTTTTAGATCTTCATGGTAGTCTTAAGAGCGGCTCTGTTGCCGAGATAGATGTGAGCGGCGCCAAGAGAGAAGTGCTGCAGAACGGGGCGGAGTTCGCGGTCATGAATAGGAGCGTGACCAGCGAGGCGAGACAGACTCTGATTGCCTCGGGGAGCACAAGAGAGGAGATAGAGAACAAGCTATTTGATGACCTTTTCGGGAACGACAGAGCAAGGGCGAGGACGCTGTTCTCAGAGCTCTCCATGGATCAGGAAGAACTCGGGATGAGCAGGAGCGACTTTGAGAGTGAGGTGGAGAGGCGTGGCGTCGGATTCTTCGGTCTGGAGGAATAGATGATAATCAGAGAGATAAGACTAAAGAACATAAGGAGTCACTCCGACACCGTCGTGGGCATGAGAGAAGGCATAAATCTGATACATGGGGACATAGGGGCAGGAAAATCATCAGTGCTCTATGCCATAGAGTTCGCCCTTTTCGGCACCGGTTCAAGGTTCGGAAAGAACGACATCAAGCTCCTGAGGGCTGGAGAGCGTAGTGGTTTTGTCGAAGTGAGATTGGATGTTGAGGGCAGGGATTACGCATTCCACAGGGAGATAAAGGACGGCTATGACAAGGGAGGCTGGGTGGTAGAGGATGGCTTGAGGAGCAGTCTGTCCGCTGTAGAGCTGAGGAGAAGAGCCCTGGAGGCGCTGAAGCTGAGAGAGCCGAAGAGCTCGAGGTCACGGTCATACATATACGAGTATGCGATATTCACCCCGCAGGAGGAGATGAAGAAGATCCTTGAGGACAGGCCGGAGGACAGGATGAAGCTCCTTCGCAAGGCTTTTGGTCTTACGGACTACGCGAACGCGAGGGACAACGCAGGGATCATAACCAAGGCATTTGAGAGCGAGAGCAAAGGTCTCAAGCAGCAGATTGACGAAATGCAGCCGAGGAGAGAAGAGCTCTCTGCGGCTGTAAAAGAGCTGGACAGCATGAGAGAGGAAGAGAAAAAAGTATCTGCGGAGCTTGACGTCACAAAGCGAAAGGACGAAGAGATGAGGAAAAGGATCGCAGAATGGGAGAGCAGGGAGAAGGAGCTCCAGGACACAAGGATGAAGCTTCAGGGCGTGAGGGACGAGATCGCTCATCTGCGCTCTGACATCGAGAGGCTCGAGAGGGATCTCGTCAGGATCAGGGATCTCAGAGAGGGGCTTGCTGCTCTGGAGAAGGATTATGCGCGCTATGCAGAGCTTGACCGGATCATAAACGAGGAGCGTTCAAAGAAGGCGGAGAGGGACGGATACGAGAGCAGAGCAAAGGATCTCGAGAGCAGTATAAAGGCCCTGGAGGAAGAGATAGAGGAGCACAGGAAGGAGATATCGCGGGAGAAGGAGATAGATCAGCGGATAGAGGCGCTGAAGAGGGAGGTGGATCCTTCGGTCGCAGAGGAGAGGTGGAGAAAGAACACTGAGGAGAAGACCTCTGTTGCGAAGGATCTGGAGCTTCTGGAGAAAAAACTCAAAGATCTTGACAGAGAGGAGAGAGGCTACAGGGAGCTGAGCGGTCAGAAGGTCTGCCCGAAGTGCGGGCAGGAGCTCACAGAGGAGCACGTGCGAAATCTCATCTCGAAGATAGAGGAGGAGAGAAGTGACATAGTCCGCGGGAGAGATGAGCTTCTCGCCAGAAGAAGCGGTCTGGAGAGAGAGGGGAAGATAATAGAGGAAGAACGTAGAAGGATCGACGGCCTGAACAGGGAGCTTCAGAGCGCTGTCGCAGAAAAAAACAGGATAGAGCTGCACAAAAAAGCCCTATCCGACAAAGAGAAAAAGAGAAGAGCACTGGAGGCAGAGCGCTCCGTGGTCTGCGCGAAGCGCGATTCCATTACCGTCACTGACATCGCCACCCTGGAGACCGAGAGAAAGGGTCTAAAGAGCAGGTATGACGAGTACATACGCGCCAGAGGTGAGGTTGAGAGAGATAAAGAGCTGAAGGAGGAGCAGGACTCAAAGAGAGGAAAGGTCATAGTATTAGCAGATGAGGAAAAGGCGCTTGAAGAGAAGGCAGGGGTCCTGGAGCCGGTGAGCGAGGAGCTCAGAACGATGAGGAGCGAGCGTGAAGCAGTGGTCAGGGAACTCTCAAGTCAGGGGGAGAGACTAAAGAACGTGAGAGAGCTGGTCAAGAGGCAGGAGGAAGAGATAAAGAGACTGGGCGAGGAGATAAGGAAGCTAGAGGCAAAGGAGGAGAGGAGAAAGAGGCTTGATGATGCCGCGAGATGGCTTACCGATTTCGCTGAGAAGGTAGAGATGATCGAGAAGAACGTCGTGAATTTCCTGAATCAGGAGTTTCAGACAAAGTTTCAGGAGCTGTTCTCCCTGCTCATAGATGGTGGAGAGATATCCGTAGAAGTGGACGAGGGCTTCACTCCGGTGATAAGGGAGAACGGCATGGACATAAACCTCAGCTCCCTGAGCGGAGGTGAGAGGACATCCGTTGCCATGGCTTATCGCTTGGCGCTCAACAGGACGGTCCAGAGGGAGAGCTCCGGGATGGAGGAGAGCACCATAATACTGGATGAGCCCACGGACGGCTTCAGCGCCGAGCAGATAGAGCAGTTCGGTGAGCTTCTCAGAGTCATAGGGTGCAGGCAGGTCATACTGGTGTCGCATGAGCAGGAGCTCGAAGGCTGCGCCGACCATGTGGTCAGGATCGTGAAGGAGAATGGGATCAGCAGGATCATCTGAAGGATGGGGGCAGATATTCGTTACCAAAATTGGTAACGAACCGATACCGATATATATATATATATAGGATAAAGTTTATCCTTTTTTGGAGGCGAAAGCATGGATAACGAAAAGGCGATAATGGCGCTCACGGCGGCTATGGTGGTGGCAATGATGATGCTTCCATTAGTGCCTGGAGCAATTGCCGGGTTCTTCACCGGTGGATGGGGTGCAGTGCCTGAAGCTGCCGCTGGCGGTGGATTAGGTGCTGGTGCTGGTGCTGCAGTAACAGCGGGGATAAGTATCGCAGTAGGTATTGTAGCTCCCCCAGTAGGAATGGGTATTGCAGCATTCATAGGACTTAGCGCCCTTGCAGGTGGCGCTGGCGGCGCAGTAGCTGGGGCTTAAACCAAAAACCGATTGTGGGTATGACTCCACAACCTCTTTTTATTTTTTAGGAGAGGAACATGTTAAATAGTTTAGATAATAAAAGTGAAGACGACTTGCGGAATAAACGCTTGAGAAGTTTATGGAACCGTATAACTGCATTTCTTGCATTGATCATGGGTTTGATGTTTTTTTTTGCATTTTATTTGATGAACACGAGTAGAATTGTCTCTGGTTTCACTACATTAATCTTAATCGTAGTTGTATTTGCGATTGTGATAAAGTTGGCTTTGAATAAAGCATACGCAATAGAGCATGAAGCAGAACAGATTAACAGTAAAAAAGAGTACACACATGACCTATTTGTGTCTATTGTGGTGGTTCCAGTGGTAATTGCGCTCATCTTTGGTTTTTTGCTGTCTTTTTTCATATCTAAATTTGGGATCTTATCTGCCGTAGTTGTAGTAGCAGTTTGGTTTCCGCTTCTCTACGACTACTATTACATACTTATGAAAAAAACATCTCACGCTTATTCTATGGATGCTAAGTTGAGAGATAAATTTGAAAAAGCGCAGGGCACAAAAACATATAAAATTCGTCAGATATACATAGTTCCAGCGAGGGGAAGAGACGTAATAAATCTCTGGGTTACAGGATTGACACATAGGTTTCTATTCATAACTGAGGCTGCACTATCCTTTCTTACCCCTCCAGAACTAAAGGCGGTGGTGATGCATGAGATGGGTCATCATCACTACAAACATACTCTTAAATTTTGTGTGCTCAATATCGTCTTTCTCTCTTTTTTCGAATATTTTGTTTACAGCTTAAATCAGGTATCATGGATAGTTGCGCTGATCTCAGCTATTGTAATTTACATCCCATATTTCCTTTTGTTTTGTGCAGTCTCGAGACATTTTGAAAAACAGGCAGATACTTTTGCAGCTAACATTGCTGGAAAAGAGGAGATGATAAATGCCCTTAAAAAGATAGAGATGTATAACAAGAGCCCAAAGCTCTCCAAGATAGATGCTCTTTTTGCTTTTCATCCTTCTACTGAAAAAAGGATTGCTGTAATAAGGGAAGGGATTTGTAAATGATTGATAAGAAATTGTGGCTTATTTCAATATGTGTTTATACTTTTGCTATAAGTTTGGGGTATTATACCTCAAATGCAAGTATTACTACGAACAACATCGTAGTATGCGAACGCCCCGCAAGTTTTTACATTTTCCATAACTGCGGCTTTTTGATAGTTGGATTGCTGGGAGGAACCTTTTTAGGGACAGGTGCATTTTTTGTTCTCAGTATTAATGGCTTTATCGGTGGTAGATATCTTTACTTTTTAATACATCTTCCGTACAAAAATGGTATTATATTTATGATACCCCATTTTTTAATTGAAGCATCAGCTGTTATAATTTCGTCAGCATGTGGTCTAGCACTTGGGGCCTCCTTATTGAAATACCTTTTGAAAAAAAGTGATGATTTATTCAAAAAAGAACTTATTAAAACGGTAGTAACTTACTTTGTTATTTCGTTCCTACTTGTTGTAATAGGGGGCATAGTAGAGTCAACTGTAGCAACCAATTCTTTGAAACAGATGCTCAAGGGGGTAAGTACAGATATATGAAAAAATTTTTATTAAATCCAAATGAATTTATGAGAGAAGCTATCAATTCACGCTATTCTTTAAAAATTCCAATAATAATTTTAACTATAAATGCAATTATAGGTTGCTTTCAAGTAATATACCGGATAACATGGGTACAACAAATATTTCCCCCAGATGTTGTAGCATCAGCTACATATATGACGTTCTTTGGTATACAAACGGTTACGGCTTTAATTATACCATTCTTGGCGTGGATATTTTACAGCGGGATATTCTTCACAATTTCGCATTTTTCAGGAGGGGACGGAGACTTCAGAAGAGTTATTCAGTTGTCTTCTTATGGGTACATACCAACGATCTTTGACAATACAAGCGCTACAGTTGTAAACATAATTGCATTGAGGAACACCCCTCCGATAGGCATTGATATTTCATTATGGTATTCCGCAGTCCTCTCTGAGCATATTAGCCTTCTTATGGGACAAAGTATAATTTCATTACTCTTTCTGCTCTGGTCAGCAAACATCTGGGTATTTGCGGTCAAGCATGCCCGGAATTTAACAACAAAAAGTGCAATTATCACCGTAGCAATTCCGATTGGAGCAATGATGGCATATTCAGTATACCAGATACTGGGGATGATCTGAAATGAAGGCTATGACAGTTCTCCTGACTTTTCTGGTGTTTGTTCCAACCATCCAGCTTGTTTCACCAGCCCAAGCAGTGGAAAAAGATCTGATAATTGACGTTTCACCTGCGGTGCTCGAGTCTGGAAAGATGCAGACTCTTACCATAGAGCTGAGAAATCTTGGAGAGAGAACTCTGGAGAACGTTACTGTAGGGATCGTTTCCGATAAAACACCCATAACGATCCTGGGCGTAGGCGAGCAGTTCATAGGGAGCATAGAGCCTTATGGCACAGAAATTGTTCAGTTCTCTTTGTACGTGGAAGAGAGCGCTGAGAACTCTGGTTATACTCTGCCAATCTCAGTTTTTTATCAGAAAAAATGGGAAATCATAGAGTACAATACTACAATAGGGATAGAGATCATTGGAAAAAAGCCAGTGCTCAGAGTAAATGCCGGGCCTGTAGCAATGAGGATAGGAGAGGAAAAAGATGTGAAAATAGAGCTCGTGAACGTGGGAAATGAGGCTGCAAGAGACGTAGAGTGCTCGCTCAGCTCTGATTCCGTCTCTCTACTTTCACCCTCTTCAAGCTTCATTGAAGAACTTCTTCCTGGAGAAGACAGAGTCGTGACATACACAGTAACTTCAAACACCTCCGGAGTTCATAGCCTTCTGTTAAACTTTACCTATAATAATACCTCGAAGAGCGCTAGGATAAATTGCAAGGTGACAGGGAAGCCTGATCTTGCTTTAGCAGGTTTGGAGATCAACAAAAACGGGAGCATATGCGAGATCACAGGCAACATAGCAAATGTCGGAATGGATAACGCCCTTTATGTTGTCCTTTCCGTCGGTGATGGAGTCTATCCTTACAAAGACTACTTTGTTGGAACCCTGGAGCCGAATGATTTTGCAAGCTTTGAGCTGCACTCTTCTGCCTCTGCTCAGAAAATCCCGATAAAAATAGTATACAGGGACGTATTTAACAATCGGATAGACGAGAACAGATATGTTGAGATAGAAGTAGAGAGCTCCGCAGAAAAGAGCAGCGAACCCCCTTTGTGGATCTATCTCCTGATCGCTATCATAGCCATATTCATAGTAGGAATAATAGTATACTCATGGACAAAGGGAAGGAAGGAATGATCTCTCTGTCCAATGTAACAAAGATGTATGGGGAAAAGATAAAGGTTCTGGCTTTAAATAATGTCAGCTTGCAGGTGGATAGGGGAGAATTTGTCTCCATCATGGGACCCAGCGGTTCAGGAAAGACAACTCTGCTCAACATCATCGGATGCCTGGATAAGCCAACAGAGGGAAAATACATCCTCGATGGAAAAGAGATAGACAGGCTGAGCAGGAGCGAGCTTTCAGAGCTCAGGGGCAGAGAGATGGGCTTTGTATTCCAGAGCTTCAATCTTATTCCAACTCTAACAGCTTTGGAAAATGTTGAACTTCCTCTGTATCTGACAGATAGACCGGATAGGGAAAGATGCCTGAAGCTTCTGAACGATGTCAGGCTCTCAGGTTTGGAGGGCAGAAGGCCTGATGAGCTCTCTGCAGGACAGCAGCAGAGGGTTGCAATAGCACGAGCCTTGGCTAACAACCCGGAGATAATTCTTGGCGATGAGATCACAGGAAATATGGACTCAAAGACTGGAGAGGAGATAATGGATCTGCTGAAAGAGCTCAACAGGGGAGAGGACAAAACTATCATAATAGTCACCCATAATGCCTCTATGGCGTATGGAAGAATAGTAAGGATAGAGGATGGAAGGATAAATGAACCTTGTTCTTGAGCTGGCAAAAAGGAATCTGAGGAGAAATTCAACCAGATCCGTACTTACAATAATAGGTGTGGTTGTTGGTGTGGTGTGCGTATCCTCTCTGGGCATTTACGGTTCCAGCATAAGCGCTTCAATCTCTTCTGGCTTCAGTGATCTGGCTACTCAGATTCTTGTCCTGCCAGCATACGAAAACGGATACGCTAACATAAGCGAAAGGGACATATCAACAAGTGAGAGAGTTGCAGGCATAGACTATGTTGTGGGGGTCTGCTGGGCCACCGATGAGATCTCTGTAAAAGGGGAAAACAAATATGTACCGGTGTACGGGTTACCGATAGAGACGATCGGCGACATGTACGTTATAGAGGAAGGGCATAATATAGTGAGCAAAAATGCTGATACCTGCCTGATTGGAAGATCTCTGGCAGAAGAGTACGATCTCAAGGTAGGGCAAATTATAGGGCTGAAGGGAAAAAATCTGAAGATCGTGGGAATACTGGAAAGAGCCTCTCTCGGCTCTATGCTGTCTAACGTTGACAACTCTACTTTTATCTCCAGAGAAAAGTTTGACTCAATATACGGATTTGACAATTTTGCTTTAATAATACGTGCGAAGAGCATAGATGACGTAAACAGGATAAAAGATGAAATTGAGAAAAGAATAAACCTCCAGGAAAGAAGGGTTAACGTCCAGATAATGAGCGAGCTTTTGAAAACGCTTGAGCAGTCTCTACGGAGCGCAACAATGCTTCTGATGGCTATTGGGGCAATCTCTCTGCTGGTGGCAGGTGTCAGCATTCTCAACATAACATTGATCTCTACAATTGAGAGGAGAAGGGAAATAGGGACAATGCTTGCCATCGGAGGTAAACCGGGCAAGATCTTGAGGATGTTTTTCTATGAGGCTCTTGTTATAGGACTAACAGGGTGCGCGGCAGGCATCGGGCTTTCGCTTGGAATCGGCTTTTTGCTCAACTATTTTTTACTTGGAAACATCAGCTATCTCTTTTCAGCCCAGAGCATCCTCTATATCTTGATTGCAGCTGTATTTGGCATAGGTGTCTGCATTGTGAGCTCCTTGTATCCTGCATACAAGGCTGCAAGCATGGATCCTGTAAAGGCTTTAAAGTACGAATAACATATTTATAGCTCCGCCGATGAAGCGCAGGATCAGAGGAATGAAAGAGCACATAGGTCCTATAAGCGGGATTGAAACAAAAGCCTGGGAGAGAGCAATTATGCCCTCGTAGAGATATGAGGGAATCGAGGGACAGTACCATTTCAGTACACTTTCCCAGTTCTGCGCTCCTTTTATAAACTCTTTTCCAATAGTTGCGTAAGAATCTGTCAGCCTTTCAGGAACGTAAGAGATAAAGGAAGCTGTTAAGAAGGTAAGACAGGAGAACACATAGGAGAGAAGATGGATCAGGAACAGTATAAGGAAAAGCAGAAAGTCCACAGGCAAAGCAAGAATAAAAGCAGGTACCTTCGCTACTGTTCTCACGCACTCTCCAATGCCTGATCCCTTGCAGAGTGGGAGAGAGAATAGAAGGAGCGCTATCACAAGCACTCTAAGCATAAATCCCATGTCTCTCTTTACTGATAAATCTTATCCTCGCAAAGAACAACGGTGTAGACGGTATGAAAACAGGCTTATTAGAAAAGAGCTATGGAGAGATCGAGATGAACAAATTTGAACAAGGGTCTAAGGCAGCTGTTTTCGGGACTGGGCTCTCAAACCTGATGTGTAGACTGGCTGCCTCAATGACCCACCATCTTGGGCATAAAGCCTGTAAAGGAGTGTGTTTGATCCTTGACCCTTGTTCAGGAGGTATGAGATGTATACAGGAATAGATGTACATAAAGATAGCTGTTATCTGACGGCTATGAACGAAAAGGGAGAAGTGCTGTGGGAGAAGGAGGTAGGAACCAGGGACACAGAATGGATTGAAGATCTAGAGAAAGGAAGCAAGATAGCTATGGAGTCCGGGACTTATTCCAGGCCTCTATACAACGAGCTTAAGAGCAGAGGATTTGACGTGCTCATGGCCCATCCTGCAAAGCTTAGGTTGATAGCAGAGAGCTCTAAGAAGACTGATAGAAATGACAGCTTCCATCTCGCAAACCTTTTAAGAATGGAGTACCTCCCATGCTCCTATGTCCCTGAGAAGCACTGGGAGGATATGAGGAACCTGTGCAGGCATAGAGTCTCCTTAGGGCATAAGATAACAAGGGTGAAGAACGAGGTCAATGCCCTTCTCGCAAGGAGTGGAATAGAGCTAAAGCACAGCGATATCTTTGGTGTTGCTGGATTGAATGAGATGAGAGCTCTGGATCTAAGTGATTCAGACAACTTCCTTCTTGGTTCTTCTCTTGAAGAGCTTGTTTTCCTCACTGAGAAAGCCTCAGAGGTGCAGAGGACAATAGCCTTCTATGCAGAGAACAACAAAGAAGCTAAGCTCCTCATGACCATTCCGGGCATAGACTACTACTCTGCAATGACTATACTCGCAGAGATAGGAGATATAACAAGGTTCTCTAGCCCAAAGAAGCTTGTGAGCTATGCAGGTTTGGTTCCAAGGCAGAGGGATTCGGGCGGCACATCAAGGAGGGGAGGGATCTCCAAGGAGGGTTCAGGGGTTCTAAGATGGATCCTTGTATCAGCGGTCCATTCAATACTGAGGTGCAGAAAAGGAAACAACAAACTGAAGAGCTTCTATCTGCACCTCGTAAGAAGAAGAAAACCAAAGCAGGTAGCAGTTGTTGCTACTGCAAAGAAGCTTTTGTGCATAATCTATACAATGCTGATAAAGGGAGAGGAGTACAAGGAGGGTAATGACATGCTTGCCAGCAGAAAGCTGGAGAAGATGAAGTCACAGGCTAGGCCTGTTATTCCTAAGGACATAAGAAAGGACCTTGAGAAGCTAAAAAGTAAGGTTGATATCCTTGGGGGTGGTTATGCTGTTAAATAAGCCTATTTTCAAAGGAGTCCCGAAAGTATTTCCTAGCAAGGATCCCACTACAGGAAATGTGAAGTTGACGAAAAAGAAGGTGAGTTGGTTGATAAAGAAGAAGGAAGAGGGAGAGAGCTCTAGCGTGATAGCGAGAGCTCTGAAGGTCACTGTAAGAAGAGTGAACCAGGTATGGACAGAGTACAAGAGCACAGGTGCAATACCGGAGATAGGAAAGAATGCGGGTAGGCCTCCTGGTGGGCCTCTGTCCGAAGATGAGAAGGAGATCATACTGAAGACAAAACAGAGGTACAAGCTGGGAGCGAGAAGGTTAGAGCCTCTGATAGACAGAGATCATAGGATACACATACCACACAACAGGATCCATGCCTTCCTTCTGGAGAAGGGGCTGGCCCAGCCTAACACTCAAAAACAGAAGAGAAGAAGGTGGGTCAGGTATGAGAGAGAGCACTCGATGAGCGCTGGGCACATAGACTGGCACGATGCAGACGATGGATCTGCTGTCTGCGCCGTAGAGGACGACTCTTCAAGGAAGATCCTTGCGTGTGGTGAGTTTGACTCTCAGAACAGCGAGAACAGCATGCTCGTCTTCAGAGAGGCTGTTGACAGGTTCTGGGACATCTGTCCTATGGAAGAGCTCATACTCGATCATGGATCTGCGTTCGGGGCCCACAGAACTGATGAGAAGGGTGACTGGGACGGAGAGTTCAAGAGGTTCGTTGAAGGCTTCGGGACTCTGCCCGTACGTATCAGAGTGAACCACCCCCAGTCCAACGGCAAGATAGAGAAGTGGTTTGATGTCTATGAGGCGCACAGAAGAGAGTTCAGCACTCTCGAAGAATTCGTTCAATGGTACAATGCTGTAAGGCCTCACGAGTCTCTTGATCCTTCCGGCCTGAAGACTCCGGATGAGGCTTTCTGGGAGAGACTGCCAGAAGAGGCAAGGAGGGATTGAAATGGAAAACAAGAATAGGAAGGGAGTAGATATAGGAAATAATAATCGGACTATACACTCGCAAAGAACAACCGATCTGAAGTGTTCTTTTTGTTTATATACGCGTGCATAGTGATGCTTTTAGTGATGCACTTTATGTAATCATCCTTCACCTTTGAAGCAAAGGAGAATGGGATCAGCAGTGTTATGTGATCCTTCTGGCCGGGAGCTCCATGCCTGACTGATACAGCACGAGCCTATCGACCCTATCGTTATTATCTCTGATAAACTCTATCTCGGCATCAACTACCTTATAGCCTAAGTTTTGCTACATTTAGGCACATAATCCCAACTTATCCAAGATCTCTTTCTGTTTCTTTGTGAGCTCAGAGGTTAAGATCTCTCCATCGCTGAGCTCGATCTTTTTTATCTTTTCAAGCTCTAGGAGCATTCCTTCCAGGTTATACCTGGAAGTGAGCCCCTTCTCCTGCATGAGCTTCACAACTCTCATCCTGAGGATCAGAGCAATGAAGAACACAAAGATGAGCCCCCTCAAAGTGTTGTCTCTCTGCGCATTCATGGGCAGAAGCTTAAGATCATTCTTCAGCACATCAAACTCCTTCTCCACCAGGTCCCTTGACCTGTACGTGGAGAGGCACTCTCTCCAGTCAAGATTCCCCTGATAGAGAAGGACAACCCTCCCCATCCTGTTCACCCTCTGGGCAACAGCCTTTCTCCTTATCTCCAGCTCAAAGTGGTCATCAGCCCTTCTCCATCCTATGTACGGAGAGAGCCTGCCTGCGATCTGGGACACCACATCCTCAGGGTCCATCCAGCTCCTTAGCCTGACTGACCTGAGTTTTTCCACAGCCTCATGTATGCTCTTGTAGAAGAGCTCCTTCTCCTTCAGCTCCCTCTTCGGGTTGTAATAGGCATAGCCCTTCACGCTGAGTTCTCCTATCTCCAGGGCTACAGGCCTTACAAATACGGGCTCTCCCTCATACATCTGCATGAGGTTTGGGTCCTCCATCTCTCTGTGTATTCCTGAGATCAGCTCCTTCACCTGCTTCAGACTGAATGAAGCAGGCATGATGAAACTCATGTCACTCCGGCAGAGCTCCTCCAGGTTTGGGGTGCTGAAAAATCCTCTGTCAAGAACGAGCATGGAGTCCTTCACACCCAGAGCTTTGAGCTTCCTGATCTGATTCTTCAGGGTTGATACGTCCACAATGCTCCCAGGATAGAGATCATACATGACTGGTATCCCACGATCCTTATCAATCACCAGGGAGAGGTTGACCTGGGGCAGATCAAGCCCGTCCCTGTTATAGCCGTATTCAAGGAGCTTTATCAATCTGGAGTAGGAGGAGAGAGAAGTGATATCATAGATAAGGGTGCTTGAAGCACCCTGGATGATCTCCCTGGAGAACTCCATTGGAAGATCGCTCTCTCCTATCCTGCTCAGCAGCTTACTGAGCGATCTTGAAGAGAGCGGAGCTCCTGGATAGATCCTTGAGAGAATGCTTCCCTCACACCAGCTCTGGATGTGGTAAAGGGCAAGAGGCCTCACCACATGGTTCAGGGCGAGGATCAGCAGAGCTCTTGCATCCTTCTCCGGCATATGCCTGGTCAGGATCTCCTCTATCCTCTGCTCCCTGAGCACATGGAGCAGAGGTATGAACTCTCCATAGGAATAGGTACTTCTGGGTAAGATTGATCTTACTCTCACAGGCTCTCCCTCGACCAGCTTGCCAAGATATCTGCTGTGCTGTCTGTTTCTCTTTGTTTCCGGATCATAGTATGGGGTTATCTCGTAGAGGTAGGAGATCCCGTTGATCTTCTTCACTCTTGTAAACTTCTTCATTATGTGCCTATATAGGCACATAAGAATAAAGCCTTTTCGGTCATGGAAGCAGAGAAGATACGTGCAAAATCCTTTCAAAGATGCTCTTTCAATCCAATATGTGCCTAAAACTGTGCAAACTCAGGTTATAGAAAAACCTGCTCTCCGAGAGAGGAAATATCTCAAATCTGTCCTGGCCTGTCACCTGCGCGAACAGCCTGTTACCCTCGGTGGAGATCGTCACAGTGGCGCCCGGGGCTATCTCATATTCTCCAACGTAATCTTCATACACGGATGTATCAACCATAGCAGGCTTTTCTGGAGCCTTGAGCTCAAATTCAGGATCCAGCAGGTGCAGACCAATGCTGTCGACATGACCACCGATTTCAGCTCTCCCAGAGGCTCTGCTCAATAGCACGACCGCTGCTCTCTGTGACTCCCTGTCAAAGCCCACAAAGCTGCAATACCCTCCGGTTGCGCCGTCATGCCATCTGAGCTCTTTTCCCCTCGGGATAAGCCAACCCAGACCTACTGCATCTATCATTTCTGCTCCTATTCCGGAAAATTCCCCCTCCTGTGTGAGCTCCATCGCAGGATCCAGTCTGGTTTCTTTCAGCCCCATCTCAGCCGACAGGAATTGAAGCAGATCTTTTGCTGAAGAGCGCAGCCCCCCGCATCCCGCAAGCACGTCAAAGTCCCAGTTCGGGATCTCTACACCGCCTATACAGGCTTTTGCGAGTCTATCCCGTTGTTCCTGCGTCAGCGTTATTGTCGTGTCCTCAAGCCCGAGCTCATCGCATATTCTCTCCTTTACGAGGTCCTCATAGCTCATGCCAGACTTTAGCAAGAGTGTATGGCCAAGAAGACCCATGCCCAGATTTGAGTATTCCCATAGAGCTCCAGGATCCCTGGGCAATTCGTATCTGGCTAGAAAATCGTAGAGCCTCTCTGCGGTGTAATCCATGTATGGATTGTTCCAGTCGGCCGGAGCAAAGTTATCCGGCATGCGGGGTAAACCAGATGTGTGGGTTGCCAGATGCCAGAGCGTGATCTTCTTCCCATCCCTTGAGGGCACTCTTGCAGGAAGAAACGTCTCTGCAGGATCCTCAAGGGAGAGCTCTCCCTTCGTAGCCATGTCCGCCAGCAGCAGCGTTGTGAATATCTTTGTTACAGAGCCGATCTCGAAGATCGTGTTTTCGGCCGCCTGCACTCCATCCTGTGCGCCGTAACCGTAGTATTCCGTTCTGCCGTTCTCCAGGACGCCCACTACAACAGAGGCCGCATAGCCGCCATCAACGAGATCCTGAACAACTGTCCGGACATCATCGGCTATAGCGCTCTCCTCAACGCAGCAGCTCATAAAGGGCACAGAGAGAAGCAACAGGGCTGCTGCTATAACACCGCATCGCATGCTGGTCATTTTGTTTCCGGAATTTATGTTTTTCCTGACGTTCTCTTCGCGCCCAAGCTACCTGCGCTCAAGAGCGAATTCCAAAAGCATTGCCACAAAATCCCTGTACTCTATGTCCGCGGCCTTGAGTGCTCTTGCGAAGCCTGAGTCCTTGGGGCTTATGCACGGATTCGGGTTTGCGTCTATCACGTAAGGCTCTGCGTTAACCCGGAAGTCTATCCTTCCGTAATCCCTAATGTCAAGAGCACGATATGCCTTTAAAGCCTCGCTCTTTATTCTCTCTTCAAGATCCTCATCGAGGATAGCAGGGCATCTCGGTTCCGTTCCGGCGTAGCTCTCGCTGTCCCCCAGCCACTTCGCGTCGTACGTCAGTATCCTGTAGGGCGGCTTGAATATGATCTCCGAGAGCGCTATGACGCTGTCACCGAGGATGGCAGCGCTTATCTCCCTGCCCTCCACATACTCCTCACACACCGCTCTCTCTCCGTATGTACGATGTATCTTTTCTACGGCTCTTCTCAGTTCACTTTCACTGTTGACTATGGACGAGTCATCTATGCCTATGCTTCCGTGTTCCTCCGCAGGCTTGACTATCGCAGGAAAGCGCACCGCGGCAATACCAGTTTCCCCCCAGAATTCTGGCACTCTGACTCCTTTGGCTCTCAGCACTCTTTTCGTCTCTATCTTGTTGTTACAGAGCTCTATCACCTCACTCGTAGAGCCTGTGTACGGTATCTTCAGCATCAGGGGCACAAGGTGCTCCCTGCCTTCATCTCCTATGCCCTCCGCAAGGTTGAAGGCTACATCAAACGAGTTTATGCATGAGAAATCCCAGGAGACACGGACAGCCTCGGCTCTGTGCCCCAGTGCCTTAAGTTCTTCAACCGCAGCCATAGCCGTTTCGTAAGGCTCGCTCTGGGCTATGCTCTCTTTTTCATCCCTGAAGTGCTCAGGGACATTGTATATGACAGCTACCCTCATATCTCCTCGCAGCTGCATCAAGCACGGCCCATATGATCTCGTCGTAGCTCATGCCGGCTGTGTAGCACGCCTTTGGGAATCTTGAGTTCTCTTTTGGGTCTGGGGCAAGACCCGGGAGAGGGTTCACCTCTATCACATTTGGCACCCCGTTAGCGTCAAGGCGCATGTCTATGCGGCAGAGATCCCTGCATCTCAGTGCCCTGAAGGTCTTTATCGCCGTGCTCTCTATTCTCCTTTTGAGTCCTTCGTCTATGCGTGCAGGGCAGACGAGCTTGTCATCATCAAGGTACCACTTCACCTCGAAGCAGTCGAATCTCTTCTCTTCGGGCAAAGATGAGAAGTCAAGCTCTATTATCGGCAATACTCTGGGCTCATTGCCCAGCAGCGCCACCGTGAACTCTCTGCCCTCCAGGAATTCCTCGACTATGACCGGCTCTTTGAGTCTTTCGAGGATCTCTCTAGAGATCTCTCTCAGCTGTCGATCATCGTTAACCAGCGACCTCCCGCTTATTCCGATGCTCGACCCCTCGAGCAGGGGCTTCACAAAGAGAGGGTAATCCAGTGTGCTGTCTATCCCGTCATCCACACTCCACAGCACCTGAAATCTGGGTGTTGGTATGCCATAGTAGGAGAGGATCTCCTTGGTCCTGGCTTTGTCAAGCGCTATCGCAAGCGTCAGCGGGTCAGAACCCATGTACGGTATGCCAAGCATCTCAAGCATGAAGGGCACCTGTGATTCCCTGGCTCCTTTACCTATCCCCTCGGCTATGTTGAACACGAAGTCCGGTCTCTCTTCTTTCAGTCTCTGAAAGCAATCAAGATCAGCCTCTATGCGGATGGTTTCCAAACCTCTCCGTTCTATCGCCCGCTCTATCGCCCTCATGGTCTCAGGCTCATCGTATTCCGCATCCTCCTCTCCTCTCTCTCCCTTGAGGGAGTTGCAGGTTATGCCGATCCTGCTACCTTCTGGGATTTTTGTATACGAAAAGCTTTCCTTCATAGTTCTTCAGCACCGTCTTCTCATCATCGAGCTCCTGCATGTAGTCTGGCAGTATGGGAACCTTGCCCCCCCCTCCGGGAGTGTCTATGACGAGATGAGGTATGCACAGACCCGTTGTGTGGCCCTGTATCTGCCTGAAGATCTCCAGAGCCTCCTGCACGGTCGTGCGGAAGTGCTCAACTCCCTGTGAGGGGTCGCACAGGTATAGATAGTAAGGTCTCACCCTGTTCTTCAAGAGCTTCTGGAAGAGCTCTTTGAGCGTCTCTGCATTGTCGTTGACGCCGCGAAGGAGAACGGTCTGGCTGCCCAGCGGTATGCCTGCGTCCGCTAGGATCGCCAGGGCCCGGGAACAATCCTCATCGATCTCCCGCGGGTGCTCGAAGTGTATGTTTATGAATATGGGATGGTGCTTCTTGAGCATGGCTGCAAGCTTGGGGGTTATCCTCGCAGGGTTTGATACAGGCATCCTTGTTCCTATCCTTATTATCTCCACGTGCTCTATGGCTCTGAGCTCTGATATTATGTGCTCCAATTCCTCGTCTGTGCGCATGAAAGGATCCCCACCGGAGAGAAGCACGTCTCTGACTTCCTTGTGCTCCTTTATGTACTCTATGCTCTTCTCTATCTCGCTCATGGGGATCTCCTCTATCCTGCCGATTTTCCTCTTTCTGGTGCAGAATCTACAGTACATGGCGCACTTCGAGCTCACGAGCAAGAGAACCCTATCAGGGTAGCGGTGCACAAGGCAGGAGGTCTTTGAATCTCTCTCCTCCATAAGGGGGTCCTCTCTAT
>JAXHST010000002.1:0-5860 GCA_034190325.1 Thermoplasmatota archaeon
TCGGTGTTTTCCTCCTTTCTCATTCCCTCACGCAAAGCTTTCACAGCTTCGCAGCTGCTTCACTACACAAGATCTGTACAAACACACCTCATATTATATACTAGCATCTCTCTTCATCTCAACACCTTTTAAGATCACAGCTCTATGCAAGGGTCTTTGGTAAAGGATGCGGGGTGGCTGTCAATAGTTCAACAGTACCTGGTATATGCGCAGCCTAATAGCCAAGATAACCCACCAATATGCAACCTGATAACCCAACAACAACCTGACAGACGCCTAACCACAATTGAACAGAAGCGCCAGCCATATATCCAAGAACGCACTGAAAAACACCCAAAACGGTATAGCCCCCCCAGATATAAATAGGCCAACGCCTCTTCCGACCCGAAACCGAAGTGCTCCTCTCTCTATTTCTCATCCCAGAGACCTCACTTCAAGCCCTATAGCCCCACGAGCCAGATAAAATCTTTATTCCCGCAAAGCATGACATAAGATAAGGCTTCCCTTCCCCACCTTTCAGCGTGGTTTTTTTCTTTCCCATTTTTTTCATCTTTACACCTCAGATATATAGAATATGCTCTGCAGTATATACTTTTCGTTTTCCTTATATTTCGCGCTTATTTTATGAGGGGCGCATATGCCCCTATCCCACTCTACCCTGCTTATCTCTGTTCATTTATCTGCATTCCTACCAGCTAAATGCACCATAGTAAAGAACCACCGCAAGTGAACACCGGATAGCACAGATAGCAGAGCACTTATATTAACTCCATCAGAACCAGAGAAGTAGAACTTCTCAACCGAGAGCTCTTGAGCCTCGGAGAGAACGAACGGCGATAGCGCAGGAAACGCTACCCGCACCACCAAAACAAAATTTGGTGCACTGCGTGTATATAAGCCAATGTCCGTTCAGGCGCGGTCAGCATCTACGGAGGTATGCGCGATATAGGACAAATCCCAGGTATATCTTGAGTTTAAAATCGCCATATGCTTTTCTCATGGACAAAAGATATATAGCACAGGATTCGATAGGTATTATGTTGAAAAATAGGTCCATTCTGATGATGGCGCTGCTCGTTCTTCTGGTGCCGGTATCAACTCTGCAACACTCTGAAGCTCAGATGATAGACGACGTTGAGACGGGCTGGAGGGGCCTTATAGATGTAAGTACAAACATCAGGAATCTCTGGAACTTTGGAAAGAGCGCCGTATCCGATCTGATGCATCTCGACTTCAGAAGCGTCCTGGATACTATGAGAGATTTCCCTGAAAATGCTGGCCAGACCGCTGGCATTTACCTGTTCTGGATTGGTCTCTTAGCTCTCATTTCTATCATTTTAATCCCTATATCCCCGATATTGTACATAAGCAGCGGCTATCTCATCTTTTCTAACAGCGGGGGTCTGCTGCATTATACGGCTATCGCACAGATGATAGGGGCGATACCCATTCTGAATCTTCTTGTAATCCCGTTTCTACTCATAAATCCCATATTACAGCTTATTCTGATTGTCTCTGGTCGGGGTGGATCGGGAGCGGGAGAGCCCATAATTGACCTGTTTGTCACCATAACCGCTCCGGAGGAGGTTCTGGAGGGTGAGGAGTTTATGGTGCTGGCTACCCTAGGTGGAGATCCACTTCCAGACACGTATATAACGCTTGGAAACGAAACGGTCATCACAGATATTTATGGAATGGCAGCGTTAAAGGCTCCAGAGGTCGTTGAGGACACTATCTACACCATTTACGCAGGCGGCGAGGTGGGCAAAGGAAGTGTCGACATTCTTGTGAAAAACAGCCCGGGGCTCTTCGAATTCGGAGAGAACGGAGTATCCCTGCTCCCAGTGGTTGTTCTGATAATCGTTCTGGTTGCGTTGTTAGTGGCTCTCGCCATTTTCAGCAGAGGGCGCAGAAACGCGTGATGTTAGAACCGGCTCGTTGCGGCCTCCGAGATTAAGAGAGCAGAACCAGCTCTGGAAAAAGCAAGAGGGGTGCATGGGCTTGCAGGAATTGTTGAAACCGTAATAAGATAAAGCCAACAGCTGAAAAATCCTTAAATGGTGCGTTGTTCATTACGCAACTTGCGGTGGACTTCATTCTTCCTTACATTCACGCTGCTCTTTGTCTTCTGGCTTTTGCTCTCACAGAGGTTTGAGCCACTCTATCCTATCTCGGGCTATTTGTTGCCTGCTCCAGATTATTTCATATGCTGCTCTTTTTTCTCTTCGAAAGATCTCTCCAGAATCATAAATGTTCTAACCTCGTTCCATAGACAATGCTTATTAGCGCTAAAAGCATTTTGCGCATATGAGAAAAAGGAGTGTTATTGCATCCCTTCTCATCTCTATTCCTCTAACCGGTTCAAGCATATACATTGCTCTCAAGCTTGGCGCCCTTCCATGGCCAACCATCTTCTGCGCCATCATAGCCTATGCCCTTTTGCAGGGTCAGGATCTCAGAGAGGTTAACATAGCAGAGGCTGGTGGAACGACAGGAGCATTGATAGGTGGCGCAATCGCTTTCACAGTTCCTGCAATATGGTTTATGGGGGGTACCCTGACAACAATGGATGTTTTAAGGTTCTCTGTCGTTATTCTGATCGCTTCTTTAACAGGCATTTTTCTATCTTCTTCTCTCCAGGACAAACTTCTGGACACTCTTCCATTCCCTGAGGGACAGGCTACAGCGGAGATGCTGAAGTCGATAAGCGTAAAGAAGAGCTTTTTTCTATCTCTGGCCTTAGCCGGCATATTTTCTCTTCTCAGGGACTTTTATCTGCCTGGAGGTTATCCAGTAAGTTTCCTTGGGATCTCTCTTGTTTTTTCTCCCCTTTTGATGGGGATTGGTGGAGGGTACATAATGGGAAAGAAGACCTCCTTCTCCTGGTTTGCTGGAGCTTTATTGGGCTGGGTTGTGCTTGAGCCCCTCCTCGGACTAGAAGGTTCCATGATCCAGAACATTGGTTTGGGTTTGTTGCTCGGCTCAAGCATCAGTTTTCTTGTTTCTTTTGTTTTAAAAACAAGGTTTTCAAGGATCTCTATAGCCCTGGCTGTGATCTCCTTTGTAACATTAACCGCCATCGGTTTGAATCCTTTAGCCTCGCTCATAGCAGTTCTCTTTGCTTATATGTTTGCTGCGGTTGCTTTCAGAATGACAGGGGAAACAAATGTTGATCCCCTTGAGCAGTTTGGCCTTGTGACAGGGGTTGTGATATTTACTCTGTTCAGCTACATGAATATGAGCATAACAACAACAGAGCTTATAACCGCTGTGCTATTTGTTGCATCTCTCGCAGCTGTGTGCGGGGACATAGGACATGACTTCAAGGCAGCAAAGATTCTGGGCACTGACAAAAAAGAGATCATGAAAATAGAGATAATAAGCACAGTGGCTGCAAGCATCTTTGCGCCCATTTTTCTGTTAGTTCTATATAAAGCGTATACGCCACAGCTCTTTACGGATGTCCTCCCTGCACCCCAAGCGCAGATGGTGGCAAGATCTATCTTTGGTTATGAACATCCCTGGGCTTTTCTTCTTTCATTCGCACTTGCATTTTCTGCTCAGGTGCTGGTGAAAGATAAGATCCTTTCCCTGCCAGCTTTAGGGATAGGCATGTTTCTCAACCTGAACCTGGGATTGCTCTTCTTTGCTGGTGGTTTCTGGAGAGCCATAGATGAGAGAAGAGGAAAAGCGGACATAAACATCCCTTCTTCTCTGCTCGCGGGCGAAGGACTTGCGGGTTTTGCAAGCGCGCTTTTGATTGTGCTCGGAATAAAACCCCTATATACTGTGTTGATACTTGCCGTGCTATTTCTTGTACTCCCGGTAAAGCATTTAATCCCCCAAAAGCATTAATGCCATGAATACTCTGATTTCCTTAGGGCTAGTATCTCTCATAGCGTATATCGTATCTGCTTGATAGGTTCATACCGGGCGATCTGGTTTATGTTTTGGCAGGAGTACTCCTTGGGTTTTTGGGCATCATACCGGAGAGCATGATGGAGAGCGAATACACCATCGCAGTATTAACGATGGGAATGATAGCATTTCTGCTGTCACCATCTCTTGGTAGGGGAAATCTAAGGGATCCTGGAGCAAAGATCATCGCAATGTGATAGAGCGCTCTTTACCTTTTTTGTTGTTTTCCTCGGGTTTTGTGCATTGCATATGTTGCGCTGAGAGCATCTGGAGAGATATCTGGTACGAAGGCGGGTGGCATGATTGTCGGAGCGCCCGAGGTGGTAAGAAAACTTGCTGGCTACACCATGCTGGCTCAGGGAGGAACAGGTATAGGTCTGGCATTCATGGTTTCTGTTGCAATCTCGCAAATGTCCTCTTGCGATAGTTCTCGGTGCAGCTGCTGTATTTGAGATCATAGCGCCGCTCACAACAAGAAGGGCGATACGGAGATCTGGGGAGGGTGCCATCGAAACATAAAGTATATTTATAAACCACACCAATACATCGTTTAGAATGGATATAGTTCTTAATCTTGGCATACTGCTGCTTATAGCGTACATCTTTGCTTTTTTTGCCAGAAAAAAAGTGCCGAGTGTTCTGACCTATATCCTGATAGGACTTGTTCTGGGCAGATCTATAGCAAACTTTATAGATCCAACCTTTATGCAACTTGATTCACTTCTCTCTACGCTTGTTCTGGCATTTATAGCATTTGAGATAGGTGATACATTTAGATGGAATAACATAAAGCAGCTCGGCGTAAAGTCTATAGCACTCAGCACTTTTGAAGGAACCCTTACCGCCATTATAGTTTCAACAGGATTAATGGCTCTTTTTTACACTGGCATCCTCCATGTAGCCCACCCTATGCCTGTAGCACTGCTCCTTGGAGCTACCGCAGCTGCAACCGCCCCTGCAGCTACATTTATGGTTGTAAAAGAAAGAAAGGCCAGAGGGATCTTTACAGACTATCTTCTGATGGCCGTGACATTCGATGATGCAGTTGGCATAATAATATTTGATTTTTGCACGGTGATAGCGAGAGCTCTCCTTTATAGAGGTGGTATAAACATGGCAGAGGCTATTGTTGCTCCCCTGCAGGAGATTGGTTATTCGGTTCTCTGCGGTGCAGCTCTGGGGCTTCTGCTGGTTCTTATCTGCAGGTATATACGTGAAAAGGAAGGCTCTCTACTGGTGTCTATCGCCATGGTTTTGCTTGCCGCTGGCCTATCGAACCAGTTTGGCTTTTCTCCTTTACTCAGCGCAATGGTCCTTGGTGCGGTATTTGCAAACCTTGGGAAAACGTCCAAAAATGTATTCCAGTATGTGGATGAATGGACACCTCCCCTATTCCTGCTGTTTTTTGTTATATCTGGTGCTAATCTCGACATTTCCCTTCTACCGCAGGTCGGGCTGATAGGCTTAGCCTATGCTCTCTTGAGGGCCTGTGGAAAGATCTTTGGGGTCAACCTCGGTGCAACCATTGTGAAAGCCCCACCGGAAATTAGAAAATATCTTGGTTTTGCCATGCTGCCGCAGGCTGGTGTTGCCATAGGGTTTGCTATGCTGATAAAGACCATGTTCCCGGAGCTGGAGTACATAACAACAATAGTTATGACTATTGTGATAATATTCGAGATAGTGGGGCCAATTGGCACACAGTATGCCCTCGAGAAAAGTGGTTCGATTGAGAAAGGGGTATAAAACAATAGAGACATTTTCTTTGTGAAGTGCATAAGGATAAATGGGGAAAGCACTGAGGGGGCACATGGTGATATCATCTGTGCAGGCAGCATCCTGATAAAGAGCACCGGGATAGAAGTCCTTCAGAGCCTGGAGGGAAAGAAAATAGCGGATATGAAAATTATGGATACGGGCTATCTTGAGGCAGAGATGGCGC
>JAXHST010000020.1:0-26749 GCA_034190325.1 Thermoplasmatota archaeon
TGAGGGGAATGGAACCAGAGCGCATAGTTGGTAATAGAATTATTGCAGGTGGTAAGGAGTTTGAAGCATCAAAGATAGTCCTTGCTACAGGGATAACGCTGAACACTGAGCTTGCAAAGAAGGCGGGACTCAAGGTTGATAGGACGGGCATCATAGTTGATGAGCATATGCGCACCAGCGTATCAAACATGTATGCATGTGGGGACTGCGCTGCAGTTGTTGACGGGATAACAGGAATGAACATAAATATACCCTTGGGCTCAATGGCAGTCAAGGGAGCAAAGATAGCAGGCGCTAATGCAGCAGGAGGCTCAGAGAGCATAAGGTTTATAAGGATGCAGAACGAAGAGCTCTTCGAGTTGAACATAAACTCCATAGGTTATACGCTTGATGCAGCGAAAAACTTTGATCCCAATGCGAGGAGGGTTGAGATGAAAGGAGCATATGTTGTTGTCGACAGCAACAATAGGGTCGTAGGAGCTAACTGGCTATTCAGCGAATTTTACGCACACTATGGCAACATACTCTATGATTCTATAGGAAAACCTTTGAGCTATGTTGAGGAGCTCTTTGAGCACCCTGAGTTAAAGATACCCGAGCTTAATATGGTGAAGGAATGAAAAGGCTAGAGGAAGAGATCGAGGAAGAGCTGAAGCGCTCTGGCGAATGGGGAGAGATGCATGAGGCTGCTGAGGAGTATCTCCAGTGGTTGAGGATAGAGAATGTAAAGAAGCCAACCCATGGTCTCAGCGAAGTAGTAAAAAGCTTCACAGGAGCGCCGGGATTAGCAATACTGATGGGAAGTGCTCTTGCACACCCGCTGATACAGGAGCTCTTTGACGGTCTTTTTGATGTTTTGAGCGGAGCTCTAGACGACGTTTCATACGCTATGGAGGATGTTGCTGCGTACTCTCTAGAGGAGGATATATTCGGGCTGATAAGAAGGCCTGGAGTTGTAGAGACTCTATGGCTCTCCACATTTCCACTACGTCCGGTGATCCTTAAACTAAGCCCCGAGTTCTTCGTAAGTATGATAGGGCTCTTAGCGAGTAAGGGTTTAAAAGTTAACATGCTACCTGTTGTGCTCAGCATAGCTGCTCCATTAGTTCAAGATCTGTTCACTGAAAAAAGCTTTGCGCATCTGGGTGATCTTGAGGCTTATGCAGAGGATGGCCTCTACCGCTACATAGGGGAGAAGGATTAAAATGGAGGGTATGGGCGGATATTTCGGAAAAATGCTCGAAATAGATCTGACAGATGGAGAGATGAAAGAAATACCCCTGGAGAAGAGCACAGCACAAAAATATATTGGGGGGGCAGGTTTATCGGCAAGGCTTCTTTATGATCTGATAGAAGGCAACCCGGATCCTCTGAGCCCTCAGAATGTGCTGGTCATACCTTTAGGACCCTATAATGGTACCGGAATACCCTGGTCAAACCGCTGGGTTATAAACGCAAAGAGCCCTGAAACGGGTTTCTGGGGCAAAGCTACTTCTGGAGGAGCCTTCGGTCCAGCGCTGAAACAGTGTGGCTATGATGCTATTATCTTCAAAGGAAAATCCCCGAAGCCTGTATATCTGCATATAACTGAGGACTTTGCTGAGCTGAAGGATGCTACACATCTATGGGGGAAGGACACATTTGAATGTGAGGAAGAGATAAGAAAAGAGTTGAAGGATCCAGATGTAAGGATAGCAGATATAGGACAGGCTGGAGAGAATATGGTGCGCCTTGCTGCAGTTATGGATGATAGGGGGAGAGCTGCAGGAAGGACAGGGATGGGCGCTGTTATGGGATCAAAGAATTTAAAAGCCATAGCCGCAAGCGGTCACCTTGACGTGGAGGTCGCGGATCCAAAAAGACTCTTTAGGATAATGAAAGGACTCATTGAATTTGGAAAGGATGGACCAATAGGAGTTATTCTTGGAGCTAATGGTACAGCCTTTGGAGGGACGAGCGGCCCTCTTCTGGGAGCATTTGCTGCTACCAGTCATTACTGGACAGAGAGCGCGCTACCAGAGAATATAAAAGAGCTCACATTGAAGATGGTTCAGGATCATAAAGAAGTGTTTGTTAACAATTTCCACTGCGAGTATTGCCCAACCGGCTGTGGTGCACATGTAAGGTTAAAACGTCCTGAAAAATGGGCTTTTGAGGGGCATAGATGGGAGTATGAAGCAGCTGCAGGCTTCGGACAAGAATGCGATATATACGATATAAAAGCTGTTGCTAGGGCTAGTGATCTTTGCAATCGCTATGGCATAGATGTGATAAGCTGTGGTGGCCTGATAGCTTTTGCAATGATGTGCAGAGAAAAAAGGTGGATATCACAGAAGGACACGGGTGTAGACCTACGCTTTGGGAATAGCGATGCAATGGTTGAGATGGTGAAGATGATCGCTTTCAGAGATGGTTTTGGTAATGTTCTGGCAGAGGGCATCAAACCAGCTGCCCAGAGAATAGGGCACAATTCTATACGCGTAGCAAAGCACTGTAAAGGCCTCCCACCAGGATTTGGTGGTGATCCCAGAATAGCGGCATCTTCATATCTTGCATGGTCCGTCTCTCCAAGAGGCGCATGCCACCTATATGGCGCTATGGGACTTCTGCCAACAGGATACCATATGGATAAGGGTAGAGCTATGGATCCTCACTCATTCAAGGGTGCAGCAAGAGGCCTCATAGGGACAGAACCTGTGGTTTTTCTGCTGGATAGCGCACCCATATGCTTCTTTTCTATGTCTCTCGGCTTAGATCTCCATGCGGGGATTTTATCTGCAATCACGGGTTGGGACTTCAAAACCAGGGAAGTATGGAATGCTGGGGATAGGATTAAGACGATGGTACGGTTGCTCAATTGCAAGTTTGGTATGAAAAAGGAAGATGATATATTCAATCCAACTCCTGCGCCCTTGGTGGAGGGGTTTGGGAATTGGTCTCCTAGTAGAAAGGAGGTCATGAGAGCTGTTGAAGAATATTACCTTCTAAATAAATGGACAAAAGAGGGTATACCGACAAGAGAGAAGATTGTGGAGTTAGGAATCGAGAATATAAAAGAGAGTTTACCGGAGGTGAAGGAATGAAAAGGCTAGAGGAAGAGATTGAGGAAGAGCTGAAGGAATCAAAGGAGTTTGGCGAGATGCATGAAGCTGCTGAGGAATATCTCCAGTGGTTCAGGGATGGTAAGGAAAAGTACCTTATGCATGGTGCTGGGATGCTTACAAAGAGTTTTACGGGTGCGCCAGGGCTAGCACTACTTTTGGGAAATATGCTTGGCCATCCATTAATTGTTGATACTTTTAATGGCCTATTTGATATCGTTGAAGGAGCTATGGATGATATATCCTATGCTATGGAAGACTTAACCAGCTATGGAGTGGACGAGGCACTCTTTGGATTGCTAAGGAGACAAGGCCTTTCTGAGGCGCTCTGGCTGTCAATGTTCAGTATGAGACCAGTGCTCTTCAAGCTCGAACCAGAAATCTTTGTCATGGCATTTCCAATGCTACAGGGGGAAGGGATTCTCATAAAAATGCTACCAATGGTCCTCAGCATAGCTAATCCCGCCTTACAGATAGTTCTCCATCCGAATGTTATGAAACACCTTGGGGAGCTTCAGTCATATGAGGATAGTGGTCTCTACAGATATCAGGGAGTTGATGAAAGAATAGAGAAACTGGCGGAGGAGGATTAAAATGACAGAAAAAATGTATGGATACTTCGGAAAAATGCTCGAAATAGATCTGACAGATGGAGAGATGAAAGAAATACCCCTGGAGAAGAGCACAGCACAAAAATATATTGGGGGAATAGGCCTTGCCGGGAGGATAATCTATGACAATGTTCCTGCGGGAACTGACCCATTGAGTCCACAGAATGCCCTTGTTTTTCCTTGTGGGCCAACCCAGGGCACTGGCGTACCCTGGTCAAACCGCTGGGTTGTGAGCGCTCTAAGTCCAGAGACAGGCTTCTGGGGTAGAGCTACTTCTGGCGGAGCCTTCGGTCCAGCGCTGAAACAGTGTGGCTATGATGCTATTATCTTCAAAGGAAAATCCCCGAAGCCTGTATATCTTCACATAACCGAGGACTTTGCTGAGCTGAAAGATGCTACACATCTGTGGGGAAAAGACTCGATGGAAGCTGAGGAAGAGATAAGAAAAGAGTTGAAGGATCCAGATATAAGGATAGCAGATATAGGACAGGCTGGAGAACATATGGTGCGCTTTTCTGCAGTTATGGATGATATGGGAAGAGCTGCAGGAAGGACAGGGATGGGCGCTGTTATGGGATCAAAGAATTTAAAAGCCATAGCCGCAAGCGGTCACCTTGACGTGGAGGTAGCGGATCCAAAGGAGCTTTACAAGCTTATTATGGGAGCAATAGAGTTCGGAAAAGATGGACCAATAGGAGCAATATTCAGCAGGTATGGTACAGGATTTGCAGGAGTAAGCGGGCCGCTGGCTGGTGCGCTCTTTACCACCGGTAAATACTGGAGGGAGAGTAACCCACTGAAGGACAAAATGGATGTTGCTCTTAAGATGACGAACCAGTACAAAGAGATGTTTGTTAACAACTTTCATTGCGAGTATTGCCCTACTGGTTGCGGGGGCGTAGTAAGCTTAAATGGACAGGAGATGCACCGCTGGGAGTATGAAGCAGGGTACACATTTAACAACTGCTGTATGGTTTTTGATACCAACTATCTGGCGAAGGTAAATGATCTGTGCAATCGCTATGGCATAGATGTGATAACTGGTGGAAATGTCGTAGCATTTGCAATGTTTGCTAGAGAAAAAGGATGGATAAGCCAGAAGGATACTGATGGTCTTGACCTGCAGTTTGGGAATGGCGATGCAGTACTACAGATGGTCCACAGGATAGCGTATAGAGAAGGCTTCGGGAATGTGTTGGCGGATGGCATTTTGCCAGCTGCAAGGAGAATAAAAAGAGGAGCGGAAAAATACACTGTGCACTGCAAAGGTCTTCCGCTTGGCGGATGGGATCCGAGAGCTTTTGCTCCTATGTTTATAAGCTATGGCATAGCTAATAGAGGTGGAGATCATGTCTATGGGGGAATGAACGGGATGATGCCCTATGGCTTCCATCTGGATAAGGGTAGAAGAATGGATCCGCACTCTCTAAAGGGCGCAGCAAGGGGCGTGCTTCCAAATGATAGCACGATAATACTGTTTGATACTCTGCCGCTCTGCCTATTTTCCATGCTGCTTCAACCAGAGCTTCTGGGCGCTTTTATCTCTGCAATAACAGGGTGGGAGCTAGGCATAAGAGATATATTCAGAATATCTGACAGGATAAGGACCATGACCAGGCTTGTTGATTGCAGATTTGGATGCAGAAAGGAAAATGACTTCGTAAGCATGCCATTCAAAGCAGAGTCTAGTGGCTACTGGCTCCCGAAGAGAAAGGATATAGAAAAGGAACTCGAAGAGTATTATCACCTCCGTGGATGGTCAAAAGATGGTGTGCCAACGATGCAGAGGATACAGGAGCTCGGCATAGAAAATGTGAAGGAGGCTTTGCCAACAAAGAGCGCTTAAGCTAAACAGAATTTTATGTGCCCTCTTTCCTTTTTCTTTTATGCCCCATTTTCCTTCCGGGCATGCTCTTGTTCAGAGAGCTAAGAGTACAGTAACAAAATCGAAAGTTTTTGTAACTGTTATCCTAGATGCTATGTGCTCTCCCATCTATGCACTCTCAAGCACAGCAGGCATACCTGTTAAGGGGCTGAGGGGTAGAATGGTTATTGTGAAAAACTTATAAATTGTAAAAACTATATAGTCTATGGAAACAAGAAAAATACAGAGAACGGGTGGCTCTACATATATAGTATCTTTACCAAAGAAATGGGTTCTGGAGAATAAGCTTGAGAATGGGGATCCTGTAGCTATTGAGATCGATGAGAGCGCTCTCCGCATATGGAACCCTCAGGCTGAAGCTGGAGAAAGGAAGATTGTTCTTGGTGTTAATAGGAACAGGAAGATGTTTGAAAGGCTTTTTACCTCTGCTTACATAAAAGGTTTTGATTCGGTAGTAATAAAGAAGATTTCGATGATAGACCTGGAGACAAAGGATTTCGTAAAAAACCTGACTAAACGGTTTATAGGGATGGAGGTCGTTAATGAAAAAAAAGACATGATTCAGATAAACTCGATAGTGGGCCCCGGAGGCATATCTGTGAAAAGTGCTCTCAGAAGAATGATAACAATAACAGCAACAATGCTTGAAGACTCTATCGCATCCTTAGAAAAAGTAGACAAAAAGATGTGCGATGACATAATGTGGAGGGATAATGATGTAAACAGACTCAATCTCTTCACGATAAGGAGATGCCATGAGATCCTCGAGGGCAGGGTTAACGGAGAGGCTGAAAAGAGAGAGGTCCCGGATATTCTTCTATTCTCAAGAACGGTTGAGAGAATAGCGGATCACACAAAGAATATTGCTACAAATGCTTTATCTCTGGATAAGAGTGATAGGGATGTAAAAAAAGATCTTGAGAGCGCAGGAAATTCTGTTGTCAGGTTATACAAGGATGCTACAAATGCCTTTTTTAAAAATGATGCAGAAGGCGCCAACAGGATAATAGATGAAGCCAGAAGCATGGCTGAGGAGATGCAGAACTTTTCCGCACAGAGCGTTTCAGTGGCATACATCACAGAAAGTTTGAGAAGATGTTTCTCTTACGTTTCCGACCTAGGCGAAATTGCCATAAATCACTCCATAAATTCTCTTG
Organism: Thermoplasmatota archaeon; assembly: GCA_034190325.1. GTDB lineage: Archaea > Thermoplasmatota > UBA186 > UBA287 > UBA287 > UBA287. The sequence continues at coordinate 6,755 of JAXHST010000020.1, forward strand.
TAGAAAGGGACTAGAGTAGAACAGAAATAGGATAGGTGGGCCCATCCGGATTCGAACCGGAGACCTCCACCGTGTCAGGGTGGCGTCATAACCAGCTAGACCATGGGCCCTATACGTAAAAGGAAAAATTAGTTATTAACACTTGTTGAAAAATTTTATATAATGCTGATCTAATCATTTTTTATGAAGGGTGTTGTGATGGTGCTTTCTTTTTTGCTTATGCTACCAACCATAAGCAACGGCGAAGAAGTAAGTTTGGATGAGAAGATAGGGCAAATGCTGATGGTGTGGTTTGAAGGATCCAATATAACGCCGGAGATCGAAAGGATGATAAGAGATTATAAGGTTGGAGGAGTTGTGCTCTTCAGATGGGCCGGAAACATGGAGAGCAGGGAGCAGATAGCAAGGCTAAACACGGAGCTTCAAGCCATGTCTATGAAAGAACTGGGCTTGCCCCTGTTTACATCCCTTGATCAGGAGGGGGGCAGTGTAACAAGGATACCTGGCGCAACAGACTTCCCCGGCAATATGGCGCTGGGTGCAACAGGAAAAAAAGATTATGCGTATTCTGTTGGCAACATAATCGGAAGAGAGCTCTCTGCTCTGGGCATAAATATGGATCTTGCTCCTGTGCTCGACGTTAATGTAAACCCGAAAAATCCTGTGATAGGGTTAAGAAGCTTTGGTGAGGATCCTGCGCTCGTTTCAGAGCTCGGTAGAGCCTATATCGATGGTCTCCAGAGCTCAGGCATCATCCCGGTAGGAAAGCACTTCCCTGGCCACGGCGATACAGCAACGGACTCCCACACAGGATTACCGGTTGTCAATTACAGCAGGGATACCCTTGAGAGAGTGCATCTGAAGCCCTTTGCTGATGCTATAGATGAGGGACTTCCCTGCATAATGACCGCTCACATAACAGTTGATTCAATCGATAAAGAAAGACCGGCCACTCTCTCAAAAAAGGTGCTCTCAGAGTTATTACGAAAAGATCTCGGTTTTGACGGGGTGATAATGACAGATGCGATGGATATGGCGGCAATATCTGAGTATTACGGACCTATTGAGAGAGCAGCAGTTGAGGCGATCAAAGCTGGTGCAGATATCATTTTGATGCCGCAGTACAGGGATGACTGGCTCGGCTCAATAGGCAAAACCATCAATGAGATAAAGACCGCTGTAGAGGAAGGAGAAATAAGCGAGAAGAGAATCGATGAGTCCTATGAACGGATAGTAGCCCTGAAAAAACACATATCCCAACCACGGATAGACCCCTCCATAGTAGGCTGCGAAGAGCATAAAGAAAAAGAGCTTGAAATAGCAAGGAGCGCGATAACCATTGTTAGAGATGAAGCGAATATGATCCCTCTGGACATCTCTAAAAAATTGCTGGTGGTGGTACCGACCTCAACTTTCTCTGCAGCTGAGGATCCTTCCCTGGACCATAACAATCCCGGGCATTATATACGTGAGCACTACAGCAACACAAAGGTGGTAGAGGTGAGCAGCAACCCGGGTTTCGAGGATCTGAGAAGAGCTGTCAGCGAATCTACAAGTTCAGAGGCCATAATCGTGTTTACCCAGAAAGGAGATATAAACAGAGGGCAGATAACGCTAACAAAAAAGATTTTCGAGACAGGAAAACCCGTTATTGTTGTATCGATGGATGTCCCATATGATCTCGCTGAGCTTCCTGAAGCAAAAACGTGCATTGCAATCTACGGAAAAAAGGAGTGCAATATGAAGGCTTTAGCTGATATTCTATTTGATGATGCTCAGGCTGAGGGTTCGTTGCCTGTTACTATAGACTTCAAAACCTGGCTCTGAGATCACGCAACATGAACATCAAACAGAAAAGTATTAATTTAAGAAATAGAATAGCATATTGATGTCTGTACAAAGGTTGGATGATAAAAACTTTGAAGAATTCATATCACAGAACGCTGTGGCTGTTGTGGATTTCTATGCAGATTGGTGCATGCCCTGCAGGATAATGTCTCCGCGCATAGATGAGTTGTCTGAAGAGCTGAAGGAGGTAGCATTCAGTAAACTCAATGTTGATGAGAACAGCAGTATAGCACAGAGATTCGGGATAATATCAATACCAACGCTAATAATCTTCAAAAATGGATCGCAGGTCGATGAGATCGTTGGTACGCGCTCAAAAGATGGTGTGAGAGAGACAGTAAGCAAATATCTATGAGATTCTTTAGAAAAAAACATGGTGTAAAGGTTGTTGTGGACAAGGACCTCCACGTCTACCTGTTCATAAACAGTGAGGATGTTGAGAAAAGCACTGTGGTATCCCCCTCCGGCTCCAAGTTCAAGGGGAACAGGGTGGTCAGGATAAGTGAAAAACCAAAGGAAAATTGTTTCTGCGGCGTATATAGAATAGAGATCACAAGCAATGGCAAAACAAAGAGTTTTAACCACACCCTCAGAGGCCCAGACCTGAAGGTTAGAGATGTTGTTCCTTTGTGGAGTAGGTATGAGGGCATATCCGCCTTTTATGTTCTATCTGAAGCAAAATATGATTTAGAAAACCATGGGGATATGCCGTTTTTCTTTATGGAGAAAGATTTCAAGCTTCCTACAGGATATGTTACGGTACCGGAGTTTTTGATTTTACCAAATGAGATAAAAAAGATTACATTTTATACATATGGGTGCGATAGGGTGGCAATGAAGCAGACTGAGGAATACGAGGAAGTGCTCAGAAGAATAGGCAGAAAGCTGGAGGAAATGGGCCGAGCCAGATTCGGACTGGCGACCTCTGCCTTGTAAGGGCAGCGTCATAACCCCTAGACCATCGGCCCTACATTGGAATTGTTATGTTCATATTTAAAATTTGTATCTGCTAGCTAGTCCCTACATACTTCTCTGCATACTTTCATGAGCGTCTTCTCATTATTATTATATCCTACAATTTATATACCGTCCATGCTTCTACTCAATATGCAAAAGATCGCTCTTTTTCTTGCGCTCATCATCCTGCCCTGGAGTTTGAATGAGGTTCACTCTGAAGGGGTATATTTTGATGGGGCCCCCCTTTATGCAGAGTCCCTCACAACAGGTGGCTCTATAAGCGATTTTGGATCGCACTTTGGCATAAAGGCAAATGTTAGCGAATCCAAATTTATGAAACTGGCCCATTACAGCTGTCTCGCAGCAAACAACGGGATGTTTTCCCATACATGGATAGAGGTAAACGGAGATAACCCTGATATCAGGGAGATAACTTTTCATCCATTCTATATAGAGGAAAGGGCAACTTTTAAGGATATCAGCGCTAATGCAAGAGCATATTTTATAGATACAGACGCCCTGCTCATAGAAGGACAGCTCAGCGATAGAGCAGAAATAAAGATAAGGAATGACTTTGAAAATGCCACATCCAGAGAGTTCATGGTTCAGGATTGCGATATAGAAGCGCATAACACTCTACTCCTTGACTCTATCAAGATAATACCACCACCGGTGAGGGGGGAGCTCTCTTCAACAGCCCTTGGGGAAACGACAGAGATCTATAGATGCACATCTTTTCCTCTACCTGGTAATACCAGGGATTTTTTCATAGTTATCGGTTATGGAACCAGCAGAAACGAGGCGATGAAGAACTTTCTTGATGGGCATTATAGCGTTTTGAGAGATGGAACACCCTTTGATAGAATAAATAAAGAGTGGAACGAATTTTTAGAGGGTGTAAACTCTAAATCTAAAGAGCATGAAGCTCTTGTAGACCTTGCGCTAACCGCTCTGAGAATGGGAGCATATGCGCCCAGGAATAGAATGAGCCTCCACTGCTCTGTTCCCTCAAAGGTTCATTTCAATTTCTTCTGGGGGTGGGATACAGCTTTCCAGGCACTAGGCGCAAACTTTTTCAACTCAACTCTAGCAATGGAGTACCTCTACACCCAGTTTGAGGGTATGAAAGATAATGGAATGCTATGCCATATGATCGATGATTCCCTTGCGCCAGTATCAAACATAACTCAACCGCCCGTGCAGTTTTACGCCATAGATGCAATATATGAAAAGACGCAGAACAAAACATTTCTAGAGGACATGTATGAGCGCAGTGAGAGCTATATAGAATGGTTCTTTGAAGATAGGGACACAAATGGAAACGGGCTGCTAGAATATTTAGCTCCAGATGAGAGCGGATGGGACGATAGCCCCAGATTTGTGATAGGAGATCCTGGCTATATAGGCTCTGTGCGTGTATGCGTTGATGCCGTTGATCTCAATGTTATTGTCTCTGAATATATGAGGTACCTGAGCCTCTGGGCAAGAGAGCTAGGATATGTTGATGAAAGCGAGAGCTGGGGTGAGAAGAGCAAAGAGCTGAGCGCAAGGATAGATGAGCTCATGTGGAACGAGAGCGCGAAAGCATGGTTTGATCTGGATAGAAACAAGCAGATAAACATATTAACCCCCACCATATGGTATCCCTGTTTCACAACAGAGAATGAGACCAGAGCCAGAGAGGTCATAGAGAAGCATCTTCTGAATGAAAAAGAATTCTTTGGGGAATATCCCGTTCCAACTGTAGCTTACAATAGCGAGTATTATAATCACGATCATGGGGGGCATTATTGGAGAGGACAGATATGGCTTGTAACAAGCTACAGCGCTTTAAAAGCTTTAGAGCACTGGGAATATGAAAATGAGGCAAAAGAGCTTATGGAAAGAACACTGGATATGATGGAAGGAAAGGGCGGCATCTATGAGAACTACGACGCTCTTACTGGAGGCGTGGGCTGGGGGAGCAATGGAATAGATGATCCGGCATGCTTTCAGTTCGGCTGGAGCTCTACATTCGTGCTGAAGATGCTATGCGAATAACTTTTTATCATCCAAAAAAGGCAGTCTCCATGACTGGCCATTCGTGCTCTCAGATGTGTGAACACTGCATGGGTAGATCTCTGAAAGGAATGTTAACCCCAAAAAACAATGGAGAGCTTTATGAGATGCTGAAGAATGAAAAAGAGGTGCTTCTCAGCGGTGGGAATTTTAATGGTAGAGTGCCATGGTATGGCTTTGAGGGTGGTATAAAGGATCTGAAGGCGAGCGGGGTAAAGATAGCCATACATCCCGGGGTTATAGACGCCATAGACATAGAAAAGCTTGGGTCCCTGCGCATTGATCAGGTTCTTGTTGATTTCATTCTTGATGATGGAGTGCTAAAAAGCAACTACCATGCTCCTTATACCTCAGAGGATATAAAAAAGATGGTAGAACTCCTCCTTGAGTCCCGGATAGAGGTTGTTCCTCACGTTCTTTACGGCTTGGAGAGAACAGAAAAAAACAAGGAAGAGATAAGGGTTCTCTCAGACTATGGAGTAAAAAAGCTTGTGCTCATATTTCTTGTAAGCGATAAAAAACTTGAAAACCTTGAAAATTTTCTTGAGTTTGCAAGAAATAACTTTGAAAACATCCTTGCCATAGGGTGCATGAGGGGTAAAGAAAGAGAGAAAATAGATCCAAAAGCCGTAGAGCTTGGATTTGAAAGGATAGTTTTGCCAACAAGGAGAGCAATGAAACTTGCAGAAAGCATGGGATATGAAATAGAGCTTAGAGACGGTTGCTGTTCATTTCCTTAAGCATCCTCTTCCTTCTTTCCTTAGCTGTATAGCCTGTCAGAGATTCGAGGAAGCGAGTGTATCTCTTCAGAACTTCTTTTGTTCCAGCTTTTTTTGTGACTACAAAAAGCTTTTTTTCCTTAAGCCCCAGCTCAAACTCCGCATCCTCTATGCTTGCTATATATTTTATTCCTCCTTTTTCTTCATCCTTCGCTTTTCCTTCTACCCTCTCATTAATTTTCTCAAAAGAGTCAAAATTATTTCTGAGCGCTTCAACAAGTCTCTCTTCGCTTGGTTTGAACCCTCTCTTGAATGAGTACTCACGCATATGGTTAAATTGCGTCAGAGTTTTTCTTTTTTGTCAGAAAACTTATGATTATGAGCGTTATAAAAGAGAGTGGCGCCGATACCACCACTGAGTTTATGCCAATAGCTCTTGTCACTGTCCATTCAGCGCCGAGCGTTGCAAATATCCCGACAATCATTGAGGCTATACCTCCCTCTTTTGTTGCGCCCTTCCAGAGTAGCCCTCCAAGAAGTGCCGGAGTTATTGTAGCCCCATATATTGTGTATGCGAACATCTGTATCGAGAGAGCGGATGGAAAAAACCTCACCATTACAAAAGATAGAAGGGCAAATACAATGACCAGCAACCTCTGAAGACTCAGTTTGGTTTTGTCTCTGATCTCTCTTCTAGAATACCTCGCCATAATATCATAAACCGTTACCGTAGCACTGGAAAGCAGGTAAGAGTCGCCTGTAGTTAGCAAAAATGCTGCAGCTGTTGCGAGGATTATACCTCCGATCGCAAATGGTAGAGTGCTTGAAGCTATAGCTATGATAGCTTCATCAGCTCTTTCCATAGGCAGGAGCGCCAGAGCTCTTGAGGATACAGCAAGAAGGATTATCGGCACGTTTATTATGAGACATCCTAAGAGCCAGTAGAGTGTTCCACGTCTTGCACTACGCTCATCCTTTGCAGCGAATATGCGCTGGTACATGTTCTGATCTCCCAGTACGAGGAGTATTGTAGGGAGGAAATAGCCTACCCATTGAACAGGGGATAGGGTGCTTCCCAGTGTGAGATTTTCAGGAGGAAGGGAGGATGCTATTCCGCTGAACCCACCAGCTGCAGATAGAGCAAAAGGTATGCCTAACAGGAGGGTGAGCGTTATGAGTATGGCACTGATGCTATCTGTGTATGCAACAGAAAGTAAGCCTCCACTTATTGTTATCACCACCATAACAATGAGTGCTATCACATATGAGCTCTCCGGGTTAATGGCGCTGGAGTAACTTATTATCATGCCCATGCCGTCTATCTGATATGATGCTATGCCCACATATGCCATCACTATTGCGATAGCAGATATAAGGCTGGCGAAGCTTCCATAGCGCTCGTAAAGTATCTCAGATATTGTTATTTTTTTTGTGAGATATATGCGCCTGGAGATCAGGAAAAAGAGAGCTATACCTATTGGCTCAATAGCACAGTAGAGAGCCCCGGCTAATGGACCATATGTGTATATGAATTCTGCTGTGCCCAGCAGGGTTCCTCCCCCCATCCATGTAGCCAGCAGAGTCCCAGCGACCACAAGCGTACCCAGACTTCTTCCTGCAACGGCAAAGTCCTCCGAGCTTTTTATCCTTCGTGAAAAATAGATTGCTAATGCAGTTATAACCGCAAGGTATCCTGCAACGAATGGTAAAAAATCCATAGAAATGATAGCCCTTCCACCTTTAAAACATTTTTATTTTGGGGGCTTTTTCTTTAAAGGCTACTTTGAAGTTTATATCATGATTTCCCATACTATGCCTTAAATCAATACACGGGTAGCAAAAGTATATAGGTAATTTTAAATGCTGGCAATTCTTTGTCGGTGTTATACCAGCGGAGGCTTAAAAATGATAACAGAAAGCATAACACAAACAAAAACAAATGCAATAATAAAGATCAATGGTCTAACCAAAAGGTATGGAGATCTTCTTGCTGTTGACAACCTCAGTTTTGAGGTTAATGAAGGGGAGATCTTTGGTCTTGTTGGTTTAAATGGCGCAGGGAAAACAAGCACTGTTATGATGCTCTCAACCCTTCGAAAACCAACGGAGGGCACAGCAACGGTCAATGGTTATGATATATTGAAGAACCCTACTGAAGTAAGGAGGTCAATAGGCATAGTATTCGAGGAGCAGGCGGTTGATACCTATCTAACAGGGAGGCAGAACCTGGAGTATGCAGCAAGGATATACGGCTTACCGCCAGAGGCTAGGAAAAAGAAGGTTGACGAAATACTGGAAACGGTGGGTTTATCTGCGCAGGCGGATAAAAGCGTGGGTGATTATTCCGGTGGTATGCTTAGAAGGCTTGAGATAGGAAGAAGTATGCTCATTGATCCAAAGATCCTCTTCCTTGACGAACCAACAATAGGAGTGGATGTTCAGACAAGACGCTATCTATGGGATTACCTCAAAAAGGTAAACAGAGAGAATCACACAACGATATTCCTTTCCACATCCTACCTCGAAGAGGCTGAATACCTGTGCAACAGGGTAGCAATAATGCACAAAGGTAAGATTATGGCTATTGGCAAGCCTGAAGAGCTGGAGGATGCGATGGGTAAAACCGTTTTGGAGATAAAGCTTTCGCACGGCACTGCAGGAGAGCTCCTGAAAGTCTTTGATAGTCAAAAAATCCCTGTTAGTATAGATGGCACAGATGGAACGTTAAAGCTGGCAGTAGGGGAGCACATAAGTGTGGTAGATGTCATGAGAGAGGCAAAGAGAGCAGGTCTCTCAATAGCTTCAATAAGCGCTCACAGACCAACACTGAATGATGTTCTACTGTCTTATGCCGGAAAAGAGAGCCTGGATAATGTAAAGAACTATCGCAGGCAGAGAAAAGAGGGAGGAAAACCCGCGATAGAGGTTAAGGGGCTCACAAAGGAGTTTGGAAACTTCACCGCTGTAGATCACATAAGCTTTGATGTAAAGGAGAAGGAGATATTCGGTTTCCTTGGCCCGAACGGAGCGGGCAAAACAACCACAACAAAGATGCTGACAACCCTCTTAAAGCCCACAGAGGGCACTGCTGTGATAAATGGGCATGACGTGGTAAAAGAAGCTTCTGAGGTTAGAAAATCTACAGGAATTGTCTTTCAGGATCGTTCCACAGACAGGTACCTCACAGGCTATCAGAACCTTGATCTCCATGGCAGGATGTACTCCATGCCTAAAGAAGAGAGGGAGAGAAAGATAAAGGAGGTTATAGAGCTTATGGAGCTTCAGGGTAAAGAGCACACAATCCTGGATAGAGTGCCAGAGAATGTTAGAAGAAGATTTGAGGTTGGCAGAGGCTTTATGGCCTTCCCTAAAGTCGTTTTCCTCGATGAGCCGACGATAGGCTTTGATATAGGCGCCAGAGCGGATCTCTGGGAGCAGATAATAAGAGCTAAAGAGAGAGAGAACGTTACGGTTATACTGACCACGCATTATATTGATGAAGCAGATTACCTCTGCGATAGGGTTGCAATTATAGACAAAGCAAAAATAGTGGCCATAGGGACTCCTGAAGAGTTAAAGGCCCAGGTGGGTGAGGACCTTATCGCCGTAGAGGTTGAGAAAGATGGAGAGCTATTTGCTGAAGCGGCAAAAGAGCTATCCTGGGTTAGAAATGTTGAGGAAAGGGGTAATTCTTTAGTCCTCAGCGTTGAGAAGGGGGAAGGGAGAGTTGAAAGCATCATTGATCTTGCGGATGAAAAAGGATTTCATATAATGTCCATAGAGGAAAGATTACCCACTTTAGAGGATGTTTTCATACACTTCACCGGAAGGAGTATAAGAGAAGCGGAAGGAGAGGTAAAACAAAACAATAGAAGGAGGAGGCAATAAGATGGACGAAACAGTTAGGGAGAACGAAGAAAAAAAGATGGGGGCAGGGCAGCCCATATACAGCATGTGGCTCAGGGAGATAATAAGGTTCTTCCATGCAAGGAGCAGGATATTCAGCATGATTCTGCAGCCATTTCTGTTCTTGGGGCTTTTTGCGCTGCCTCTGAGCGGTTTGTTTAGAGGGCAGCAGGATCTGGACATGTTTGGAGGGCTTACTTTCTTTGCGTACCTCGTCCCGGGCATGCTGGCAATAAACCTGCTATTCAGGGGCACTAGAGGAGGGGTAAGTGTACTCTGGGATAAGGACTTTGGTTTTCTGAAAGAGGTTATGGTTGCCCCGGTTTCCAGAACAACCCTTATAGTTGGCAGAAGCCTTGGACAGCTAACAACTGCTCTTATAGAGGGTCTTATAACTTTAGGTGTTGCCTTGCTCTTCGGAATCTGGTTCGATTTTAGAATAGCAAGCGTTGCGGGTTTTCTCGGGGCTTTAGTCTTTATGATCCTGACATTCGTGACTTTCGTTAGCTTTGGTCTTATAATGGGATCCTTATTTGAGGATACAGAGGGTTTCATGACCTTTGTGCAGCTGATAACCATGCCCATATTTTTCCTATCCGGGGCAATAACGCCGATAAATCAGCTACAGGACATACCTGTTCTTTACCAGCTGCAATTTGTAAATCCGCTCACATACGGCGTTGATGCCATAAGATCTCTCATAACCGGGGTGCCGTCAGTAATACCAATATGGACAGACTTTGTGGTGTTGCTGGCTTGGGCTATTGTCCTCGTGCTGCTGGGAGGCTATGCTTTCTCAAAGATGGAGGTGGACTGAGGTTGCAGGGAAGATATGGAGTCTTCTGAGGCAAGCTCGCAGTATCTCAGGTTCTTTCAAGGATAGGTGTCTCTGCTGGTCTTATATATATGGGCATAGGCTGGCTTACAAGGGAAGGAAGACTCAAGTTTGAGAAAGCCCCGAAAGGGGGGTGCCCCTGAGTCTTAATTTTAATCACTGACAGCTATCTCAGCCTCACAGACTCCAGATTCACAGGTATCCTTGTATCCAGTCTGAATCTATTCCTTATGACTGCGGCAAGCTCTATAGACTTTGTCCCGTCACCGTGGCACACTATAAGCTTCGCCGGTTTTGGAGTTATGTCCCTTACATAGTTCATCAGCTGCCTTCTATCACTGTGCCCCGAGAAGCCGTCTACAGTCTCAACATCCATTTCTGCTTTTACGGTTATGGGTTTGCCACCTTCTGTGGTTTGAATTTCTCTCAGCCCCTTCTGTATCCTTCTACCCAGAGTTCCCTCTGCTTGATATCCAACAAAGATGAGTACATTTTTCTCACCGCCAGCCCAATACTTCAGGTACTCCAGGATAGGACCACCATTCATCATCCCGGCAGTTGCAAGAACTATGCATGGTTTTGGATCTATGAGCACCTTATCTCTCATCTCTCTGCTGTCAACCCTCACGAAGATGTCCGAAAGAAAAGGATTGTTTTCTTCAAAGATTTTAGCTCTAAGCTCGCTGTTTAGATACTCTGGATAAGCCGTATGAATTGCTGTAGCCTCCCAGATCATACCATCCAGGTATATCTCAGTTTTCTCTATCTCATTATTGCGCATAGCGCTCTCCAGAGCTAGCATAACTTCCTGACTTCTGCCCACAGAGAAGACAGGCACCATGACTTTCCCACCCCTTGCTATCGCGCTTGAAACAACATTCACAAGTCTCTCAACAGCTTCATCTCTTGGTGGTTGGATATCCTCCTTTGCGCCATATGTTGATTCCATAATGAGCGCCTCTACTCGGGGGTAGCGCTTGTTTGCCTGATTAAAAAGAATAGTTCGCTCGTACTTATAATCCCCGCTGAAGAGAACGTTGTAGAAGCCTTCACCCACATTGAAGTGGACCATCGAAGAGCCAAGTATGTGTCCTGCATTGTAGAGAGTCATCTTTAAGTCTGGCGATATATCCGTTGTTTCTCCATATCCCACAGTTATGCAATGCTCAATCTCTTTTGTCACATCTTCAGAACCGTAGAGGGGCGCTCTACCTTCAGCCATCGTTACTCTAAGAGTGTCTAGCTGCAGCAGAGCCATAAGATACATCGTGGGCTCTGTGCAGTACACAGGGCCGTCATACCCCATCTTGAAAAGCCATGGCAATATGCCGCAGTGATCTAGATGAGCATGGGTTATCACTACGGCATCTATGGAGTCTAAGGGATGCAGTTCTGGAGCGTTCAGATATGGGAAAAAATCGTCAGATGATGAAACATTCAATCCACAATCTACCAAAACCTTACTGTGAGCTGTGTTTAATAGCGTGCAACTCCTACCAACCTCTCTATAACCACCTAAAGCTGTTGTTCTTACCCAATTATTTACTTCACCGACATCCCTGTGGACCTTTCTTCCAACCCTCCTGAGAAAGTTTCTCCGCTCTTCAACGACATCTTTGTTTGAAAGGATCCTCCGCACTTCTTCTATTGTTGTAGAACGTATTGGTGGAGTACGTAAAACTACAGGCCCCCAGTGCGTTCTATCCCTTATCTCATTCAATATTGCTCCATTTTTTCCTATAACAACTCCGGACTTTTTTGCCTCTATGATTACTTCCCCACTCTCATCCTGAAAGAAGATCGATGTCACCTCTGCTTCCTGGGGGACTATCGATAGGATCTCTTTCTCAGCTCTTTCAGGTTCTTCTCTGAGCGCAGGATCTGTTCTTATGACAATCCTCTTCTTTATCGCTTTAGCTATCTCTTTTATAGCGTCTTCTGTAAAGACCTCCGGATTCTTTGTATAGACCGCTAGCAGCGGTCCCTCAAACTCTATAGAGGTTATCTCTGCCTTTCCGCCTATCAGCTCTCGAACTCTATCTGTTATTTCGTCTAGGTAACCCATCTGACCTCTCTTTTTCCTTTATGCTGCGTTATACTGCGTTCTGTTGCTCTATCTCACAGGTTCGCTATCTCTTCCTTACTGAGTCTCTTAAAACCTTCTTTATCTATATATATAACTTCTATATCGTCACCACTAGCAGAGTCCCTGCTCATTGCGACCTTGACGCAGTCCCTTGCTAGCTTTAAAGCCTCTTTGAGGTCCATGTCTTTCCTGTAGCTCTGCTCCAGCAAGCCATAGGCGAAAGGCGAACCTGAACCTGTTGAGATGAAGTCATCCTCAAACAGCCCTCCTGCAGCATCAAGATCTATGATGTGGGCACCGTCCTTATCATAACCACCTACAAGAAGCTCAACATAAAACGGTGTGAACTTGTACTGATTTAGGAGATTTGATAAAAACGTAGCAGCAGCTTTGACGCTGATCTCCCTCCCGTTTTTTATAGAATAAAGAGCAAACTCTGAGCGCATCCACCTGGCAAGAACCTGACCATCGGCTGCAAGTCCAGCTATAGTCATTGCTATGTGATCGCTTATCTGTATAACCTTATGAACGTTTTTGTGGGCGATCATGGTACCAGCAGTAGCCCTTCTATCTGTAGCTATAACTACAGCATCTTTACACGTTATGCCTAGAGTAGTAGTTCCAGTTTTTATTGTATCCATCAAAAACACCTCTTTCTTAAGATAGAGAGCTTTTTTAATATATAATATTTACTACGCACATGATCCACAGTGCTTAGCGAAAAAGAGATTAATAAAAAAAGCATTTCTTATTCAGGCGGGCGTAGTGTAGCCTGGTATCACTCAGGCTTGCCAAGCCTGTAACCCGGGTTCAAAACAGCCCTTTCCCCACAAGCTGATTTCGCAAAGCGAAATCTAAGATTTGCCCTAAAGGGCAAATCAGCCTTTGGACGCTGTGCGGAAAGGCGTGAAAATCCCGGCGCCCGCACTATTTTACCGGTAAAATGGCATATCACTTCTTATCCCCTTATACATCATGCGGATCGCTGTTCTGAGAATAGATCCATCAGGTAAGTATATGCTGTAAAAGAGGCGATCTTAAAAACACTGAAAAGCTTAAGAAGCGTCATGAATCGTAATATAAGCCTTGTTCTCATTTATCATCGCTAAGCTTTTTTCGCTTTATCTTTGCTCTGCAAAGATCTACAGAACGCAGTAAGCAATAATCCTCAACGATAGAATAGATCAACAGATGCTCTTCCAGCTCCTTCCGTCCATTAACGTTTTCTCAGCGATCGGTTGTTTCTGTTCCTACATTTTTCAATAGCTTTAGATATATATCTAGAGCTAAACCTTAACCCCCAGACACAGGTTAATGTGCAATAGTTATTATTTAAAGACTTCTCTGGAGGTTCGTCGGCTAGGAAAGAAGAAATAGTAAATTATAAATAGGAAAAATGACACACAGGAAACTATATGTTTCCAGAGGCTAGTAGGAAAATCTTGATAAAAAGTATAATCGCAACTATTATGGCCGTTTTGGTCATATCTTCTTCAGCTTTTGCAGATAGAGGAATGATAACCGCCTATCCAGACATCTCGGTATATGAACCGGGACAAAAAGCTATTTTGGCGTGGAACGGAGAAAAGGAGGTGATGATACTCTCAACAGATGTAAGGGCCAGTGGAGATACGAAAGTTTTAGAGATCATACCTTTTTATTCAGAACCAGAGATTGAGAAGGGAGATTTTAAATCGTTTAGTGCTTTAGAGGGGATATTTATGAAAAATGCACCGATGTCCAAGGGAAGCGAATCGAGTGGGCTTGGAATAGAGATTGTAGCTCATAAACGCATCGGCCCGCATGATCTTACCACAATATTTGTCAACTTTTTCGAGACACCAGCTATCGACTCTCAACATGCTAGGGAGGAAAGATATGCCAAGGAATTCAAAGAATTCGTTACTCCATATCTGGAAGGAATTGGAATAAGCTCCATAACATTTCCTGATGAGTTCGGCGCGATACTGAATCACTATTCCGCCGGTGGCTACCGTTACACCGGTAGTCTTAACGGGGGTTTTTATTGCGTTCTCGACGTTATAGACATTGGTGATAAAGAAGAGAGTGTAACTCCACTGGTCTATACATTTGAAACAGATATGCTTTACTACCCTCTAGAGATATCCAAGCTGGCAAGTGGTGAGACAAATATTCAGCTCTATCTGGTTATGGAAGGTATTCCGGATTTATTTCATGTGTTAGAGTTCTATTATGGGGATGATCCTATCGACCAATTTGAACTCGGGCGTTATTCTTCTTTTTCTATAGATAAAACACCCATGATAATACAAGTAGATGAGGATGAATTGAAGGAGATAGATGCACGAATTGCTGATCTATTCTCTCAATCTCAAGAACAGGTATATATCACAGCAATCAAATTTACGGGAGATATAAAGGAACTCCATGGAGATATTGGGATAAATAGAGTACTTAGACCTTTTACGATACAATGAGGGCGAAACAAGTGATATCCTCCCCCCACTAAAGAGGCTGTCCGATAATTCTCCTTACTATCTCGTTTTCTATATAAATAACTGGGGTTTTGCTTATGCGGGGCTGGCACTGATCTGTGAACTACCTCTACCAGAATCAAAGATTTTGGAAGAGGGCTTAGGCAACAAAGAGGTTAAGGTACCATAACCACAGACAAATAGAAATATCCAAAACAGCATAATTTAAAGGAAGGAGATAAAATATGACAGATACATTTGAATATATAGAGGGGCACATCCTTTTTGAAATAGATGTTGATGGTAAACCTGCACGGGTAATATTTGATACCGGAGCAGGCCTTAGTATTATGGACAAGAGATTTTGTGATAAACACGATATCAGTGTATCCGGAGAGTTTACTGTTCCTAATGCGATGGGAGACTTTGTTACCTTACAACTTGCCTGAGGGAGTGCCACTTGGACTGGGAAGTTATGAGGCAAAACCAGGTAGGTTAGGTGCTCTCGACATGTCCCCTTTTGAGAGGTATCTTGGCCGTATAGATGGAATTTTAGCTGCTGACATACTTCTGGATATCCCGATAACGATTGACTTTCCAGAAAAAAAATTTGAATTTGGAAAGAACATTCCATTAGATTGCGAAAAAGTACCTTTAGAAATAGTTCATAGATATGACTTTGCGTGCGATATCTCTGTGGAATTGCTTCTTGAAGGCAAGATCCCTGTTAAAGTGGAACTTGATACTGGCTCGTATCCTCTTATGTTGCAAGAGAAATATTTAAATCTGTTAGGGATAAGGGAATTTAAAGAAGGGGTTTCTATTGGTGCTGTTAAGGAACAGAAAGACAAGGCCGCGTACCTCAAAGAGGTCTCTTTTTTGGCCAATAAAAATGTTACCTTAGATAAAGTGCCAGTATCTTTTGAGGAACTGAAGATAGAAGGATTGGGAGGTAATTGTCTTTTGGAGAAACACACTGTTTGTTTTGATCTTGGAAGCAAACGGATGTATTTGAGTATGTGAAGTATGCCAACAGCAGATAATAGGGTATGGTATATCTGACTTCATTAGCCCAAATTTTGCCTGCGGCAAAACTTCAGATGGGACAAACAAGGGATGTGCGATTCGCTTACAGGAAGACCTTAAAACGAGGGGATATAAAATGATGCAAAAAGACCACAGTGGGGATATAATAATAGATACCTAACATCAGATAAAGAATTTGTTTTGCCGTCGCTTAACAAAAGAGTATAGGTAGAATAGAGAGAGCATTTTCAAGATATAGAGCTTCTTTATAGGATTCATCCAAAACGCAGATGACGTAAAGAACAGATCAATGATTATTGATGTCCTCTACGCACTGAGCGCTGAGAAGAATTGGTGAAGTTGTCTGTAGATCTGAACGATCTATGATCCTAATTTGCCCGCAGAATTTGTCTGGCTTTGAGATCGGCGGTATCGCAAGGATTGCATGATCGCATCACACCTCTCTGCGGAAAGGGGGCACAGATATGCTTTAAAATATATGGGCTTAAAACCTCTGCTCGACCTGAGAATGAGGCTTGGCTAAGGGAGTGGCGCAGCTCTGGGTATATATCTCTCACAGGTCGCCTGCGATTTGCTTAGAGATATGGCTACATTTGATGAAGCGGGGGTTTCTAGGAGACTGCAACGCTAAATTGTTGATAAAGTTTAAGCTATCACGCAAAAGATCTACCGATAGAATACCTTCCTTTACCAAGGAACTCTATAACCCCTCTGTCTCTCAAAAGCTGGAGCTGCTGCCTTATCTTTGCCTCAATGTTTCTGTTTTTTGGATGTAGCCTGGCAAGCTCTTCTCTGTAGCTATAGAGATCTGAGAGCGTGAACACCTCCTTATCCATTTTTTCGATACAGGCCATAACATCGGATAACCAGCCCTTTGAGGATAAGGGGAGATCTTTGACAAATGTCATATCTTTCCACATCTTCCTTATGTCTTCCCTTGAGATCTCATATCCGTTATGAACAATAGATATCTTTGCTCTGGATGGCAACCTGCTCATAACAATTGTAGATCCAACCCACCCCGCTCTTTTTGCTCCTCTCTTTAGAGGTTTCCTCTTTTTTATAAGCTCAGGGTATATAAAATATCTCGGAACCAAAACAAGATCCTTTACAACCCAGCGTTGATTATCATAGTGCAAAAAAGCGAAATTTGGGATGGTTCCATCCTTTATGGCATCCATTTTTGGTTTATACGCAGAATCTACCACCTCTGCCCTCAGAGGATGAGAAAAGCTCTTCAGCTGGAACTTTTCATCACACATAGGGCAGAAGAAATCTATAACTTTTGTATTGGTGGCAGTCTTTTTGAGGTAATCGCTCTGGCACGCAGGGCAGAACATATTTCTCTCAAACCATCTCTCTGTCAAAACTCTAACAAATTGAGCCCCTCTTTTGAGAGGGATCCCGGAGATATCAAGGGAAAGATCCATAAAATAAAAACCCGTGTTGCCTTATAACTATTTTGAAAACTTTTTATATCCCACATGCGATCATGGATCATGAAAAAGTACATAGTTCTCACAGATGAGGGCTACACATATGAGCCTGATGGAAAGGATATAGAAAACCTTCAGGTTCTGGGCATCACAGAAGGAGCAAATGAAGACGAAGCGGTTGACAATCTGCTGAATGAGAGCCCATGGATTAAGAACACCTCTTTTAAAAGCATCATGTGCCTAGAAGTCATGGGGGATTTTAAAAATGCAAGAGCGATAGAGGGGCTAGGATAAGGAAACAAAACAAAACCAAGGCTTGATGATCTGTTATATCTTAACTGAAAGATCCTTGCATATCTCCTTATAAAAACACTCTTCGCAGTGCTCCCCAGGGATCCTCTCTTTGGGATCCTTGATTTTTTTTCGTATATCCCTCAGAAGCGCTTCCTTGTTCAGAGTGACAGGGAAAAGTTTTCCGTCTTTTACAGAATAGATGCAGGCCTTTTCAGTCCCCAGAGCTATGGAATAGAGACAGAGCTGCACCTCATACTCCTTCATTCTCGCAGCAATATCTGCATCCGTCTTGTAATCTACAACAGTATCTGATATCAGGAGATCTGCTCTGCCCTTTATGCAGAAATCACCCATATCCTTCAGAAAACTGACCTCCTCTATACCCTCGTCCTTTAGCCCCGAGCTTTTCAGAACGCTCTCTGCTCTTTCTATCCTCTTCATTCCCTCTTCAATGACATCTTCATTCAGCTCTACACCCTCGGATAGCGCTACCTCCTCCACTATCTTTCTCGGATGAGAAAATTCCAGCTCCAGCGCTCTATGAATGACGCTTCCATAGAATCTCCCATCAGCCTTCCTGCTGAGCTCCGGTGCAGATAAAGATAAGAGGTTACCGAGGTTCTTTGCAAGGTGATATTTCATCGGGCACTCCAGCAAAAAGCTGGCATAAGAAGGGTCCAGCAGAAATTTTTCCTCTGGTGGTTTGTATTCTATAAACCTGACATCAAGGGTTTCTTTGCTACTTTGCGTTTCACCTGTGCCTTTAGCTATTGAGGATCTTCTTAACCACATGCTGTTTTCATCAGACTCAACAACGTAATGAAGTTTGCTATCTATTGTGCTCTTTGCTGTCTGCGTTAAGTTCAGGCTCTTATCAAATATCTCGCTAGCCCAGCATTTGCCCATGTACCTGGGGAGGCACCCTGTAAAGAAGAGGTGATCCTTGGCTCTGGTCATAGCAACATAAAGAACCCTCTTCCTCTCTTCCTCCTCCCTCTTACTCATCTCCCTTTTCAGCTTGATCAGCATCAAGCTCTCCCTTCTCTCCGGGCCAAGCTCTCTTAAGTTCGTCTTTATACCTGTCCCCTTTTCATTCAAAATAAGATCATCATTGTTGTTCCTGTACCTCTTATAGATATAGGGCACTATGACTACAGGCCATTCCAAGCCCTTTGCCTTGTGTATAGTCATTATTGAGACGCAGTTGCTCTCCGGCACGCTCGATTCAGGCTCCTTTGCCCTCATATCAGTAAACCTGAGGATCATATCGCTCACCGTGTGCATGGACCTTACGCCTGAGGATTCGAATGATCTCAAAAGATCTATGAACCTGCTCACATTTCTTATCGCTACTTTTCCTCTCTCCCCCAGAGCTAATATTCCTCTGTAGCTCTTCTCCCCGACAATGGAGCTAACGAGCTCGGATGGCGGCAAAATATCAACGAGAGAGCACCACTCCTCTATCTCCCTGCGTATCCCGAAAGGCAGCCTTTCATATAAACTCTTTCCGTCTCTCAGAGAGATCTCATAGATTTCAGCATCTGACATGTGGAATAGCTCTGATCTCAGAAGGCCGAAGAGGGCTATGTCATCCTCAGGATCCTCAAGGACACTGAGGAGATTCATCAGGGTCTTTATCTCCGGCGCCTCAAAGAAGCCTGAGCCTGAGGATATCTGATAGGGTATCCTGTGCCTTGTGAGCGCCCTTGTCAGATCAGAGAGGTGG
Organism: Thermoplasmatota archaeon; assembly: GCA_034190325.1. Lineage (GTDB taxonomy): Archaea > Thermoplasmatota > UBA186 > UBA287 > UBA287 > UBA287. The sequence goes on from JAXHST010000020.1 coordinate 26,123, forward strand.
GTTGTGTCATCAACGAGGATCGCTATATCACCATAATCCGCCTTTTTTATGGTTGAGATATCAGAGACATCAAGCACTCCCACTACTGATTCTATCCTTTCAGCGATAACCTCAGCTTCCCTGTCCGCTTCGCTTCTCATTGCTATGTCAAAGCCGATTATTGAGGGAAAAACGTCTCTCTCAGCTATAAGCTTTTGATATGGCGTGAGGTATCCCTCTGCTCTCTCAGAAAAGGCATGCTTTGTGACATCGTTAAAGAACCTTATAAGCTCTGGTGTTGATCTATAATTTCTATCCAGAAGCTTCTGCTCATATTGCTTAGAGACCCTGTTAAAGATCTCAACATCTGCACCCCTGAAGGAGTATATGGACTGCTTGGGATCCCCGAAAACATAGATGCTCATCTCTCTGTTCCTCTGCTGGAGCAACTCCATTATCCTGTACTGCAGCGGGTCTACATCCTGAAATTCATCCACAAATAGAGATCCTATCTCCACAGATCTAGGACTGTCCTTCAATAGCCTGTAGGTCTTTATCAGGATGTCATCAAAGTCCAGCCTTCCTTCCTTGATCTCTTCATATGTGCTGTTTACCTTCTCAAAAGCGTTCAGAAGAGCTATGAGAACA
>JAXHST010000021.1:0-2295 GCA_034190325.1 Thermoplasmatota archaeon
CAGAAACTCGAAGAGTGGAAGCATAAATCCGCAGCAGAAAAACTACCAGAAAAAGCTGTTGCTTACATAAGCGAGGTCTATCCAACATGGGATGGACTTGAGGTTGAAAGAATTTATATAAGAGGGTTTGATAATTGACGCAGCTAAATATATTAAGAAAAAAAGACATTTCTTACAGGCGAGGGTAGCCAAGCCAGGTCAAAGGCGGCAGGCTCAAGACCTGCTCCAGCAGTGGTTCGCCGGTTCAAAATGAAGGGTTGCACCCTTTCAAAACCTGCAATCCTATGAAAATCCGGCCCCTCGCACTATTTTATTAAGAGAGAGCCCCTTCTCTACAGGCTGATTTGCCGAAGGCAAATCTAAGATTTCGCTTTGCGAAATCAATTTGTGGTAAAGCGCTGTGCGGGAAGAAACCGTTAGAAAAGGGTTTTTTGGAAAAGAAGCTTGAGCAAGAAATTTGACTAAAGAAATTATTGGATCTTGGCTGCTACGGAGTGAAAAAAGCAGTGAAACTTTAAAGCGCTTTTCACTATAGATGTCAACTTGATACTTCCCTAAAAATCAGTTAATGATGTTGTTTCGCTATATACACTTAGGAACTCCCACACATTTTTATGCATAAAAAGTCTCAAAAATTCAAAATCGTAAATTATAAAAATCATAAAGTATTAATATAGAAAAGCGATATCTCCATTTATGAAAAGCAGGAGAATCTTTGCTACAGCTTTGTTCCTGGTGCTACTTTTGCCACTGGTAAACAGAACTGAGGGGCAGCATCCGGAGGTTATACTGAAAAATGAGATTGCAGAGACGATGGCGGAGCTTACTCTGAGTTATGGAGTGCCCTTAAAGCCTGTCTTTCCCATACCTGAAGAAAAAGTTGATGATCTGATAAGGAAGGGGATAATGAAAGTATACCGTGATGGGAGCGGAGAGATAAATCTCTATGAAGCTCTGATAGAGGTGGAGGAGGATCCCATTTCCTATCTGAGAGAGATGAGAATGAATGAGTATGCGCATGCATCCATGGTAACCGTTGAAGAAGATGGCACTCCCATCTATGAGTTCACTGAACACAGTTGCGCGGTAGAGATACCTGATTATTGTAATCTATATGGTGAGACGTCATTCAACCTCTACAACACTCACCTTGTCTTTCCTGATGGCCATTTTATCGAAAGTGGGGTGGGATGGTTTGGGCCCGAGGCACAGAGGGAAACAGAGGGTTTGAATCTTTATACCTATGAGAGTTTTAATGGAAATTTCTCTTTCAAGCGCATACCAGAGGGCAGAAGAGAGATCCACCTTAGTGTGGTGATAGATAACTATGATAATTGCTATAGGATGCTTGCAGAAGATCCTTATCCTTACTCTGGACGGTTTGTGTCAAAAGAAATGTATAACCCGGGATACTATAGCGGTCGTGTTGACCAGTGTCAGGAGCAACACTCCCGCCAGTCTTTCTGGAGCCCTACAGACCAGGCGCGCCTTCATGGTGGAAAACTGTACCAGGATGAACAACCGATGGACTGGGACTATGGAATCCCGACACAGTTCTGGCAGATGCCTCCAATGCACCTTCAGAGAGAAGAGTATGATGGAAAAATCTCCATAGTGACGTGGTGTGAATGAAAGCTCTTGCTCTCTTTCTAACTTTTCTTTTTCTTGGCACCATTATGGCTCAGGTTACTGTAGCACAGATCCCTTATATTCCTGTACAACCTGTTTACAAAGTTGCGGATGAAAGGATAGTAGAAGATTGGAGAAATAGGGGAATAGTCGTTACAAATCCTGACGGTTCGGGCACGATAAAGCTGGGGGCTATAGGAAAACTTATAGAAGAAGGGTTCTATAAAGAGACACCTGATGGACTTGTATTCACGCGCAAAGGTCTAATCTTTTACTATATTTACAGGATCCGCAGCGTTGTGAGAGGTTTTTGTCCCTGATTTATAATTGTGGACCCTGCAATGGTTGTGGTTTTCTATGTATATAAAAGGTATGTGCGCTAGCAGATTGCGCTGCTGAGCCCAGGCAGATCCCTTAACAGAACCGTTAGATCCTCAAGGCATATGATGATTGGTGCCTCAATGCAGACTCTATCGCTAAGAGCATGATCTTTGATCTGATATCTGTATGAGAGCTCTGGCTATTATCACAGGAAGCTCAAAGCACAGAAACTCGAAGAGTGGAAGCATAAATCCGCAGCAGAAAAACTACCAGAAAAAGCTGTTGCTTACATAAGCGAGGTCTATCCAACATGGGATGGACTTGAGGTTGAAAGAATTTATATAA
>JAXHST010000022.1:0-1294 GCA_034190325.1 Thermoplasmatota archaeon
CCGTTAGGAAAAACAAGGATTCTATCCTTAACATTTTTTCCCTCAAGTTCGTGCCCTCGCTCTATAACGATACCGCTCTTAGCATCAATTCCGCCATAGAAGCTAAGGGGGGTCCTTGAAACAATCGCTTCCCCCTCAACCTCTTCCAGTTCAGGAGGAAAGTATATGACCCTTCCCTTCATCTCTTTTCCAGCCATCATTCCACCACCATCCCTATAAGCTCATCAACATTTTTGAACACCACATTTTGCTTGCAGAAGCCTGGAAGGTAGCAGGCAGCCTTACCACTATTAACCGCCGTTGTTTTGAAACCCAACTCCTCTATAGGGCTCACAACCATGCACGTATCAGCAACTATTTTGCCACCAGCGTTTTCTATTGTCTGTGTATACCCCATACGGTTTGCCACCTCTTTCATAGCCCTTGAGGTGCAGACCCAGAGAGGTTTCTTTAATCTCTTGCCCTCAACAGCTTTAGCAACTGTGTTTATCTCCTCTATGGAGGCATGAGGGCAGCCAAAGATGACTATATCTGGCTCTTTGCCCGTGTTCAGAGTTTCATAAGCCTTTTCAAGATCGCTATCTGTCACAGTGATCCTCTCCAATCCATCTACGCTTTGCAGATGTGCTTCAGGTGTTATGCCCTCAACGTGGTAGAGCGCCACAGCACCGCTCGCAGCCATTGCGGCACCCAGAGCTTTAAGCTCATCCGTCCTTGCGTTCTTAATCCCTCTAAAGTAGGGTATCTTATTCTTAACCATTTTTCCCACGAGATAACCCAGAGCGCCCCAATCGCTTCCCTTAGGTTCCTTTTCAACATCAACAACGACCTCTGCTCCTCTATTTTCTTCCAGATGCAATCCATAGTTCGGCGTCTTTCCTATTATCGATGCTGCCAGGGCACTGGGGCCGCCCTCTCTGTTTGTCCTTGCTCCTATCACAGAATTGATAAAGGATATTGCGGAGCTCTCAGCCCATGCAACATGCTCCCTGAACCTTGGTACGTTGCCTGAGAGGTAGGGGGTGCACGTTGCCGTTATCACCATGCCCATGCGCCTAAATGCATCAATTATTCTCATCTGATGCACAGCAAAATCCTCGCTGAATCCGAGCTCTCTCCAGTTCTCAAGATCCATACCAGCAGGGTTTATATATGTGAGAACGTTCACCTTAGCACCCTTATCCGCTACGTCCTCAAGAAACTCCACCCCCGGGTCGCCGATCGATTTGTAGGATATACCAGAAACCTGAGCGGAGCCTATCGGTATAAGCTTCTCAGCATCATATATCTCCCC
>JAXHST010000022.1:1394-10057 GCA_034190325.1 Thermoplasmatota archaeon
TAAGCTATGATCTCAACCCGCATAGGTAAACTTTAAAAATAAGGACTTCATTCTCTTTTTATGTTTGAGGCCAAAGGCAGAGTAGAGATTTTCAAAAGAATTGTGGAGGTTGTTTCCGTTATCGTGAATGAGGTGAAGTTTAATATAAAAGATGATGGTTTCCATATTAAAGCCGTTGATCCTGCTCATGTGGCAATGGTGGAGCTAAACATAGCCCCTCAGGCTTTTAACGAATATAATGCAGAGGATACAGAGCTTGGCGTTGATTTAGATAAGATGGAGAGCATAATAAGGTTGGGAAAGGGTAATGATGAAATGGATGCAACATATGATGAGGACTCAGAAAGGCTAGTGATAAGAATAGGAAACCTGGTCAGAAAGATGACCCTGCTGGACGTCTCCACAATGCCCGATTTGAAGATACCAAACCTCCAGTTTCCCGCTAAAGTCGAGCTGTTATCTGATGATTTTCTTCTAGGTATAAAGGCTGCCCAGAGTGTGAGTGATTATGTTGTGCTAACAGCAGAGAAAGACAGCTTTGAGTTAAGCGCAGGAACACAGGAGGAGATAAACCAGAAATTTTCTAAGGACCAGCTTTTATCACTTGAGTGCAAGGATAAAGCGAGGAGTTTGTTCTCTCTGGACTATCTATCAAGCATGATGAAGGGTATAAGAAGCGGGGAGAAGCTAACGATATTTATTGGCAATGATTACCCTGTGCGCGTAGAATTTGAGACTCTTGATGGTAACGGCTCTGTGGCGTATCTACTTGCTCCAAGAACAGAGATTGAATGATAGGAATAGGGACAAAAACAGGGGAAAAAAGCACCATAGCAAGGTACCCATTCCTGCCCGAAGCTTTTGAGATGATAAAAGACGAAAGCATGGAAGAAATACTTTACTCTGAGGCTTTCAGAAGATCCAGAGCACTTGCTGTTGCCAGGGTTCAGAGTGCGCTGAGAAATGATGAAAAGCAGATATTTGTCGATGAAAGAAACTGCTTTGAAGCTGTCCTTTCTTTTTATTTAGCTAAGGCCATTGTAACGCATATAAAAGATAACTATCTTTTGAGAAGACATTCCATCTTTGAGGCAAAAAATGCCTATTATTACCTTGAAAAAGAGAACAGAGAGGTTGTGGATCAGGTTGCGAAAAGCCTTGGAGTTGAGAGAGAAGGGGATAAGATAAGCTTTGTTACTTTATTAAAATATGCACCTAACTCCTATGGTTCATGGAAACTCGTCAATACAAGGTTATCTGATGGCATGGTGGAGATTGATAAGCATATCTTTCTCAGGATCATGCAGGAAGCTATGCGTGAAAGGATAGAAAAGATCAGATTTGCTGTTAGCGATATTGACAAAGCTATAGACCTTAGCTCTATCTATGCAGAGCTCTCCAGCAGGAAGATAGCCCAAAGGAAGGCATATAGAATAGAGTTTGACAGTTTTCCACCCTGCATGAAAAACATAATAGCACAGATAGAGAATAACATAAATGTTTCACACCTTGGTAGATTTTCTCTTGTAGCATTTCTGAATGGAATAGGAATGAAGGAGGAAGAGATCATAAAGATCCTGATGCCTACTCCTGACTTCGATGACAGGGTCGCCAGATACCAGGTAGAGCACATAACTGGGAAAGAATACTCAGCCCCTTCCTGCGATTCGATGCGTACCTATTCTCTATGCTTTGAGCCTGACAACCTCTGTGCAAAGATAAAGCATCCCATGCAATACTATGAATATAAGATAAATCATAAGGATCATGGAAGAGCTCCTCCAAAAGAAGTTTAAAGAATACTATTCAAACGCTGATTTAGCTATGCCTAGAAGATTTACGCGAAGGGAGTATGGCTTCATGTTCTTTGGAAAGAACACAATGATGCGTCACATAAGCTTTTCTTCCTCACAAAAGATAAAAACATTCCTTGCGGATAAAGCGCCGGCTCACGTTTTTTACTCTTCTGCATACTATTCAAAACCATATGAAAATGACATGAAGAACAAGGGGTGGCTCGGTGCTGACCTCATTTTTGATCTCGATGCGGATCATCTAAGCTTGCCTGAGAATTGCACATACGAAAAAATGCTGAGCATAGTGAAAAGAGAAACAAAAAAGCTTGTTGAAGACTTTTTGATAAGGGATTTCGGGTTCAAAGATCTTGAGCTCGTGTTCAGCGGTTCAAGGGGCTATCATATCCATATTTATGACAAAGAAGCTCTTGATTTAGGGAGCAGGGAGAGGAGGGAGATCATAGATTATATAACTGGAAACGGCATAAGCCTTGATCTCATCCTTGGAAAGGAAAACTATGCTATACCCTCGGGGAAAGAGCCTGGATGGTATGGGAAAATAGGGAGGGCTGTTAGAGAGTATGCGGATAGAATAGTCTTACTGGAAAAAAGTGAAGCAGTTGCTGAACTGAAAAAGATAGAGGGCGTTGGGGAGAGGAAGGCTGAAAAGATCTGTGAAGGGCTAAAAAAGCTTAAGGGTAATCCTAAAATTGTAAATGCGCTCCCAAAGGAATTCATAGAATATCTCAAGGAAAATGTTGCGATAGAGCTGAGCAAAGGAGAGGCAGATGAACCTGTTACCAGCGATATTCACAGGCTCATAAGGTTTCCAACTTCATTGCATGGAAAGACTGGGTTTATTGTCAAACCGTTGAGCTTTGAAGATTTTGATGACTTTGATCCGCTGCAAGACGCTATAGCATTTGGCGATGAGTTTTTACAGATGCGCGTTTTGAAGCCTTTCAGCATAAAGATAAAGGACTTTCATGCAAATGTGAAGGGAGGGATCATAGAGATGCCAGAGTATGCAGCCGTTTTTGCATGTGCCAGAGGTCTCTGCGCCCCTGCTTAATTGTGAGGTAGGATATTGTTGCAATTTCGAGGCTTAAGAGTTAAAATATTTGCAAAGAGATAACAGTCATTTGCTATCTTTGTGTCATGCTTTCTTTTAGAGCAGTTTTATAGAACCGTATCATACAACAGCATTATTGTTAAGAAAAAGAGACACATAGACGCGTAACATACACAGATTGTGAGCTAGAAATTTAGGAACTGGAAAGCTATCTTATCCATAATCTTATGCATAATAGTGTGGCTTTGTTTTCTTTGGGATATAAAATATTATCGGACAGAGTTTGAGGGAAATTTCTAGGTTACTTGCTGGCCATCTTAGGTTATTGTATGGTCTGCATTGGCATGCTTTTTATGTTTTTTATATAAAAGAGGGAGAAGAGAGATCCAGGGCCAAAATCTTTCCATCCGTGGAGTCATCATATCTGGCACCCTGCACAGATCAGTTCTCATAGAGCAATCGTTTCAACGCGGATAGATGCCGTGAGATAGAAATTCTTAAATATAGTATTGTAGATAATGCGTATGCTTCTGGAATCTTTTCCCTGGCTCTCTTTAGTGCCACCGATCGTTGCGATAATTCTGTGTTTTCTGACAAGAGAGGTTATGCCCTCTCTTTTTATAGGAATATTTCTTGGGGCGCTGATACTTAAGGATCTCAACCCCATCTATGCCATAGCGGACACAGCGCTTATATTGAGGAACAATCTTGCAGATCCCTGGAACGCTACCGTTTTCCTCTTTGACTTTGTTGTTGGCGGTATGGTTGGGCTAATATATTATTCGAGAGGAGCCTATGGCTTCGGAAATTTGCTAGCTTCAAAGATAAAGAGCAGAAGAGGCATGGAGCTTGCTGCTTCAGCTCTGGGTATGATGATATTCTTCGATGATTATTCAAGCTCAGTAATAGCTGGAAACACCATGCGCCCTGCATGCGAAACCGCTGGCGTTAGCAAGGAAAAGTTTGCATACGTCCTTGATTCAACAAGCGCGCCTATTGCAACAATAGGTGTGATCTCTGTCTGGACAGGTTATCAGGTAGGGATTATAAAGGAGGTTTTTGAGTCTATGGAGCTTTCTCTTTCACCTATGGGTGTCTTTTTCCCTGGCGTGATCATCTATAGCTTCTATAGCTTCTTTGCCATAGCTCTCGTTCTATTTCTCTCAGCTAGCAGGAGAGATTTTGGCCCGATGTTAAGAGCAGAGTACAGGACTTCAACCACAGGAAAAATAATGGATGATGATGCAATACCCCTGATGAGCACAGAGAGACTGAAGTCTAAAGATGGGGTGAAGGAGAGAGCGGTTAACATGTTTGTGCCCATAATAGCACTCATATCTGTTACTATAATAGCCCTCTACGTTCTTGGGTGGAGAGCTTCAGGCTCAGCAGCACTCATATCATTTACCCAGGCTATAGAGGCAGTCGGCGATACGGACACAGGAGTTATGGATGCCCTTCTTTTCGGTGCTCTCGGAGGGGTAATATCAGCGATCCTCCTGTATCTACCACAGGGTTTCAAACTCCCTGAGCTCATGAGAGCATTTGTGAGTGGGGCTGAGATGATGATCATAGCAAATCTCATACTTTTACTCGCATGGTCCATAGGTACAATATGCGGTCTTGTTGGAACCGGTGAATATGTGGTTAGCCTGGTTTTGCCATCTCTTCAATCCAGTCCATGGGCAGTGGCGCCAATAATCTTTCTGGTGAGCTTCTTTTTAGGCTTTTCTACGGGAACGTCCTGGGGGACAATGGCAATAGTTTTGCCTATCGCTATACCTTTAGGTTATGCTCTGGGCATCCCGCTTCACATCGCTATAGCTCCAGTTCTTACTGGTGGTGTCTGCGGGGATCACTGCTCACCCATAAGTGATACGACCGTTATGGCATCCATGTTTTCAGGCAGTGATCATATGGCTCATGTGAGAACGCAGATACCCTATGCACTTCTTGGTGCAGCTGTTGCCATTACTGCTTATCTTATAGTGGCTATAGACTTCAGCTCAACTATCTTGTGGATCATAGCTCTGTTTGGGGGGATAATAGCGATAATATTGTTAGCCTATGTCCTTTCATGGTTTGATGCCAGAAGAAAAGGAATAAAGCTACCATTGGAAAAATAGAAATGGATGCTGATCAATAAAGATTATGTTATCAAAGGACTTGATGAACAAAGAGATAATCGGGGTAGATAAGGACGAGAGCATAGAGAGGGTCATAAACCTGATGAAAAAACACAGGATCACAAAGTTTCCAGTTCTTGAAGATGGAGAGCTTATAGGGATAGTGAGCGATGAGGAAATTGTGGACAAACTTGGCTCTGTAAGGACAAGAACCATAACACCAAGCTCCCTTCACGTTTCAAGCATAATGGCCAGGGATTTCTTCACAGTGAGCGCTGATGAAGAGATCTCTAAGGTCATAGACAGAGCTAAGCTTGGGGGTATAGGAATATTCCCGGTGCTTGAAGACAGCAAGCTCCTTGGCGTAATAACAAAATCAGATCTTCTACCACTAGTTGAATCTGAGAAAACGTTAGAAGAAATAATGGTTACTCCAGTAAAATCTTTAGCGCCAGACGATAGAATCGTTCATGCAAGAAGACTTATGGTGGATAACGGGATAGAGCGTTTGCCGGTTCTCAGAGAAGGAAGGGTAGAGGGCATACTTGCAGCGATGGATCTTGCGCTTTTCCTCTATGAATTTCGCATGAGGGTCCAGAACAAATACCAGCAGGCAAGATTGGATAGCTTATTAGTAGAGCATGCGATGAAGAGGGACATCATAACAGCATCTAAGGATGTGAGCGCAAAGGAGGCTGCGCAGCTTATGCATAGAGAGAACATAGGATGCTTGCCCTTGGTTGATGTGTTTGGGAAGATAACAGGAATAGTGACAAGAACGGACGTAATAAAAGAGATTTGAATAGAAAACCTTTAAGTGTTCGTAACTTCTTTTATTCTTATGAACCCCATGTTAAGAACCGCAGCCCTGTTCGGATTACTCTTCGGGCTCTTTGCCCTGATAGGTTACTTTATAGGGGGAGGAAGCATAACCACATTGGTTATTTTTCTATTCCTTGCTGGAATAATGAATCTCTTTTCTTACCTCTACTCAGATAAAATAGTGTTAGCCAGCTATAAAGCAAAGATAATCAAGGAATCGGATAACCCCAGACTCTTCAGGATTGTAGCGAAGGTAGCCAGCGATTCAAATATACCTATGCCCAAGGTAGCAATAGTGCCGATGAATGTGCCAAATGCATTTGCTACAGGAAGAAACAAAAGGAGGGCTGTTGTTTGTGTGACAAAGCCTTTGCTTGATTACTTAGATGATGATGAAATGGAGGGTGTTATAGCCCATGAGATGGCTCATATAAGAGACAGGGATACTCTGGTTATGACAATAGCTGCCACAGTTGCTGGTGCGATAGCTATCTTTGTGAGAATGGCATACTGGAGCATGCTCTTCGGTAGAGGCCGTAGAGATAGCGGTAGCGTTATAATCGTCATCCTGGCAGCAATAACTGCACCAATTGCTGCGGCCATGATCCAGATGGCGATCTCAAGAACAAGAGAGTTCAAGGCAGATAGAGAAGGAGCTTTGGCTACAGGAAAGCCCTGGGCTTTAGCCAGCGCCCTTAAAAAGCTGGAGCTTGCAGGCAAAAGGGCACCTATGAAAAATGGAAATCCGGCTTCAGCCTCTCTATTCATCGTGAATCCATTCAAGGGCAGCGCTCTTACAAGGCTGTTTTCTACTCACCCGCCGACAGAAGAGAGGATAAAAAAGCTGAATGAGCTCTCAGAGAACGTTGGTGGTCCTCTGGTTTATCTGTAGGGCTCAGCTCTCCTGTGCAGCCAGCCGGTTGCAAAGGGTAGTACAACACCGAACAACAGTGCTATAAGCAACATGGCCCCTATAAACTTTACAAGCCCTAAGGTTACTATCAAAATGGGCGTCATAGCGGTGACAAAGCCTCCACCAAAGAAAGGTTCGTATATTAACTGTTTGAAAGCAAAAGCCTCCGAGGCCTCAGTCTCAAAATGAGGGTCAACTACGCGCAATAGCATTATGCCCATAGCTGTTACCCCTGTTTCCATGCCGAATTCAACTGTTGCCTTTTCAAACCAGGAGTTTGAAAGCATCCTCGGCGCTATAAACCAGGTCACAGCCACTATGTAGGTTATACCAACAGCCATCAGAATAAAGAACGGAACAGCATACTCAATAACTACAGGTATGCTTATGCTAGCTATAGCGCTGACAACAAGAAACTCCAGTGCCAAGCCCTGAAGCCTCTCAACGGTGTCCCTATCTATAATGCCAGATACCCCTGTTTTAATGAGAACCACCTGAAGTATTAAGCCTCCTAGCATGCATAGAGGAAATGTCGGCACAGCATCTAGAGCAACAGCTATAGTCTCATTTCCCGTATACGCACCTATTGCTGTCCCCACCCTTGAAAAAGAAGCATCCATGATGTAACCTAAAAAGACTGCAACAAATATCATTGCGGCATGGAATGCTAAGGGCTCTATTGACTCGCTCGCAACGGTTGCTTTAGATATCGAATACCTTTTGTTGGGTGGTATTATACCAACTCTCACCTCCTCAGGCAGCTCCTGAGGTCTCTCTAAAACCTTTGTGTATCCTTTTCTCGCAGCCAGATTTATAAGGGCTATGCCCACAATCGTCGAGGTGAGTATACCAACGGTAGCAGAGGTAAAAGCGAGATCTGCACCGGCAGGAAAGCTCCACCCGCCGAGTCCGTTTCTGAAAAGATCCGCCATACCGCCGGCAGTGCCGTGCCCACCGGCAAAACCGATCTCCAATATTGTGCCAAAGGTTGGATCGACACCAAACAGAGGTGTAAGGACCAGAAGAACAAGCAAACCCATCAATGCATGCTGCATCGGTCCCCCAACGATCATTGAATAGCTTAGCATCGGGCCGGAGTTCCTTATTATGTCCCTTCCTTTTGGTATAGCTATGCCGAGAAACATTGTGGCAAAGACTATATCTATTAATCTACCCGGGAGAGAGCCAAAACCGATTCGCATGCTCTCTAACACCTTTACTATGCTCTCGTTACCCAGGGCCGCTCCCAGAATGAAAGGTCCGCAGATCAGACCAACAAACCCCCCTATCACGCTTGCGGGTAATAAAATTTTTTGAAAGAGCTTCACTTTAACCCTCAGAAGCTTTCCTATGAGCAGGAAAATGGAAAGAATACAGAGATAGGTAAAGAGCGCACCTATCTGCGAACCGCCAAAAGCCTGAGTTATCCAGTCAAAGAAGTCCATGAAATGGATGGATCAATTGATATTTAAATTTGTTGAGCGTGGCTTTTCTTCAGCTCTAAGGTATAAGGTTTTATAAAGTATGCTATGAGCAGGATCATAGCAGCGAAAGGAGCCCAGAGCACAGAAAGAGGAACTTCTATCATGAAAGGCACAGCCAGCAGTAACAAAAGAACTAGCAGAAAAACTACAATTATCGGAAAGAAAAGTATTACTAGCGATATTGCCAGAACAGTAGTGGGTACGCAGACAAGGAGAAAAAGTAGATTAAGTATTGCTGCCGCTTCAGGAAGGAATGTGTTTATTGTGAGAGTAATAAATCTGAGAAAGAATGGCGTAAACCGCGGGATATTAAATAGAATCAGAAACAGAAAAGAGACTAATGCAATAACAGGAGCCAGAAGAAATTTATCACGTCTCCTTCATCTATGATGTTGTCTGTGCATTCCCGAAGCTCTCCTACAATATCCTGTACCGAGGCCGGAAGCAGGA
>JAXHST010000022.1:10157-18162 GCA_034190325.1 Thermoplasmatota archaeon
CGATGGTTATTTAAACTTTTTTTCTTTTCTATTTGTGTGTTCATCTGCGATACTATGCTCGGAAAGCTCGCAAGGTGGCTGCGGATCCTTGGTTATGACACAATCTATGCAAGGGGAGAGGACAGGGATATTGTTGCAGAGGCTCAGAGGGAAGGAAGGGTCCTGCTTACAAGAGATAAAGAGCTCGCCTCCAAAGGCTTTCTTATAAAAACATTTTCAGTAGAAGAGCAGCTAAAAGAGCTGCTTGACGCAGGGCTCATAGAGGTAAGAGAAGAGAAAATGATGACAAGGTGTCCTCTATGCAACTCTCTCCTTAAGCCCGTAGAAAAAGAGTCTGCTAGAGGAAAGGTGCCCGAGAAGAGCTTTGAGAGCTCAGATAGCTTTTGGTACTGCGAGCAGTGCAAAAAATATTACTGGATCGGAAAGCACTGGATAGATATAAAAAAAAGGATAGACAGGCTTACACAGTAGAGAACCTATCCTTCATCTTTTCCAGAACATGCGGGAGAGTTGTGTACTCCATATGCTCCAATGGTAGCCTGTGAGGCTCGAATGGGCCATGCCTGCGCATGTAATCAGCTATGTTGTTGCAATCTTCTCTAACTTTATCAAATGCTGGATCATCGAACATATCCACAGGGCCGACAAGCTTTCCTTCGTTGATCTGGAAGCCCAGGCAAAGAGCCCTCGGAGGGCCGTCAAAGCGTGTGCACTGGGCATATTTCTGTGAAACTGGCATTATCGGGCCGTTGTGGGAGCCCCTCATCCATCCGCTCACAAGAAATGGGAAGGAGTATGGCTCAAGGACCTCGCCGACCGCAGGCAAACCTGATTGAGCCCTAACAACAGCAACGGGATCATCTTTGCCAACATATTTGTGGGCGATCTGTGAAAGCTTTTCGGTTGATATCACAGCAACAGGTTCATTCTCCGGCAGGTTTGCTCTGGGAAAGACCCTCTTTATCACATAGCGACTCTTTGCTCCTATAAGGGCTAGAAGATAGTGCATCTCTTCAGGGCAGGCTAACATAACCTTTTTATGCTCTTCAATATCCCAAACCTCAAAGGAAAAGCCGGAGATAAGCTTTGGGTCTACAACCAGTCCGGCAGTGTTGAAGGGATCTGCAAAGGTTTTGAAGATAGGAAAATTAAAAGCTCCAGGTTCAGTTTTATCCATCATAAAAACGAGAACAGGCTCACCAGCCCGCTCAGTGAACTCCATCTCTGCTATCCCGGGCCCCATGCCTCTAACGTTGCCAGAGAAAGATTCCTTCAGCATGTCCTGTCCTGCGGCATAGAGCTTGAGGCTTTTTGCGATCTCTGTGCATTCTTCAAAAACGTTCCACGCCACACTATGGATATCGCCGTTGTCTGTGCCCTTTGTGTGACTCATTATGAGTTCTAGATCATCCCCGCAGTTCGTCACGCAGTAATCTACAATATCCCTGTTTCTCTTTGCTTTTTCTAATAGCTCTTCAGCCCTTTTCAGAACCTCCGGATGTGCCTTTGTATGCCCGGGATAACTGCCTATATCCGCCTTTATCACGCTTATGGTGATTTTCATAATGAAATATAACGCAGCTTGTTAATATCTTTTTTGATAAGTATAAGCCAGAGAGACATGGAGTAAAAGCGGACTCCCCCCATAGAAATTAATTTATATAACAGGCTACATACATCTCATGCGTGATACAATGGAAGAGCCACTATGTTATATAGAGATATCCAGGGACAACAGGATGTATATAATAAGAGTTCATGCTACCAATGGGGGCATAAGGGAATACAAGGGCTACAACTTTGAAGACCTGCTAACAGAACTCGCTATAGATCTACAGGAAGAATACTCTGAATGATCCTGTAGCCGGACATTAACATCCTGCATCACTTTTCAGCAGGGTTGACCTATGCCCGGCTGTTATAGACCGTTGTGCTTCACAACGCTGTCCCCGGATCATTCGCTGCAGAGCAGAGTCTCTGGGCCGCCTATTGTAAAGCAACTTTAATATGTGTTCTGACTTAAATCTTTATCGGCCACCTAGCAGCTCCTCTTTTATTCTCCTTGTCTTCTCCTTTCTGAGGAAAGAGAACACCACAGAGTGCTCTGAGCCTTCAAGCAACATCTCTATAGCTCTCTCAGCGCTCTCCATAGCAGGATAGGATCCTATCACAGAGACCGTGTGTCCATAAACAGAGATGTAGCAGCCAGTAGAGTCTTCGATAGTTTTTCTGGCTTTGCCCTTCCTCCCTATAACTCTTCCCTTGAGCTCAAATGATCTATTCTTGCTTCTGCCAGAGAAGTCGCGTACATCAAATATGCGGAGGTAAAACTGATCATCGAACAGCTTTTCAGCCTTGTTCGGAGCAAAGCCCCTTCCTATAGCTCTTATAACCTGTGCGCATCTATAAATGAGAAAAGCATCTTCACCAGCTATTGTAACCTCGCCATCCAATACTACATCCAAACTTGCCTTTGACTCTTCTTCTACTTTACCCTTACAGCTAAGCAGAACCCTTACCCTGTCTGCAGGTATGTTCACTCTCTCAATCATTGCTCTTCACTTTCTGCTCTATCTCTTCTATTCTTTCCTCAACACCATACTTATTAAAAAATTTTACTATATTTCTCAGATCTCTGATCAGCATGTCATTTGCATAGTGGTGTTCTAAAGTTACAGCCTGCCCGACATCTATAACAACAGGTCCGTTCCACACAAGGATGTTGTATTCGCTCAGATCTCCATGCACAAGGTTTGCTCCGTACATAGCCCTTATGTACTCTATGATCTGCATAAAATATTCCTCTGCGGTTTTTCTGTCAAGAGCAACATCTTTCAGCATCGGTGCAGGGCCATTTTCATCGCCTATGTATTCCATGACAAGAACATTATTTCTCACCTCAATGGGCTCAGGCGTTCTCACGCCAGCTTTCCTCATCTCTTTGAGATTCACAAATTCCTTTCTTGCCCATGTGAAGATTATACTCTTTATGTCTCTCTTAACATATTCATACCGGGGATCACCCTCAACGTATCTCATCATGTTTTTGAATATTGACGTGTTTATAGGATAGATCTTCACAGCAAGGTTTTTTCCATCTGTACCCTTAGCGCAGAAGACAAATGATTCTTTGCCTGAAGCTATGGGAAAATCCAGGTGGTCTATAATCTTATCAGACATCAATTTTGATAAAGTGAGCATTGTGCGCTTATCAAAAACCCCGCTTTCCGTTTTATCTATCTCTTTCTCTCTCCTCTCTTCTTTTCTCAGCCCATCCATATCATTCCATTCCCTGCGGTAGCAGCTTTCTTCTAGCAAGGTAGCTCCTCTGTGTCCTTGTGTATCTGTATGCTATGTCTGCTTTCTCCCCTTCAATAGACCAGGGTTTTATTATCACAAGATCTCCCACAATTATCCAGCTCCTTCTCTTCATTTTCCCCGGTATTCTGGCAAACCTTGTTTTTCCATCAGCACAAAGAACCGTAAGATGTGAGGCGCCCTCAAACCTTGTTACAACTCCGAACATCTCTCCGCTTCTTCTCCTCGGGAGCCTCAGGTTTGAGAAATCCTCTTCTTCTTCACTCAGTGTATCACCAAAGGCTTATGTGCTCGTTTTTATTTAAACTTTGTGTGCTCTTCGCTCTTCATTATCCGGAATGGGTTTACCACAGCAGATTTTTATAGCATTATTATTCTACCTATGGCTATAATGAAAAGATAGAATATGCGAGTTTTCCCTGTAAGGGCACGCCTTTAAGTTTTATTGCTCTGTAAACATATCTGGCAGCGTATATCGCAACTGCAAGGATAATCAAAGAGGCGATAAGGTCTGCAGAGATCGTAGTGTCCTCTTCTCATTTTTAGATCCATTCCGAAAAGAGCTACAGAGCACATATGATTGGCGTGTTAGCCGCGAAAACGATCTCATCAGGCAAAGATGTAAAGAAGCTTGCTTAAAGCATCAGATCGCTGCATTATCTGTCCTCTGGGATCTTTTAACTACTGAGAGATCTGGTGGATATCGATGAGAGCTCATTACCTGCATTGGCTCCCTTAGTCAACCCCTCTCAAAAGATGAGCTCCCCATCAATTCTGAAGATCTATAGCCGCCATTTCTCAGCGCTTCGTTTTGAAGCTTTCAAATCTACTCGATAGCCCTTTCAGAGGTCCATCTCCTCTTTGGGTTGCTTTTATATAGTTCATCGATCCCTGCATGTTCCCACATGGATTCTATCCGTCTTTCGGTCAGTCAATCCTGGTCCCTGTGCCAGATCTGGTAACCCTCTTTTCAAAAAAGTCTTTAATGTTTTTGATGCACAGCTCATTTGTGGGCTGGTATTCAAGAAATTGTTGTTTAGCTAAACAAATAAAAAATGCAAAAAGGAGATCAGGAGCTCTGATCTTTTCATTCATAAAAGCTACCTGTTTATCTCTTTTAGCATTTCGTTGAGCCATTCATACATCATCCCCTTCTCCACAGAATTCATGGATGAACGGCTTACAATATAGTATATGTTTGAAAATAGTTCATTCAATCTCTTTTCCATCTATCTCCACCTTGCCATCTGCAAATTCAAATACTATCCTTTTTACATTGCCGAGAAAAGAGGTGGCGGAGGAGATCTCGCCAAGGACCCCATTGTAAGCAGACAGAGAGGTGGTTAGCTTATCCACTCAATTCCGCTCCTCTGTGTGCTGGTCACAGCTTCTGCGCTTTCAACCTCTTTGAGACCTCTCCTGCTGTACGGGCCGAGCACATCTGGCGAATGAACCCCGGTGATTATCGCCATAACCTTAACTCTGCCCTTCATGTCATCGCTAACTCTCGTACCGAATATCACATTTGCATTAGGGTCTAAGGCATTTGTTAGCCCATCGGTTATCTTTGCAGCCTCCTCTATTGTGAGGTCTGGTCCTCCGCTTATGTGTATCAATCCTCCTGTGCCATGGTTATACTCAACTTCAAGAAGTGGCTGGTTCAGTGCAGCGGAAACAACTTTTCTTACTGTTTCATCGGCACTTCCGCCATGTGGAGCCTCTCCATAGAGCATGACAGCAACACCACCGCAGCTCATGGTTGTCCTTACATCAGCAAAATCCAGATTTATCAGAGAAGGCTTTGTTATGGTCTCGCTTATACCCCCTACGGTCTCTGCAATCAGCTGATCTATAACAGAGAATGCCGCATTCACCGGTAGGTTTGGAAAGTAACGCAGTAGCTTGTTGTTATCCAGTATAACTGTGGTATCACATATCTTCGAGAGCTCATGTAGACCTTTACGTGCTTGATTTAAGCGCCCGCCGCGTTCAACCTCAAATGGCGTGGTAACCATACCGACGGTTATCGCCCCCATCTCCTTAGCCATCTTTGCAACCACAGGAGCGCTCCCTGTACCTGTGCCTCCACCCATGCCAGCGATTATAAAGACAAGATCGCTTCCAGATAGAGCCTCCTTTATTGCCATGCTATCCATCTCAGCGCACTTTCTTCCTATCTCAGGATCTCCACCTGCGCCAAGTCCTCTGGTTATGCTCTTTCCTATTATTAGTTTTAGATCACTGCTTATCGCACTGAGATGCAGAGCATCTGTGTTTATTGCTACCGTCTTCCCACTTTTTAGGTCCATCTGCTTAAGGCGATTCACGCTGTTGTTGCCAGCTCCTCCGCATCCTGCTACAACGATGTTAGGACCACCGTATAGCCCGTCACCCAGCTGCTCTACCTGTGCAGCATATTTTACCGCATCATTTACTATACTATTCATTTTTTCCTCCTTCCTCTTTTTTTACTCTTTTTTGTCCCATCCCCTCGCTTATTCGCGCAGATATTTCTCTTCTTCCTCTGCCTGCTCTATCGCCTTAGTGACATAACCCTGAAGTTTCTCCTTGGCACTGAGACTCTCCACAACGTCTTTTATCTTTGTATTGAGGAAGAGCTTCACGGCCTCTCTTACTATGTCTGATCTGTTTGAGTATTCTCCTATCACTATAAGGTTATCTATCTCGTTGACCATTTTTTTTGGCAACCTTACTGTTATCCTTTCAGACATCTCTTTTCTTACCATGTTTATGCTCCTTGGGCGACTTTTGTCAGACAAAAGTCTGACAATATATCATATTGTAAGAGGTCTATATATATTAATTTTGGTAAATAATTTGGTAAGCAACATGGTAATCAATAGGATAAACAGAGCAAAGAATATATTGCCACAAAAACAGTAGATATGTGATCTATGTATACACCGATGGGGCCTCCAGGGGAAATCCCGGAATGGCTGCTGCAGGTTTCATGATCTTCAAAGGAACACAAAAGGTCTTTGAGGATTTTAGATACCTTGGAATAGCCACAAACAATGAAGCGGAATACAAAGCGCTTATATTTGCTATGAAGAAAGCAAAAATGATAGACAAAAATGCAAGCATCTTCTCTGACAGCGAGCTTATGATAAAACAGCTGACAGGGATATACAGAGTAAAGAGCGAAAGATTGAGAGAGCTTTTCAGAACGGTGAAGGATCTTGAAAGAGAATTTTTACACGTCTCATATCAAAACCTGCCGAGAGAGAATGAGGGGATAGCCGCAGTGGACAAAAAGCTCAATATGCTTCTCAATTCTATTGGAAGGGAGGATTTGTGAAAAGAACCCAGAAGCATATCCATGTCAGCATATAAACGCCCCCGGCTGAAAACCAGTCCATAGCCTTCATATTATATCTACTCTTTAAAATAGTCATAAGCAATGCTATAGCAAAGAGGCCTATTATAAACGCAGGAGGAAAGCCGGCAAAATAATGAACAACCTCCGAAACAGCAGACATCAAAAGTCCAAATCCAAATGACATCAGAGCCACAAACGTTCCTTTTTTCGTGTCATTGTAAAATTGCTTTTCATCAAATTCGGGTACTTCCAGTACATCATCCTTCTTCTCAGCCATTATCCATAATTGAGTGCTCTTTATTTATTCTTTGTCCTGACTTTCCCCTTCACCTTTCTCGCCCTGCATCTTCTTTTCTTCTATTTCTCTTTTGAACTTTTCTACGCCCCTAAAACGGATCATTTCTACTGGAAAGACATATTCTTTGTTTCCCATTACAAGATTGTTATCTTCGTCAAATTTCAGGAAGATAACTTTGACCAGCTTCCCCCTTTCTGGTAGTTCTATCTTATGCTTCTGAAGCCAGTAGGCAACCTGCTTTTTCCTCTCTGCAGGATCTTCATAAGGGTCGCGGGTACAGATCGCTATGGTTGAGCCCCATGGATGAACAACCTCTCCTTTTTTTATCTTCTGTATTTTTCCACCCATTTTTCTTTTTTCCTCAGCGCGGGGAGTGGGATTTGAACCCACGCGGCGCAAAGCGCCAACAGCTTAGCAGGCTGTCGCCTTACCACCTGGGCCATCCCCGCTTTAAGCAATATTGTTATTGGTAATTAAAACTTTTCTCAGAAAATAATTTAAGATATAAAAATGAAATAAGTATTTGAATGAAAAAAATAATAAAATACTTTCCGATTCTTATTTTTCTTTTATCACTAGCATCAGCGCAGCTTTTTTCTCCACCAACAGAGATCACAGCATCTATAGATATGGCATATACCTACGAAAATATCCTCTCTTTAGAGCTACATGTGAGCGATGTATCACAGAGCCCAATAGAATATCTATGGGATCAATCTACAATAATGAGATACTCAGAGAGCCCGACAAGAACGGCCAGATACAACAGCATCAATATGCACACATGGGAAAAGAGCTTTGATGAAGAGAGCAGTGGTAGCATAAGGGTAGAGTATGCTGTTGTTTCAAGGAGATCATCTTTTGAGGGAGATAAGGAGGCAAAAATAGAGGAAAGCCCTTCCTGGGCTAAGGAGAGATACCTGAAGAACGAGTCAATAGTAGACAGCAGCAATAGAGAGATAAAGCTCATAGAGATCAATGAAGAGATGAAGAGCCTGGCAGAGAACATAACGGGTGATGAAGAGAGAATATATTATGCCTCAGAGATC
>JAXHST010000023.1:0-16357 GCA_034190325.1 Thermoplasmatota archaeon
GAGCTCTTCATCGTTCCCATCCACTATTATGATGCTGGGGGTGCTGAGAACCTCATGAAAGCTGGCTTCAGCAAGGCCATCAACACTCTCAACATCGTAATACGCTACGGAAAATCCTTCAGTTTCCAGTTTTTTACAGAGCTCCTTTGCCTGTGGGCATCTTGTGCAGCCATTCTTCCAGAATAGCTTTATCTCCTTTGCCTCGTCCATGCTATCCCTCCTTAAAAGTGTCCGTAGTTTCTATACCTGTCCTTAAGCTCCCCCAGCTTGCCCTTGTTCCATGAGTTCACCTTGGAGAAGAAGCCTGTAACCCTCGTTATGCCCTCTATATTCTCAGAGCCGCAGTAAGAGCATTTCTCGCTCAGTCCCCTCGAAACCTTTCCGCAATCCAGACAGGAGGTAAACTCTGGACTAAAAGCTATCTGTGTATTCTGCGTATTATAAAAGGATTTCTTTACAAAGCTAGCAAGACTCTCAGCACTTGGTTTAGATTCTCCCAGCCACACATGCGAAAGGGCTCCAGCCTCTATCATGGGGTGGAAAAGCCCCTCTCCTTTTACCCTGGATATGGGATCCATAGGGGCGCTTACATCAAAGTAGGTCGAGTTTGTGTAATAGACCTCTCCGCTCTCCTTCGAGCCTTTTACAACACTGCTAGCCTGCAGAGGATAGTGCTTGAGATCCAGCTTTGCAAGTCTGTATGCTGTGGACTCTGCAGGTGTTTGCTCAAGGACCATACGCAGGCTATTCTCTTTACCTATGCGCTCAACCTCCTTCTTCATGTGGGCTATCACCTTCAGACCGAACTTTAGAGCCTCTTTGCTCTCATGCATCTGATAACCCGTATGGTATTGAACCATCTCATTAAGACCGAGCATCCCGACAAGGAATGTGGCCCTGTGCATCCTGTAATACTGCTCTCCATCAAGATCCATTGTTAAAAGAGCAAGCGGACCTGCCATTCCTGCAGATAGTAACCTGGATATGAAGGCTTTCTTCTGCATATGCGATCTGGCAACAAGCTCGAGAGTTGAAGAAAGCTCTTCAAAGAGTCTTGAGTCGTCCCCATTCGCTTTATAAGCTATTCTTGGTAAGTTCACGGTGACATTCTGCATAGCTGAATACCTCATCTTCCATGGCTCTTTTGCGTCCGCAAGATCCTTTTCGTCCAGGTTGAATGAAAGTCTGCAGCACTCACTTATCTTTGCTGTTGAACCTCTATCGAATATGAAGTATGTGTTTCCCTTATCCGCAGCAACATCACAGATAAGGTTCAAAAATTCCTCATGCCCTTCTGTATTAAAGAACTTCTCTGTTATGTGCGTATCTGGCTTCGGGAAGAAGAAAGGCCTTCCCATAGCATCCCCTTCCCTGTACACTTCAAACAGTGCTTTAACAAACCTCTGGGACTCTCCAAGGTAATCTGCATAGGTGTTTCCAGTGAACTTACCCCCCGGCCCTATTGCAGGAACGTCCTCAAAGTGTTTTGGTATCTCCCAATACAGATTTAAATCGCTGAATATAGATTGTCCGCCCCTGGCAACAGCCTGCTGGGCAAATTCAAAGACCAGTATCTGGGCAAGCTGCTTCATACGTGCATCATCAACACCCACAAGGTAGGGAGCCATAAAGACATTAAAAGCATCCCAGCCAATAGCCCCTGCAAATGTGCCTTGCAGAGCTGCAGAGAACTTTATTATCTGCTCTATAAGCACTTCAGGATGCTTTGCAGGTTTTGCTATAGATAGAGCACCTGGCAAATTGAGGCCAAAGCGCTTTATATACTCTACATTCTGCCCGCTGCAGTAGGGTCTATCCACCATACCAAGATCGTGGAGATGTATATCACCTCTCATATGAGCATCAGCCACCTCCTGTGAAAAAACCTCTGTAAGCGCATACTGCTTCTTTATAGACTCTGCTAATGTCAGGTTTGTGGCCTCAGGTCCATGCGGCACATTTGCATTCTCTTTATTCTGGCTCAGCACTATGTTCTTAACATCATACAGGGGTACTCCGAGCCTTGAATGCTGCTTTCTTATGTCCTCCAGCCCATATTCAAGAAGCTTTGCATTTGTAAGCTCCCTTATGAGGGGAGCTGTAAGAACCTTTATATTTAGCTCACCTATCAGCTTCTCTACCTCCTGGGAGATTATTCTTGCAGCATCTTTGCTTATTGTTGTCTCTCTAACGAGTGCGTCATATATCTTGTTCCTGTTCCACCCCCGGATCTCTTCATCGCTTGTCCTCACAAATAGCGCAAGATCCGTGGTATCCCTATCTTTTTCTCCGCTTTTCTCTTTACCATATTCCAACATGTTTATCACCGTGTGCAAAACACAGATTTCTTTCCTCCTTATATTTTCCTTTCTTAACCCATTATGTTTCAAAACAGGTAACAAAACATTTAATATTTACCAACTTGTTTACCAATTGTGTTAAACAGCAATCTTTTCCTCTCGATATCCAGAGCACTGCAGGACAACGAACTATCCATAAATGCGCTCCACAGAGCTCTGCAGGAAGAAGGATTCAAACTTCATAAGCTCGAGGTCAGGGGATATCTTAGAGCGCTGGAAGACTTTGGACAGGTTGAAGAGAGATCAGTTCCGCCAGCAAAGGTATTCAAACTCAAACAGAAAAAGACAGAGAGCCTCTACGACACCATAGGGAAGCACATAAAAAGGATGGCAGATGAAAAAGAAGAAGGAGAGCTTACAATAGATGTTCTTGGGATGTTAATGAAGAGGCCTGTTTTTAGAGAAGAGTTGCGCAAATGTGGCGTAAATGCAGTTCACATAAAGAGGGGGGGTAAAAAAGATGAGGAGTTGAGATCCATATTGAACAGAAATGGATATGGAATACCCGAGGGCGACATTTGCTATGAATATGAGACGCCATGCAAAATCGCAGAGATCCTCGGATCGATGATTGCGGACATTATGAACATAAAAATGATAAGCACGAAAACGAAACAGAAAAAACTTGAGGAGGTGTGAAATGCGGTGTTTTATATCTATAGATTTCCCTGTGGAGAAAAAAGCTAAAAAGCTTATTGAGGAACTGAGCGGGATGAGGGGGGTAAAATGTGTGGCTACCCTGCACTTAACACTGAATTTTCTTGGTGAGGTGGATGATATTGAGCCGGCAAAAAAAGCAATGGATGAACTTGGGAGCTATAGAAGATTCAATGCTGAGTTGAGGGGCATTGGAGCTTTTCCCAACGAGAAAAATGTCAGGGTGATATGGCTCGGTGTAAAAGACGATGGTACCTCAGCATCTATCGCTGAAAAGCTCTGCAACGATTTGAAAAACTGCGATAAGCCATTTGTACCCCATGCCACACTGGCAAGAGTGAAGCATGGAGGTGATAATTGCAGGGAGTTTATAAAAGAACACAGGGACGAAACCATAGGAGTTTATGAAGTAAACAGCATATTTCTGAAAAAATCAACCCTGGCCCCTGGGGGCCCCATATACGAGAATCTGTATGAAGTCAAGCTCCATTGAAGAGATAAAGAAAGAAGCGCTGAAGCGCATAAAGCCGAGGGAAGAAGAAAGAAGAAGAATCGATAAACTGTGCGCTGAACTTTTGGACGCTCTAAACGGAATCACAGAGGGGGAAGCGCTCCTGGCAGGATCTATTGCAAAGGACACATTTCTCTCTGGAGATAGAGACATAGACATTTTCATAGTTTATGATAAAGAGATGAGCGAAAAAGAGCTGAGAAAGGAGATAAGAACCCTTGGTAGAAAGATTTTTGGTGAGGTAGAAGAGAGATACGCACAGCATCCATATGTGCATGCCATCTATAAGGGGTTTGAGATAGATCTTGTGCCCGCTTTCAGATTTTCCGGAAGGGTAAAGAGCAGCGTCGATAGAACGCCGGAGCACACAAAATTTGTCCTGCAGCACACAGATGAAAAGAAGAGGGATAAGATAAGGATCTTAAAGCAATTTGCAAAGGGCACGGGCATATATGGTGCAGAGGCAAGGGTGCAGGGTCTATCTGGCTATCTGTGCGAACTCTTCATAATAAGGTTTGGAGATTTTGAAGCATTTCTGGAAAAAGCGAAGAACCTTCAAGAGGGTGAGGTGATAAGCTTTAACGGATCATGGAAAAAAGAGAAAAGCGCCCTTGTCTTCATAGACCCTGTTGACAACGAAAGGAATGTTGCTGCGAGCCTGTCTCTCGAAAATCTGGAGTTTCTGAGATCAGCAGCCAGAGAATTCCTCGAGCACCCTAAGATCACATTCTTCTTCCCAAATGAGCCTTCATTGGGTGAAAAATATCCTGAAGACAGAATTTTTGCCGTAGACGTCTCAGAAGCAATAGAGCTCAGGATAGAGGATATATATTTTCCGCAGCTGAGGAAAACAGCTAATAGCATAGCTAAAGCGCTGGAGGAATTTGGTGTAGAGAAAAAAGCCATATATTGCGAAAGAGGGAGAGCTATTCTCTTTTTTCTTCTGAAAAAGAAAAAACTGGACAGGATAAAAGAGCATACAGGACCTCCACTAGCAATGGAGCAGAACGTAAAAGAGTTCATAAAAAAATGGGGGAAAGAGAGGTGCTATGTGAAGGATGGACGGCTATATGCAAGAATAGAGAGAGAAGCGGTAACCCCTGAGCAGGTTCTTCAGAGAGAGAAAATAGGGGTTGGAAAATATATGAAAAGAGAGAAGATAAAGGCAATAGAAAGGATCCCTGCAGAGACAAAAGTCTTTTTGATAAAACATTTCTCCGGGAAAAAACCATGGGAATTTTAAAAAGGCTGCTGTGCATAGAGATCATAAGCAACAGAGATAAGCTCCATAGTTCTTGGCTAATAATCATTTAAACTTCTTTTCGCCTATTCAAGAACACGAAAAGATGCGCGGCTCAGGAAGAAGTAAAGTGCATAGAGGGCGTTAACTAGCCAGCGATCCTTCATTACTATTTCCAAGAAGCGGATCTGAGTTTACTCCATGGGTGCCGGAGGATCAAGAGATCGCCAGATTAAATTAATCCCATAGCCTCGGGTACGTGGATCTCTCCATGGCAACACTCTCTATATCAACAGCTATCCCTCTCTCCTTTTCCCACATCTCATCAGCGTCCATCATTGCTTTTCCTATAGCAACGAGCTCTCCCTTGAGGCTGAAGATACAGACAACAGAACCCTTAACGATGCGCTCATCTATCTGTAATATGCCCGGCAAAGCGAGATCTGCACCGTGACACAGAGCGCTTATGCTCGAATCTCTAACAACGATCTTTGGCAGTTCAGAGAAACCATATTCTACAGGAAGCAATATGCTCTTGAGATCCTCCTTCTCTTCTTTTACGGCATAAGCGTCCACAACATCCTGGAGTATGAAGCTATCGCTTTCATGAAAAACAGAGCTTCTGGTGCGTATCAGCTGAACCATATTGGCCCCTGTACCCAGAGCTTTACCAATATCAACGCACAGTGTCCTTATGTATGTGCCGGGATCAACAACAGCCCTGAACAGCACATTCTTGCCATTCATCTCAAGGATCTCCAGCTCATGAACATTTCTCATCCTCTTCCGCTTCTTGACAGCGGAGCGAAGAGGGACTCTCTGCTCTATCCTTCCAACAAACTCTGAAAAAACATTCCTTACCATATCCTCGGTGGCATCCTTGTGAAGCCTCATCAGTGCTACATATTCCTTTGTTCCAAGAAGAAGGTAGCCCAGAAGCTTTGTAGCCCTATTCACACCTATGGGCAGAACTCCTGAAGCGTTGGGATCCAGGGTGCCAGAGTGCCCTGTCCTCTTAGCATGGAGTACGTCTCTAACCCACAGAGTTACCTGATGGCTCGTTGGCCCTGCAGGTTTATCTAAATTTATAAAGCTACAGTTAAGCAGCTCCTCAATGCTCCTATCTTCAGGCTTCTTACCGTATCTTGGATCCGTGCTGGCTATCGCTTTGATCAGCATCTCATCACTCCACCTTCATCGCCGAAAGAAGAATATCACAGCACTCCTCAGCACTGAGCCACGAATTGTTTATTACTATATCGTATATACTGACATCTCTGATATCAATCCCGTAATACGTTTTATATCTCACAGCTTCGCTGCTCTCTCTGTGCCTTAGCAGATCCTTGACCTCCTCTGTGCTCTTTCCCTCTCTCTTAGCTATGCGCTCTGCCCTAACCTCAAAAGGGGCTGTTATCCATACCTTTAGTTTTGACCCAGGCATAGAACTTCTTTCCATGAGCCAGCAGGAGAGTCTTGAATCCATTATCACGCCTGCACTCTTAAGGATCTCTATCTGTCTTTTGTCTATAAGCTCATCTATGCTCCTATCCTCCTCCGCAATAGAGCTCAGCTCATTTAGCGACAAGCCCTTCTCCTTCGCTATCTCCCTGAAAAGCATGCCCATAGAGTAAAGCTTCATGCTGGTCCTCTCACTCAAAAGCTTTGCAACAGTTGTTTTGCCACTTCCCGGGGGACCGCTTATACCTATCCTATTCAGCATTTTCTCTCTTGTGGTCTCTGTTCAGCCTCATGAACTGCAGCCCCTTACGCAGAACGTGCCCTAAAGGAAAGGTTATTAACATATAGAACCAGATATAATTTGGAAAGAGAATGCTTGTAGCCAGGAGATCAAATGAACCCCATGGCGCATTAACAACCGTTTCTATATCGGCATTTTGCAGGAAATACAAAAGCCAGAAAAATATGAGCATGGCAACAAAGAGAGTAAAAGGCATAAACTTCATCTGCTTTGACGACTGGGACATAGAAAGAGCCATCACATCCTGTTGATGCTTTTTAAGCTCATTCATTCGCTTCGCATTCTTCTCCATCTGAGCCTTTCTCATCTCCTGCTGGAATGCTTTGCTCACCTGCTGCGCTTTTGCCTGCTCCTTCCAATCCGTTGTGATGTGGGCAACGATTGTGTTAAATGCAACTAAAAGAATGCCCCCGAAGAGTATAGTGAGCAGGGGATATTCCTCATTGAAGCCTATGAGAGGATAGAGCACATAGTTCATGTACTCACCTATCATGGTGGTGAAAGGAAGCATTACAAACATCAGCACCATAACGAGGAGCATATAAAGCATCGGGCTCGTCGGTGATTTTTTATTGTTATCTTCAGCCATTTCAGCCCTCCATGATCTCTTTTATCCTCTGTGCGCATTCATCAGCCTTTCCTTCTTCATTCTTAACTATGCTGAGCACAGCCCCCTTTATCTGGGCAAGAGCTACGGCAAAACCTCTATTAACCAGCTGATGCTCCCTTATACCCTCAAGCTCCCTATCTCTGCTTCTGCTCATGTCTCTAGCTCTCCTCTCTATGATATTAAGCTCATCTGCCTCAACCACTATTATATCCTCGATCTCTATGCGCTCAGCAACCCAGGGCGGTATGCCCGGGAGATAGCCTTTCCCTGTCTTTATGGAGTAGTGTGTATCAACCAGCACCCTTCCCATAGAACTTATCTTCTCTGCGGCTTTCTTCTGCAGATCTTTTTGTTTTTCTACGGGCAATTTTCTTATTTCATCCCTATTGTCAAGACCGCTGAGCTCAAGCATCACTGTGCCAAAGTTAACCACCTTCAGACCCATCTTCTCAAGCACAGTTGTCTTTCCCACACCGGGGATACCTCCTATTATCGCTACCATTCTATCTCTCACTCCTGGAAGAACCTCCTTATCAGAGGATGCATCTCAACGAGCTGCTCTCTGGCCATCTGCTCATAGAACCCTATGAGTATGCCCGCAGTCAGGAGAACACCCATACCGCTCGCATGTCCAACAGTACCTACCATATCGGCACCCACAGCAAGAATGCCCACAATAAATCCTCCTATTATCGTTATGTGTGGTATGTATCTTTCAAGGACCTTTTCAAGGATCTTCGGGTCTCTTCTAAACCCGGGAATCTGGAGATCGCTGCTCATTATCTGCTTCGCAACATCCTTCGGTCCCATGTTTGTTGTCTCTATCCAGAATACAGCAAACAGAACACACCCGCCGATCATAACAGCAGCATAGATGACAAGCTTCAGTATGATCTCCCATTGAAGGTGATATGATACCAGGGCCCCATAGGCAACAGGGTTTATGAGTGGGAAGAACCACGAGCCCAGTCCGCTTGGAGTGCTTAAGTACCATGCCAGCCCACCAACAGGATTGTTCCCAGCAAACGCGCCTATGTATGGATTGTGCCCTATGAGCGGTATCTCCCTAGCCCACAGAAGCATGGCTACCATATTGACATTTGCCAGAACTGCCTGAACCAGTATGACCGGTATATTACTCGCATACAACAGCTTTATAGGATACCTTCCCCTGGCGCCCCTGACCCTGCCGTGAGATATCGGGAGCTCAACCCTTGTGGACTCAAAGTAAACGACAGTCAAAAACACTGCTATAGTTCCTATCATTGCTATGAGGGTGTTTGGATTTCCCCCTGGTCTTATAAAGAATACCTGCTCAAAAGTTTCGCGTATGCCAACAAGCCCATAGTTCTGAAAATCGTAAACAAGCCCCGGTATGAGCCCGCTAGGAGGATTCTGCATGCCCAGTGGATTTGCAGCATTCATGGGTAGCCAGTTTATGGTCCCTGTTATTATCTGCACGCTCACATTTGCAGCTATGAAGAGGGATATACCAGAGCCTATGCCCCACTTGCTGACCACCTCATCCATGAGCATGATCAGGTAAGCACCAAACCCTATCTGCAGGGCTATTATTGCTATACCCCCCCAGTGCCCTAACATTGACTCCAGGGCTGGAGAAGGGGGCATAGAGCCTCCAACTGTGAATACAACCGCTTCAAATATTATCATCAATATGCCAAAAAACTTCTGGGATCCCTGATAAAGTGCCTGATCTTCCTCATTGGTCAGATCAAGGTTTATGATCCTTGCCCCGACAAAAAGCTGCATTATAATGGATGCTGTGACTATAGGCCCTATTCCTAAGTGCATAAGGGAGCCCTGATTACCGGCCATTATTGTCCGAAAAGATGAAAAGAGGTCTGTAGCTCTGGGGCTTAGCCCGTAGACTGGAACGTAGCAGAGAAACAGATAAATAGCAACAATCAATCCTACCCATACCATCTTTCGCGAGAAAGGAACATGCTCCTCGGGCTCTTTCACAGATGGCAGGTATTTCAGGGCCGGTTTTATAGCATAGAGTCTGCTTTTCTCAGCCATTTAAGACCTTCCCTCCGGCAGACTCTATCTTTTCCTTAGCCTTTTCGGAGCACTCATCGATAACAACAGTAAGAGGCTTTTCTACTTTTCCATCGCCCAAAAGCTTGCTGTATCCATCCTTCCTTAAATCAATAGTCTCTGAGTCTGGATAGAGCCTGCCCAGCTCACCCACATTTATAACCTTCTTCTCCTTTCTTGCCCTGCCCTTAAAGCCTTTTCTGCCGTAGGCAAAGGGGGCATACTTAACCATATATAGATACTTGTGCTTGTGAAGACCTGCTTTTCCTCTTCCGCCTCTGCTTCCACCACCTCTAGCTCCCTTCTTACCTTTGCCAAAGGTTCCTGAGCCTCGCATCTTCTTTGTTTTATCACGCATCTAGATCATCCTCCTTATAAGCTCATCCATATTATCCCTCTTCCCTAAGGATCCTCCTTCAACAAAGCTCCTCTTTGTGCCTTCATATCCCTTCCGCGGCGGGCTTAGCCTGAAAACAGGTTTTATATCCTCAAGTTTAGCACCATTCTCTATTGCTCTGGCAAGGGAGAGAAAATCCTCAAAACCATGCTCTTTCAAAAACTCCTGGGTTATCGGCCTGTTCCCTGCAAGCTTCCCTCTCTTCTCTATGAGCTCTGCAATAGTTTCTGTGCCTACAGGCCCCCATGTGACGTAGTCCTTGACCTTGTGAAGAGCTAGAGTGTTGTTCGTTATTATGCAATGATTTACCCTTGTGAGGTGAAGCATCCTTAGCGCTTCTCTTACATCCACTCTAAGCCCTATCCTTCCTCTCACTCTGACAACGCAGATCATATCACACCTCTGGTACCAACCATTTGCTTAAGAGCATTGAATGCAGCATAGCTCATATTAACCTTTGTTCTTGTTTCCCCTCTTGTGAAGGTCCAGGCATCCTTTATTCCCGCAAGAACAAGAACCCTTTTTGCTGTATCGTTTGCAACAATCCCAAGACCCCTCGGCGCCGGCATGATGGTTATCTCAGCAGAACCGCTTTTACCTGTTACGCTAAACGGGACAGAATGCCCCTTCCCACAACCACACTGCCAGGAACCGCAGCCTCTCTCTATGTGCATTATATTGAGCTTTGCTCTTCCAACACCTTTTCTTATAGCGCTTCCAACCTCCTTTGCATGAGCCCTCCCTATACCTATGTATCCATTTCCAGTTCCTACAAGGGCTGTGACGGCAAAGCGGGTTCTTCTACCACTGTCGCTCATGCGCTGAACCATGTTTATCTCCAGTATGTCCTCTTTCAGTTCTCCAAGCAAAGCATCAACGATCTCCGGCTCCTTTATCTCCATGTTCTTCTCAAGGATCTCATCTATTGACCTTATCTTCCCTTCTTTAACCAGCCGTCCGATTCTTGTCTTTGGAACCCAGCCTTTTATGATCTCCTCTTCCACCTCAGGTTCCATCTCTTCCTCTTTATCCTCTGTATGATCGTCTGCCATCATTCACCTCCTTTGATAGAGCCCAAAACGTTGTTAAAGAGATCCTCTATCCCTATGTGTTTTCCTCTTATCCTGTCCTCATCGCACTCTAAGCTGAATGGCATTTCAACCCCGCTATCTATGACTCCCTTTATGCAACACCTTAGCCTCTCATTGCCTCTAGGATCCACAAAACCAGCATCAACAATAGCTTCATCAATGCCTAACGCTTGAGCTTTCTTGCCAGCTAAATAACCCGCAAGATAGGCAGCAGGGACGCTTGCAGCATTTCTTGTCCATCCAGGTAGCTCCTTGCTCGTTGCGCCCGTTAAAACGTGGTCTCCCAGCTCTCTGTATTCAACAAATTGAACTACAGCATGCCTTGAGGTCAACCTTACGACGCATCTCGGTCTCTCAGAGGCTAAAAGCTTCATTCTCCTTCTGTAATCGGTCCTTCCTTCCCTTCTTCTCTTAAGCACCATCTTTTCTCCCCTCCTCATCCTTGAGATCAATACCTGCCATATGCAGGTGTGTCTTCAGGTGGGATACGCTTCTAAAGGATCCACCACTCGCTCTTCTATAGAAAAGCCTGTAGGTCTTTCTATCTATAATACCACTATCTCTAAGCTCCCTCAGGTATCTGCGTATTGCTCTTATCCTTGAAATCCATGAGGCTTTTCTAGAGTATCTTGCGTTCTTACTCCCTTTTCTGCTTCCATAACCCTTTCTTTTCCCTTTACTTTTTTGCTTTTCTATAGCTCTTGCCCTTGCCCTTGAGGTCCCTTTTACGCTTCTCTTTTCTATAAGACCTCTGTCTATGAGCTTTTTTATATCCTCTCTTGTAACGGCTGTTGCGACCTCTTCTGTGCGGTCAGGATCGATCCAGACCCTTGACTCCCCACATTTCAGGATCTCGGAGGCCATCCTTCTGTGGTTTCTTAACTCTGTCATTCTGCATCCTCCTTCTCTTCTTCTTGAGGCTCTTCTTCAGGTTCTGTGATCTTTTCTTCAGGTTCTGTGATCTTTTCTTCAGGTTCTGTGATCTTTTCTTCAGGTTCTGTGATCTTTTCTTCAGGTTCTGTGATCTTTTCTCGGGGCTCAACTCCCCCTGCATTGAGAACCTTTATGCCCTTTTCCTTAGCGATATTTACAATCTCCACCCTTTTCCTGTTTCCTACACTGCCCTTTATACGTGCTACCTCCATCCTCGGATCTATATCCTCGAGCTCCTTTGGGTTGCTCACAAGGACCTCTCTTAACCCGCATGGATGCAGCCCTCTTTCTGCTCTCTTTTTTCTATAGCCTATGGACACAACATCCTGCCTGTATCCCTTATGCTCTCTCATCTTTGAGTGATGCCCCTTTGGTCTCCTCCATGAAGTGCCAAGGCGCTTGTATCTGAACCATTCCTGACGTTTGAATCTCTTGCTCATCTATATCCTCCTTACAAGATATGCTCCATCCTGAAATACTCTCCTATCTTTTCTCTTTATCTTTGTAGCTCTCTCTATGTTTGCTGCAGTCTGACCAACCTTCTCTTTGTCAATACCCTTAACGGTTATCTCTTCCTTTGAGATGTCAACCCTGACTCCTTCATATATTGAAGCGGTCCTTGGGCTACGCTCACCAAGGAAATTTGATATTACCACTTTATCCCCCTTTACCTCAATCTTCACAGGAAAGTGGGCATAAATAACCTTGAGCCTGTACTCAAAACCCTCATCCAAGCCTTTTATCATGTTTTTTAGATGTGAAGCATATGTGCCGACAAGTGATACGGCTTCCTTTTTGTCTATAGCAGGCCTGAAAATGACCCTGTCTCCTTCTTTTACGATGTTGACATAGCCTTTTCTAAACTCTCTGGAGAGCTCTCCATTTTTTCCTTTAACATGAATAACAGAGCCTTCTACTCTCACCTCTGTTCCTTCCGGGATCTCGACTATCCTCTCTATACCTGTATCTATACCTGTATTACTCATTTTTCACCTCGACATCAATAAATGTACGCAAGAAGCTTACCCCCCACATGTTTCTTTTTTGCGTCTTCATTGGTCATTATTCCCTCAACAGTGGTCAGTATCAGCCTACCAAAGTTTTTTGCAGGCAGGTATCTGGCTTCAAAGTTTTCTATCTGGTCAGCTTTGACCGAAAACCTTGGATTAATAACACCACAATTGTTTATCCTGCCATTAAGCTTCACAACCATAATGCCGCCCCTGTGATCATCCAGTATCTCAAAGTCCTTCACATAACCACAATTTTTTATAACCTGAGTAACGCTGAAAAGAAGCTTTGATGTGGGCTTTATAATAACCTCTTCTTTCCCTGCGAGCTGCGCGTTTTTCATCTCAACCAGAGCCTTTGTTAGCGGGTTCATCCAATCACCTCTTTCTTCATCCTCATCATAGTCTTCACTTCCATTTCATCACCAGTACTTCCTGAATCCCACGTCCCTGGCTATCTCTCTGAAGCACTGTCTGCATAGATGCATTCCGTATCTGCGCACAA
This sequence comes from Thermoplasmatota archaeon, assembly GCA_034190325.1. Classification (GTDB taxonomy): domain Archaea; phylum Thermoplasmatota; class UBA186; order UBA287; family UBA287; genus UBA287. Next base: position 13,135 of record JAXHST010000023.1, read on the forward strand.
TTCCTCTCTTCCTGCCGCACCTTACACAGCCTTCCACTCTACCGTACTCCTTCTGTCTAGTCTTCACCTTCATTCAACCACCTCTATGCCAAGACCTTTCGCAAAGGCTATAGCTTCTTCGCGCTTTACTCTATGCCCTGCAGCTACCCTCCTATTTCTCACCTTTCTTCTCTCAACTCTGTAGCCCATTCTCTCCAGAGCAACGTTTACGTCCATGCCAAACATTCCTAGCTCCGGATTGTATCTTATGTTCTCAAGATCTGTGTACTCCGCAATACCAAAAGAGAAATTACCCATGCGATCGAAGTTTCTAACCCTGAGAGTGTTGTTTTTAGCTTTTATAGCCCTTTGAAGAAATTCATATGCATCTTTACCCCTCAAGGTGACCTTGCATCCCATAGGCATTCCTTTCCTTATCCCGAAGTCCCTGTTTGTGCCCTTAGCATAAGCTCTAGCTGGCTTTTTGCCTGTCAAAAATCCTAGCAATTGCTCAGCTTTTGCCAGTCTCTCACCAGCCTCACCGACGCTTATCGAAACAGTAACCTTTGCCAGCCTTGGCTTCATATTTTCTTTAATTCCTTCAGGCATAGCTCTCTCCTCCCAGAACAAAAACAAGCTTAGCAGGTACCTCAAATCCATCAAAAGCCACCTTTCCGGGCTGGACTCTTACTACCTTTGCTGTTTTTCCCATGTGTTTGCCCTTAGTTATTAAGCAGGTATTGCCCTCCTTTAGCTCGTATGATTCAAGGATCTCCTGCTCAGGAACCTTTATCTTCAGCGTCGTTCCGGTTGCATACTTCTTTTCATCCATGAGCATGTTCCTTCCATCATGTGTTGAGTACTGAAACTTACCACCCTTAACGCTTCTTATGTTGTTGATACGAACGAGCTTTGTTTGCGCACTATCTGCGTCTATCTTCGTAGCTCTCAGACCATCATGACCAAGGGTTATTCTATAGTGCTCATCACCTATGCTCACCGAAGCCATCAAGCCTAGAGGATAGGAGGGATCTGTTTCTACCTTTCCATCCACCATAACGCTTCTGCTGATTCTTTTTGCCTCTTTAGCATTATCACAGAGCTTAACATAATCCCTGAGGAAAAGGGTTAAGGGTATACAAGCCTCTCTCGGATATGGCCCTGGACTCGGGGCAGTAGCCCATTTATAGTGCTTTCTTGCCAGCTTCCATCCCTTTGGTGCGGACATTCTCTTGATGTGCATTCTATTCACCTCCCATTTTTCTCCTTCTCCAGCTATCGCCCATGTCCAGCTTTGTTATTTTAACGTTCGAAGGATCTATAGGAAAAGAAACAGCTGTACCATCTGTCTTTTTTACAGTTATACCCTCTATTACGACTTTTCCATCCTTTACTTCGCTAACCTTGCCGCTCTGCCCTTTGAATATTCCTCTAACGATCTCAACAGTATCACCTGACCTAACTCCAAAGGTTCTTTTATGATACTGCTCCCTCAGCTTTCTATCAAGATTCGCTCTCATATTATCACCGTGCTTGCAGCCGCGACTGTTGGCCATCTGTCTGCAGCCTCTCTGGCCACAGGGCCCTTTATCGTTGTTCCTCTGATTTCCCCTTTATTGTTTGTGAGCACAACCGCATTTGATTCAAATGAGATCATAATCCCATCCGGTCTCCTGTACGGCCTCTTCTGCCTCACTATGACAGCATTGGCAACCTCTTTCTTAAGCTCAGGCCTGCCTTTTTTAACCGAGACAACAACAAGATCCCCGACGCCTCCTGAGGCATACCTCCTATGTGTGCCATGATAGCCCATGACCTCTATTATCTGAACCATTCTTGCTCCGCTGTTGTCTATGCACTGAACCACAGAGCCTCTTGATAGCCCCCTGGTGATCCTCGCAGCAACACCCTTCATTCCGTCACCTCCACAACAACGAAAGCAACGGTCTTTGAGAGAGGTCTGCACTCTGCTATCTTTACCCTGTCACCGACCTTCGCGTTTATGCATGGTGGGTTGTGTGCAGGTATCTTAGATCTTCTCTTTTCAAACCTCTCATACTTTCTCAAGTAGAATAGCCTGTCCCGCTCCACGACCACGGTCCTATTCATCTTATCACTCACTACCTTACCCTCAAGGATCTTACCCCTGACCCTGAGGTGCCCATGATATGGGCACAGTTCATCATCACACTTTTCCCTGGTATTCGATCCTATTCCTATGTTCTCTGGCATTTTATATTCCTCCTCTCTCCTCTCTATTTCTTTTAGCTTTAATCAGCATATCGCGCTTACTGGCATGCTTACGATCATGCACCCTTTCCCACAACCTTTTTCTTATATTCTTACCCTCTATGATCCTATCTTTGGTACGTATAACAGAAACCTCTTTTGGTAACATTATCACCTTTTTCTCTCTCTTCAGAGCGAGCATATTCTTCGTTTCGTCTATTATTCTGCCCTCAAAAGAAATACCAAAAGCATCAACCACAGCATCCTCTCCAATGATCATTTTTTAATACCCTCTTCCATTTTGACATCATACCCTTTTGATGTCAGGAATTTTTTCGCTTTTTCTGCCTGTTCGCCCTGCAACTCTATCACGTTGTTCTTCAACGTTCCACCACAAGCGCATACAGACTTAAGCTCTTTCGTGAGAGCCTGCAGATCTATGTGCTTGCTGGTAAAGCCTGAGATAACCGTCACAGGCTTGCCATACTTACGCTTTGTCCTTGTTATTGTCAGCTTCTGCTGCTCCTTTGCTATCTCTCCACATATGCATAGCTCTTTTGGTAGTCCGCAGATGGGGCAGATCTCGCTCATCTCTGTTTTACCTCTCTCTCTACAGTGAGTATTCTTGCTATGTTCTTCCTCAGCTCTCTTATGCGCATCGTGTTGCTTGTGGTTCCACCCATCGCAACAACCCCGCGCTCACGTAGCAGTTCCATTCTCATATCTTCTAAGGTTTTAGCCCTATCCTCTTCACTCATCGCTCTTGTCTCCTTTGCTTTCATTTATCACTTGCCTCCTGATTCTCTTTATCTTTGTCTTTAGCCTCTGTCTCCTGATTCTCTTTATCTTTGTCTTTAGCCTCTGTCTCCTGATTCTCTTTATCTTTAGCTTTAACCTCTGTCTCCTGATTCTCTTTATCTTTAGCTTTAACCTCTGTCTCCTGATTCTCTTTATCTTTAGCTTTAACCTCTGTCTCCTGATTCTCTTTATCTTTAGCTTTAACCTCTGTCTCCTG
>JAXHST010000024.1:0-35340 GCA_034190325.1 Thermoplasmatota archaeon
CAGGGTATATTCATAAACTTTCCAAGTGCTTACCGTTATTTTAGAGAGAAGTTACCCTTCGGGGTTATCCAGATAGGTAGAGGCTATCGTAATGAGATAAGCCCGAGACAGGGAGTTATACGGATGAGAGAGTTTAACATGGCCGAAGCGGAATTCTTCTATGATGAAAACAGGTGTAAGGAGCTCTCCGGAATTGAAGAAGAGCTCAATCTTTTAACTAACAACAATGAAAGCTTAAGCATAAATGTGCATGAGATCCTGAAAAGAGGGATAGTGAAAAATGAATACATACTGTACTTCATGGTAATAACGCAGAGATTTCTCAAAGAAGCGGGTATTGATGGCAACAGGCTTAGATTCAGACAGCATGCAAAAGAAGAAAGAGCGCACTATGCGAGTGATTGCTGGGATGCTGAGGTGCTTCTTGATGGATGGGTAGAGGTTGCTGGTATTGCTGACAGAGGAACCTATGATCTAAGCGCTCATATGAAGAGCTCAAAGGAAGATTTTTCTGTTGAGCGGAGAAAAAAAGTGCTGAGGCCAAAGATGGAGAAGCTTAAGCCCGAGCTCGCAGAGGCTATCAGCGCAATGGAATTCGATGAAGATGAGGATATTGATGAGATAACGATCAACGGGGTTGAGATAGGAAAGGATTGCTTTGAAATTGAGATTAGGAAAAAGGGGAAGTTCGTGCCAAATGTCGTTGAGCCCTCTTATGGGGTAGACAGGATACTCTACTCTGTGCTCTACCACAATTTTAGAAGAGATAAGAATTATACAACCTTAAAACTGTGCCCTAAAATAGCGCCGATAAAATTTGGGGTCTTTCCCCTTCTGCGCAACAGAGAGATGAAGGATCTCGCTAGAAAGATCTATAGACTATTGAAAAGTGAAGATATAGCCTGCTACTACGATGACAGTGGCTCTATAGGTAGAAGATACGCAAGGATGGATGAGATAGGAACTCCCTTCTGCATAACCATAGATCATGATAGCTTGAGCGGTAAGAGCGTAACGATAAGGTTCAGGGATACAAAGGAGCAGGAGAGAGTTAGTGTGGATATGATTATAGAGCATGCCAGAGATCTTTTATCTTCTTAGGATCTCAGAAGGGATCTCTTAACCTGGCATCTTTCTACCCGTATTCCTGTGGATATCATATCATAATAATATACTAGAATGGCTCACGTCTGTTTGCTGTAATACTTCAGTTCCAGTAGATTTTTTGTCCTTATGCTTTACGTAAAGCCAAACTTCTGCACAGCAGGAGCAAATGAGCTCAGATAGTCCTGAGATCCTGCAGCGCTCCTTTTAGCTCTTCGATCGCTCTGTCAAAGGTGTTGAAAGCCCCATCCATGATTTTCCTGTCCATCATGTCAACACCACCTCTCTTTATTATTTCTAGAGGATCATCAGAACCACCTGCACTTAGCATCTCAATGTAACCATCCTTTTCTCCCTCAAGCACTCTCTCGACAAAGAGCTGGGACGCGCAGAAACTTGTGGCATACTTATAGACATAGAAGTTGTAGTAGAAGTGGGGTATACGAGCCCACTCCGTTGAGATCATTCTGTCCCCATTGATGACAGGGTAATAGCTGGAGTTCAGCCTGTAATATGCATCAGAGAGTTTCTCAGCTGTCAGCGGCTCTCCCTCCGCATCCATCTCATGCACCAGTTTCTCAAACTCAGCAAACATAACCTGCCTGTATACCGTGCTTCTAAATGATTCACATAAATTGCTGAGAAGATAGGCCTTAAGTGTAAGATCGCTTGTAGTCCTTATCAGGTATTCCTGCAGCAAAGCTTCATTCAGGGTTGATGGTATTTCAGCTATGAATATCGGATATCCTGAGTAGATATAGGGCTGAGCTCTGTTTGCGAGGTATGTATGCATTGAGTGGCCGAGTTCATGGGCAAGGGTGAATGTGCTATCTATATCATCTCTATAGTTCAGCAAAATGTATGGATCGCTATCATAGCATCCGCCAGAGTATGCACCTGTCATTTTTCCCCTATTCTCGTATATGTCTATCCATCTCCTTTCGAATGCGGATTTGATCGCATTGCAATAATCCTCACCCAGAGGCTTGCATGCTTCTAAGATTAGCGCTCTCGCTCTTTCGAATGGCAGCTCCATCTCAGGTGGATGGACAATTGGCACATATATATCATACATATCCAGCTCTTCTAAACCAAGAGCTTCCCTTTTAAGTTCAAGGTATTTGCTGAGGGTGCTTATCATACCATGAGTTGTCTCTATAAGATGATTGTATAGCTCTACGGGCACATTATCTTCGTGCAGAGCTGCCTCTAAAGCTGATTGAAAGTGGTGGGACTCTGCTAAGTAATTGTTTGCCTTCACATTGTAAGCCAGGGTGCATGCGAGGGTATTCTTGAAAGAGCCATAGGTTCCAAGTAAAGCGTTAAAAGCATCTCTCCTCACACGCCTATCCCTGTTCTGAAGGAAAGAGATGTAACGACCCTCAGATAGCTCCACATCTCTGCCAGACTCGTCAGCTATTGTTGGAAATCTCATATCTGCATGAGCAAGAAAGTTGAATGTCTGGTATGGTGAAGAGAATATGTCGCTTGCCCTTGCTATGAGCGCTTCCTCATCTGCTGAGAGCAGATGACCTCTCATTCTAACTATTCTTTTCACATGATATTTCATCACACCAAAAGAGCCCTCATCAACTGCTGGATTGGATAATATCTCCGGCTCTATCCATGCTATCTTACCGTTTACCTCTGCTGATTTGCTGAGCATTCTTGATTTTCTTGCCTGAGCATAAGAATTTCTTGTGTCCTCGTCAGCCCTCAGGCTTGCATAGGTATAGAGTTTATCAGTAAATCTCATCAGCTCTGCCCTCAAAGAGAGGACTTTAACTATATCCTCTTGCGTGCTCAACCTGCTTCGCATTTCCTCTATGGGCTTTATCATTTCATCTATTCTCTCAAAATCTCTCTCCCATGAGCTATCGTTGTAAAATGTGGAAAGGTCCCAGTGATACCTTTCCTCCACCTCATCTCTTTCTGGAACTCTGTCAGTCTGCATAATTAAGAATGGACTTTACTCTTAAAACAGTATCGCTGAGCTCTATCCATTCCTCAGAACCTCTGCAGCTATCTCTGGTGGGGTTGGGTTTATATAAAAGTCTGAGCCGAGCTCAAAACCGGCAAGCCTTGTTATTCTCGGCGTTATCTCAAGATACCAGTGGTAGTCCTCATCTATGCTTCCCCAATAACCTGTTTTTTGTCTTCTGAATGGAGCCATATGAAGCACATAGTTGTATGGAGGATCACTCAGCACTTTTTTTATTCTGTTAAGAATGTCCTTTAGCATGGTGGCAAAGCCTTCAACCTCTTTATCATCTATAGCACTGAAATCAGGGCTATGCTTTTTCGGCAATATCCAGACCTCAAAAGGAAAGGATGAGGCAAAAGGTGCGAGAGCAACGAAGCGCTCATCCTCTTTTATAAGCCTCTCTTTAAACATTTTTGTTTCCTGTTTTATATAGTCACAGAAGACGCACCTTCTTTTATACTCATAATACTCTTTCGCTCCGTGCAGCTCCTCTTTGACTCTCCTGGGGGTGATGGGTGTGGCTATAAGCTGGGAGTGAGCGTGCTGTAATGATGCTCCAGCTTCTTTACCCTTATTTTTGAATATCAGAACATACTTAAGTCTTTTGTCTTTCTCAAGATCGATTATCCTGGCTTTATATGCCATAAGAACTTTTTTTATCTCATCTACGCCAAGATCTGAGAGCTCCTTGGTATGGTCCGGTGTCTCTATTATCACCTCATGAGCACCTATGCCCTTCATCACGTCGCACATACCCATGCCCTCTCTATCAAGGTTTCCCTCTATACGGAGTGCAGGATACATGTTAGGAATAACCCTCACATCCCAGTTAGAGGGAGAGCTACCTATAAAAAAGATCTCTTTTGGTGTCTCATTCTCATGCCCCCCACAAAAGGCACAGGGTCCATTTCTCTTTCCTTCTGCGTTGAGCTTGAAGTCTGAGGGCCTCTTTGCTCTCTCTGTTGCTATAATAACCCACCTGCCGGTAACAGGATCTTTTCTGAACTCGGACATGTGGTTTATGGTTTTATACCTTTATATATTGTTGATGCTAAGCTGCCTTTCTTCCTTTGTTTCCAGGATATGGACTTTGGGGTATCTCGAATTTATTCAAAAATCAAGACAAACAGAGCAAGAAAACAGCATAAAATTTTATATACAGAAACGAATATTGTTCTGCATGCACAAAAATTTTACATTGGCCCTTTTTCTTGCGCTGGTTTGTTCCCTGGTTTTTAACAGCTCGCAGGCTGAAGAGCAGATTGTGTACCAGCCACAGGAGTTTGTTGAAGGTATCGATGTATCACACTGGCAGGGAGAGATAAATTGGGATCAGGTGTATGGATCAGGCAAAAGGTTTGCATTCGTGAAAGCGTCAGAGGGAATAAGTTATATAGATCCATATTTTGAAGAGAACATGGTGAATGGCAGAGCAGCCGGGATGCTCATGGGAGCGTACCACTTTGCAAGGCCTTTAGACAACAGCGCGGTGGATGAAGCAAGATTCTTTATCAGCGTTATTGATGATTACCTGACTGAAGGTTATATGAGACCAACCTTAGACATTGAGGTTGGTGAAGGGGAGTGGAGTTACATATCAGATTGGGTTCATGAATTCATGAACGCAGTGAGAGATGAAACGGGTATAACTCCTGTGCTGTATGTGAACAGTTACTATGCAAACAACCTTGATCCATCTCTCACTCAGTACAGCCTGTGGATAGCGCGTTATACCCATGATACATCGATCCTTCCTGATCCCGGTGTGTGGCCTTCATGGGATTTCTGGCAGTGGAGTGACCGCACTTCTTGCCCCGGTATAGAAGGATATGTTGATGGAGACGTTTTCAATGGAGATATCCCTTCTCTCAGGGATAGCTTTGAGATAGGACGAATGGTCTACAATGTAGCCTACGACAGGGATGCTGCTTATCGCTACGCTTCCAGGTACTGGGATGAGGTTTGCAGTGACTGTTACTTCTGGTACAGCGGCAGCAACTACGAGTATCTGGCTCCGGGAACAAGCATAAAAGGCAGGAGCGGATATGACTGCGCCCATTTTGTTTCGTGCTGTATAGGGCAGGAACGTAATTATCCCGGTGGAGGGTTACCTGTGCCGTCCAGAACAGCGACTTATGGTGAGCCTGGAGCCGATAGGTTGTGTAGATGGGTCGTCAACAGTGGATACGGCTCTTATAAAAGCTCCGTTAACGAGTTAGTAAGAGGGGATGTCATAGGATATGATTGGGATGGAGGAGGATACATAGATCATGTGGCTCTCTATCTTGGTAATGGCTGTGTTGCGGCTCACACAAGTTGCGTGTGGAATGCCAACTGGAACATGGGTGCGGCAAGAACAACTTTTGTACACATAAATGCGTAAGCGCTCTTCGAAACCATGCGCTCTCACAGACGCTTTTAGCCTTAAGTGTTGTGAAACAATAGAGAATATGAAAAAGCCCAGATATGTGCCTTAGAGCTATCAAAAGAGGATAGAGAGAAAGTATGGAACCTATACATTAACCTCTGTTCAATAGGTGGCAGCAAAAGCTACAATGAAGCCATATCCGGTTTAAAGTCTCCTTTAGTCACTTTCTGAGCTTTTTAGCTATAGAAGCGAAGACAAGACCGAAACCAAGAAGAGAGCATAACAACGCAGGAAAAGAAAGAAAAAGATAAGGCTTTCCAGCGCTTGCTGTTATGGTGCACTCATAGAGAGCGGCATCACTCAAAGATATCGCATCAGGGATATATGAAAGCTCAAGATCTTTTGTTGATATATTAACGCTCTGTCCCTCATATGTGATCGTAACCTTAACGATCTCTTCACCTGTTATGCTTATTTTGCTCTCTATAGCGTTTCTTTGTTCAAGGAATGACCTTTCATCCCTGAGATCAATAGCACCAGAAGCCTCATAGCTTCTGTCAAACCTGTCAATTCTTTCAGTGGTTGCCACTAATGAAAGCAATATCGCAACAACCATCAGTGCTATCCCGATAGCGAGAGTTCTCAAAATGACTCCTCTATGATCCTACCAATCAAAGCTCTATCAACCTTTATTGGAGAGCCCTCAAGCTGCCTCTCAAAAAAGCGGGAGAGCGCTCTATCTTCGATCTCTCTTCTATCCTCACTTGAAAAGCCATAGTCTCCGAGATGCGTGTTTATCCCGAAGGATTCCAACCATTCCTTAACGCCTGCCCTTGCTTTGGAGACTTCATCTTTTTTGCCTTGAAGTTTTACTACAGGTGCAAGGAGTTCAGATACAAGCTCTGGCATTGCGGGATAAACCACCTCAACAACAGCGGGCAAAAAAACCGCTAACCCTGTGCCATGAGCGATCTCCGGTTTGATGGCACTTATTGCATGCTCAAGGACGTGCGTTATGTGCGTGCCTGTTATGTCAAAAGACATTCCCGCTATGGCTGAAGCAAATAGAAGTCTTTCTCTCAACTCGCTGTTCAGTGGGTCATCAATAGTTGCTCTAAGATTCTTTGCTATAAGTGCAATAGCTTCTTTTGCGAGAAGTATTGAATAAGGGTTTTGATTGGCGTTTGTTGCAGCCTCAAATGCATGGTTCATGGCATCTATGCTTGTTGCGATTGTTTGCTCTTTAGAGAGGGTTTTTGTGAGATCCGGATCATCTATCGTATAGTCAGGATAAAAAGCATTTAAACCTATTCCTATTTTGTACTCTTTATCGCTCTGAGAAACAGCAAATTTATCCACCTCTGTGCCTGTGCCATGGGTTAGATTTATTGCTATTTTCTGGCAAGCATCATTAACCTCAAATCCATCTTCAAGGAGATCCTTTGCTTTTTTACCAGGGTGCTTTATGAGCACAGAAACGATCTTGGCAGTGTCTATTGCGCTCCCCCCTCCTATGCCCATGACCCAATCTGCACCGATGTCTATACCGATCTGTGTTGCTTCGCCGCAGTTTTCATAGGTTGGATTTGCTCTTACCTTATCATAGAGCTCATATTCTATCTCCCTTCCTTCCAGAGCTCTCTTCACAGCATCCCAGGCGCCTGAGCGCTTGTAAGCACTTCTGGTTGTGACGACCAAAAGCTTACCCTCTATTTCCTCAGCCAGCTTATCCACATTTCCTATAGCACCTCTGCCGAAGTAAGCCAGAGGCTTCGAGTGCAATAGCTCAAACATGAGAAAGAATTGGGTAAGGCGCATAAATTCTTTTCGAATAGAGTGCAAGATATGAGGTTGCCATCAGCGATCTCTATTGCATTGTACTGCATTGTAGATAGACGTTCCAATCTTCCGCACTCACAGAACCTATGCTACATCCCTTTAACTCTTGTTTACGCTATTCCCTCTTATAAGGTGCTCCGAGGCTCCTGGGAAATCTCTTTCTTCCTATTGCTATCGCCACAACAATCAGCGTTATTACATAGGGCAGCATATGTATAAAGTAGAATGGTATGATGTCTTTAACCCCTGGCATGACGGCTATTTCCATGCTGATTCCCTGTGAAAAGCCGAAGAGCGCTGCACCACCCAGGGCTAAAAGAGGATTGAGGCCGCTGAAAACAACGCATGCCAGAGCTATGAAGCCCCTTCCTGCTGCAAGTTCTCTTGTTGTGAAGCCAAACCAGTCTATGCTCAGAAAAGCGCCTGCTATTCCGGCCAGCATGCTACCAAATATGCACGCTGCGAATCTCACAAGCTCTACATTTACACCTGCCACATCCGCTGCCTCAGGGTTCTCACCGCATGCATCTATTCTAAGACCTATCACACTATTCTTGAAGAGCCAGTTCAGTATGATAGCTAAGATTATGGTAGATATGAATATCGGGCTTATTCCACCTATCTTTGGCACCGTGAGGTCCATGCTCATCATATGGACACCGGGTGTATTCCATAGGACTATCAAGCCATAGGCGACAAAACCGATCGCAAACAGGTTTATTCCTATCCCGCTCACAACCTGATCACCCTTTGCATATATGCCTATAAAGCCATGTATAACCCCAAACAGTGCTCCCGTCAGTGCCCCAACAAGAAGCCCGATCACCCAGCTGTTTCCCGTCTCTGCTCCCAAAACAGCCGTGAAGCCAGATATCAGGATTATCCCCTCCAAACCTATGTTCACTATGCCTGATCTCTCAGCAACCACCTCTCCAAGAGCAGCGAGCGCTATGGGAGTCATAGCGAAGAAAGAGGTGTTTATCAGCGCTGCGATGTCCATTTTTTCACCCCCCTGGATATGATTGCCAGTATCTCTGGCACAGCAGCTGCTATAATTATTATCCCCTCTATCCCTCTAACTATCTCCACAGGAACACCTGCGTATATCTGCATGCCCCTCGCGCCCGTATAGAGACCAGCAAAGAATATTGAGGAGAATATTATTCCTATTGGATGGTTTCTGCCTATCAGAGCTACGCCAATTCCGTCAAACCCCAGGTTTATCACATTTCCGAGGGTTCCATGGAGCGCGTATGATGGAGGCATCCCCATCATGGATAGCCCTCCCGCTAGCCCGGAGGCGAAGCCCCCGAGCGCAAATGAGTTTACAATAGCTCTGGAATGGTTTATGCCTCCGAACCTGGAAGCTTCAGGATTTAAACCCACAGCCCTCAGTTCGTAACCGACAGGAAGGTACCATAGCACAAAGTAGATGACAAAGACAAAAGCTATGCAGACGAATATTGCTGCTGTTAGCTGACTGCCCTCAACTATCACAGGAAATCTCAAAGCCTCAGGTATTCTCACAGATTGCTGGGGTCTGCTCAGATCAACCAGGGAGCCAGAGATCAGGTAGAGGCATAAAAAGTTTGCTATCCAGTTGAGCATTATGGTAGATACAACCTCATGCACGCCCCTTGTTGCTTTTAGCAGTGCAGCTGGAAGGCCCCAGAGGGCTCCTGCCAGCATGCAGAATGCTATCGTTACTATGAACCCCAGGATGGAGGGCATCGCTATCTGGCTTATGGCTATCGCAGCTACAGCTCCTATGTACACCTGTCCTTCCGCACCTATGTTGAAAAGCCCTGCTTTTGCCCCAACCGCAAAGGTTATGCCTGTAAGCATCAGGGGAATTGAGTAAGCCAGGGTGGTTGATATATTCTTTGTGCCAAAGAAAGCGCTTCTGAACAGATGATAGTAGGCATTCCATGGGTCAAATCCCCAGAAAACCATAAGCAATGCTCCTACCAACAGCCCTATTATTATAGCAAAGATAACACTCCCTATAGACAAAAATAGTTTTTTTGCGCTCTTTTTAATCTCCATTCTTATTCACACCACCCATTAGCATTCCTATCTTTTCTCTGCTCATCTCCTCCCTTCTCCCAACCCCAACGAACTTTCCTTCATATATGACAGCTATCCTATCACTCAGCTCAAGGATCTCATCGAGATCCATGGACACCAAGAGTATAGCCCTGCCCTCTCTGCTCATACTCACAAGAAGCTCTCTTATGTACTGTGTCGCCCCTATATCCAAACCTTTGGTGGGCTGAACAGCGACTATAAATGCAGGATCTCTGCTCGCTTCCCTTGCAACTATTACCTTTTGCTGATTGCCTCCAGAAAGGCTTTTAGTCGGGCTCCTTGTGCCTGGGGCTAATATGGAAAAGCGCTCCATCATCGCTCTCGCATTACTGTCTATTTTCTTCCAATCATAGCTGCCTATCCCGCTCAGGAATTCCCTGCTTCTATGCTTTCCGAGCATAAGGTTCTCAGAGATGCTGAACTCAAGGATCAAGCCTGACATTCTATCTTCTGGCACATGTGCTAAGCCCAATTCATATAGCTCTCTGGTGCTCTTTTTCGTTACCTCAAGCCCATTCAGCTCAATCGAGCCTTTCTCTGGCTTTCTCAGCCCTGTGATAGCCTCAACCAGCTCCTTCTGTCCATTTCCCTCCACACCAGCTATTCCAAATATCTCCCCCTTTTTGATATCAAAACTCTCATCCTTAAAAGCCAGCATGCCAAGGTCGTTCTTAACCCTCAGTTTGCTAATGCTGACCATGGTTTCTGTTGCTGCGCTTCTCTCCTTCACAACCTTCGGTATCTCTTTCTCCCCTACCATCAGCTTTGCGAGGATCTCTGGCTCTGCTTCCGCTGTTGGTATTCTACCGCTCACTATACCATTGCGCAGAACTGTTATCCTCTCAGTTATATCCATTATCTCTTTGAGCTTATGGGTTATAAGCACTATGGTCTTGCCCTGCTCTTTCAGATCCCTTATTGTTCTGATGAGATCCTCTATTTCAAGCGGACCAAGAATAGATGTGGGTTCGTCCAGTATGAGGAGGTCAACATCTCTATAGAGCAGTTTCAGTATCTCTACTTTCTGTTGTGCTCCAACGGTAAGGAGCTCAACTCTCTTGTCCAGGGGCACTCTGAGCTTTGTTCCAGACATAAGCTCATCCAGCCCTTTCTCTATTTTTTCTCTCCGTATCCTTCCCTTAGAGCCCTCATATCCGAGCACTATGTTTTGGAGCGCATCAAATGTAGGCACCAGGGAAAAGTGCTGGTGGACCATCCCTATGCCTGCGCTTAGCGCATCCCTGGGATCCTTTAGTCTGATTGTAGATCCATTTATGGTCATGCTACCCCCCGTAGGTTGTAGAAGACCAGAGAGGATCTTCATGAGTGTGGTCTTTCCAGCTCCGTTTTCACCGAGCAGCCCATGTATCTCCCCTTTTTCTATGGTAAGATCAACATCCTTCAGAGCCTCAGTCCCATCAGGGTATACCTTTCTTATGTGGTGCATCTCTATGAAGCTCATATGCTCAACCATATATTGATCTATATCTGCTCATATCCTCTTTTGTCAGAGGCTTCGGTACCTCAACCTTACCTTCTCTTATCTCCTTCTCCAGCTCATCAACAGCATCCCAGATGTAGGAGGGTAAAGAGTCCCTCATAGCTTTTATCCTGTTGTGTATAGAATCCCTATCCTCTTTCCTTATTGTGCCTGCCTGTATGCCCAGCTCAAGGAATTCATCCAGATCCTCAAGGCTGCTGAGTCCAACACCATCCTCCTTTAATCCAAGCTCAAGAACTTCACCTTTGAATGTGCCATCCAGAGCACTCTTTATGGTTGTGTATACACCCGTATCAACTCTCTTCATCATGCTTGCTATAATATAACCAGGCTCTACCCAATCCTGATTTGAGTCCACTCCTATAGCGAATGGCGGTCCCATAGGCTTACCCTTGCAGGTTTCTCTAACAGCTCTGAAAACGCCCGTACCTATCTGTCCACCAACCTGAAAGATAACTCCAGCACCCTGTCCCAGCTGCGCCTTTGCTGCCTGATATCCTTTACCAGGATCACTGAAGCTACCTGTATAAACCCATAGAACTCTATCTTTCTTCGGTGTCTTGCTTATGGAGCTTTCCTTTTTTATGTTCTCTTCATACCAATCTACCCCCCAGTCAACACCCCACTTGTATCCTATCTCAAATTTCCATAAATCTGGTATCTCGATGCCCAGTGCTACTCCAACCCGGGGATAACCATAATCCACTGCTATCAGGGCTGCCAGCGCTCCAGCTAAAGCACTGCCCTCATTCTCTCTGAAGAGTATGCTGACCACATTTGGAGCATCAACTTCTGCATCAACTATTGCAAACTTTTGTTCCGGATATTCCTTAGCAACTATCTCCAGGGCATCAGCCAAAAGGAAACCAATAGCAACTATGAGTTCACAGTCCCCGCGCTCAGCCAGCATTCTGAGATTCGGGAGATAATCAGACTCTGTGATGCTTATTACCTCAATTATCTCAACACCAAAATCCCTGCGAGCCCTCTCAGCTCCTTTGAAAGCCATATCATTGAAGCTGAGATCACCCCTACCGCCTAGATCACTGACCAGACCAATCTTCCTTGTTCTTTGTGCCATAGTGGAAAAATCCATCAGAGCCCCCAGCGCTATGAGAACCACCAGAACTGCTGCCTTTCTGCCCATTTTCTCTATGTCAGATACTTTAGATCATATTTAAATTTTGGGATATCACTCATGCATCCTGGTTGGTATGGAGGGGCTCAGGTGATATCTGCATCCCTTGCTAGAGATCTTTGAGCTATGATAAATAGCATAAAGATAGCCTGATTATTTCACAACTCTCTGATACACCCCTTCGAACCTCTCTGCAATCCTGTGCCATGAGTACTCCATAGCTAGAGCTCTCGCCTTTTTCCTCTCCTTTATCCCTGGCTCAAAAGACATTACAGCCTCTCTAAGAGCATTTACATTCTTTGGCGGAACAACCACCCCGCAGCCATACTTCTTAACATCCTCTGCTATACCCACTATACTGCTGACTATGACTGGCGTACCGCACGCTAGAGCTTCAAGAGCCACCATACCGAAGCCCTCCTGCTCCTCGCTTATGCTTGGGAGAACAAAGAGATCGCTATTCTGATACAGTTCTATCTTTTCCTCTTCGCTGATCCTGCCTGAGAAGTTAACGTTGTTTCCAGCGCTCTTTCTGTAGCAATCTAAAAGCTTTCCTGCACCAGCAACCACAAGTTCAACATCCAACCCCTTAACAGCTTCAAGCAGGTACTCCAACCCTTTATATCTGTGGAATTCGTCCAGGACACTGAGGAAGAATATGCGCTTTCTTCTGTCTTCTTTTTCTTTAATTGAGGGTTTAAAGCGTTCAACATCTACACCCGGGGGCACAACCTCTATTTTCCCTTTTGTTTCGGGATATCTTGTTTCAAGTCTTTTTTTATACGCAATAGTGCTTACGGTGATAGCATCAACACTTCGCAACAGTGGTGGGAGAAGAGCCATATTGTAGGCGTAAGAAAAAACCCTCAAAGGCCCATGCGCGACAATATCGTTGTGGTAGGTTAACACCACTGGTTTATCCTTTATTTTTGAGAGATAAGTGCTCACATCTGCAGTGTAAGGTGTAGGCATGTGTGTGTGCATTACATCATAGCTCTCTTTTTTGATAGCGAAAGGCAAGGAAACTGTTATGTTGGTATTGGCTATCTTGAATGCATAGGGAAGCGCCCTTACATCTATATTCTTTATTCCCTCTCTATCATTTTGCCCCTCATTTGAGCAGATAACACGTATGTTATGTCCTTTCTCAACCAGAGCTTTAGATAGCTCATAGACAAAGTTCTCTACCCCGCCTGCATATGGATAAAAACGCACAGGAGTTTGAGCTATTCGCATTGCATCTTATAAGCTTTTACGGTGTTGACCAGAAGCATTGCTACGGTCATAGGCCCAACACCTCCGGGCACAGGGGTTATAGCCTCAACTTTATCCTTGACAGCATCAAAATCAACATCTCCTACAAGCCTATATCCGCTCTTCCTTGTCTTATCCTCTATTCTATTTATACCAACATCTATAACAATAGAGCCATCTTTAACCATTTCTTCTCCTATGAATCCAGCTCTCCCGATCGCAGCCACAAGTATGTCTGCTTCTTTAGTCACCTCATTCAAACCTTTTGTGTGACTATGGCAAACGGTTACGGTGGCATTAGCATCCTTGCATAGAAGGAGAGCAGCCAGAGGTTTCCCGACTATGTTGCTCCTGCCAACTATAACGACATGGTTACCATCAAACTCATAACCAGAGCGGAGAACAAGCTCCTTTATGCCCTGAGGCGTTGAGGGGACAAACCTTGGCTCTCCAGCGAGAAGAAAGCCCATATTGATTGGATGAAAGCCATCAACATCCTTTAAAGGATCTATGGCTTCTATAACCCTATTTTCACTTATTTGCTCAGGTAAAGGAAGCTGAACTATGATACCATTTGTCTTCTTATCTTCATTCAACCCTCTGATGATCTCCAATAGATCCTTCTCGCTTATGCTATCCTCAAGCTTTATGATCTCACTATCAATGCCTACCTCTTCGCACGCCTTCTGCTTATTTCTTACATAGACTGCTGAAGCCGGATTATTGCCCACAAGCACTGCTGTAAGCTTCGGTTTTATGCCCTCTTTTTCTATATCTTCTCTCAGCTCATCCCTTACCTGCGCTGCAATAGCATTGCCGTCGATCAACTTCATGGGATGCTATTGGGCTAGGGATATTTATAGATGACTTTATCTGATCTTTGCATCAAACTTCAGGAGAGGATAGAAAGGATCTAAAAACATGGCAGATCTCCACATACATATACATATGCATTAAACCTGTTGCATAATTGATTTTTTCAGCACGTAGATCCCTGACGTAACTATAATATAATTGTAGAGCCTTAATACCATATGAAGCGCTTTCTTCCATTGGTTGTTATCTTGCCTTTGCTGCTCCTTGATACCCCTGTATTATCTTATGAAGCTGGGTTATCTGAGGCTCATGTCGATGGATATTACACTTCATTTGATGGAACACCCATATACTGGCAGAGCTGGGGGGTTGAGAGGCCTTTAGCTACCATAGTCCTGGTTCATGGTTACGGCAGTAGCTCTGATCTCTTTACTTCTTTTGCAAAAAAACTGAATGAAATTGGAGTGTCTGCATACGCTCCAGACCTCAGAGGGCACGGAAGATCAGGGGGCATGAAGCTCAGTGCAGAATCTTTTGAGGACTATATAAAAGATCTGGAGGCATTCATAAGTCTGGTGAAAGAGCAGGAGCATACAGAAAAATTATTTCTGCTTGGCCACAGCCTTGGTGGAGGAATAGCATTGAGATATTCTATGGAAAAGGATGTTGGAGGTATTATCGCTTCAGCTCCTGCTGTGGGGATGCAGCTTTTCGGTCATTCTATACCCCTGCAGGTTATACGTCTGCTCTATCCTGTTTTGAGAGTTTTCAGCAGGCTTATCCCTGAGCTTGCCATACCCATCTCAGCGATCAAAAACGACATGAATATGAGGATGCTGGCTGAGAACGCAGGCAACATGATATACCTGTGGGAAAATGCAGGTCGCATAAAAGCTCCCTGTCTCTTTGTCATAGGAAATGAGGACCAGGTTGTGCCGTTAGAGGATCTCAGAAGTTTTTACAATAACATTTCTTCAGAGGATAAGAGCTTTTCAATTGTTGAGGGTGCTGATCACTTCCTTTTTAATGAAAAGAACACTGAGAGAACTTCCGAAGTAATAATGGGATGGCTTTTTGATGAGCTTGATCTTAATTTCTCACCTTCTCCTTCTCAAGCTGAGTTTAGCTGTTATGACCCTATCACTTCTGAACACCCTTACCGTTATGAGCCAGAGGATCGCAGAGAAGAGTGCCATATATATGATACCTGCGATAACTATATTGTAATCCCCGAAGAAAAGGGCTCTTGATGCTATCATAGGATGAGAAAAGGGAATGGCAAACATCACTGCCCGCAGCGCTAAAGGCATTGTTGTATAATCGCTGAACATAAGCAGGAAGAATGGGATCACCACCAGTATTGTAACCGGGAGTATCATTGTCTGAGCAGATTTTGTATCCTGTGAATAAACGCCGAGAAGCATTGATAATGAAAGTGCTACAAGTATAGCGAGAAACAGAGAGATCCCCAAAAGTGCATAATCAATGGCCCCCATAGAGAGAGCTGGCATAGATATTGAGGTTGAGGGTGTTAGGGACTGCGCGTAATACCCAAAACCTGCAAGATATACTATGGACATTATAAATGCCATGATCGCTGCTCCGCCTATCTTTCCCAGGATTATAGTTCCTCTGCTGACAGGCATGGTTAGGAGTGTTTCTAGCGTTTTATTCTCCTTCTCCATGCCCATGGATGTTATCACCATCTGTCCTGCAAACATTATCGCTATCATAAGGATAACAGGAACTATTATGGACTGCCCCATGAGTAGGCTAGCAATGGCTTCAGGTGATCCTTCATTTATTGCACCTTTTATGAAAATGAAGTTTTTCGGTATTATCGGGTTTAGAACGCTCTGGGGCTCTTTATCAGGATAAGCCTTTTTCACATACTCCTGTGCCAGGATGTTATTAATTATGCTTATTGCTGTCTGCGCCTGTGTGCTGCTCATAGTATCCATTATGCCTAAGCCCTTCACAATAGCATAGATCTCTACATCCGCATTATCCATGTTTTCTATCTTTTCTCCGAATCCTTCTGGCAAAACCAATAAAGCATTTGAATCATAGTCCTCCACAAGCTTCAGAGCTTCCTCAACTCTATGCGCACTAACAACGGTAAGAGCTACATTTTTCTGCAAGCCAACAATCTCTGTTAATCTCCGGGACTCCTCGCTCCCGTCAAGGTCAAGCAGTGCTATGCTGGTTTTTCCGCTGATCGCTTCTTCCTGCACATTTCCCATCACGCTTCCGAAGATCACAAAGAATATCACCATAATAAGCATGCTTGCTATCATCTGTCCCGTCAAAAGCTCTTTTACTTCCTTCCACAGGATATTTGTGAGATGGCTCATGATATCACCTCAACAAAAACATCCTCTATGTTCGCTGCTTTATATTTCTCCTTAAGTTCAGCAGGTTTTCCAGTCTCCACGATCCTTCCCCTGTCTATAAGAGCTATTCTATCGCATAGAAAATCTACCTCGAGCATGTTGTGGGATGATAGAAGAAAGGCAGTCCCTTCTTTTGCGAACCTCTTTACAGTATCTCTGACCTCCCTGGCATTCAGAACATCTAGTCCACCTGTAGGCTCATCAAGGATTGCAAGCTTCGGTTTTATCATCAACGCTCGGGCGACAAGGATCTTCCTCATCATCCCTTTGCTATAGGTGGATATCTTATCATTCAACCTCTCTCCAAGAGCGCTGAGCTCAACAGCCCTTTTGACCATCTGTTCTCTCTCCTCTCTGTTCTTCACAAAAAACTCTGCCATGAAGTTGAGGTATTCTATACCCTTAAGGTTTTTATAAGCTCCGGCATCCTCTGGTAAATAGCTTATTAGCTTTCTCACCTCTGAAGCTTCTTTTACAACATCATGTCCAAAAACGTTAACAGAACCATTTGATGGCTGCAGAAGCGTGGAGACTATCCTGAGAGTTGTGCTTTTTCCGGCCCCGTTAGGCCCTATTAATCCGAAGATCTCACCAGCACTCACAGAAAAAGATGCACCATCAACAGCTTTTACGCTGCCAAAGTTCTTCTCAAGCCCCTCAACAGAGATTGCTATCATCATCAGTCATAACTATAGCCCTATTTAAACATACTGCCAGGTTTTTTCATAGAAGTAGGAGCAGGCTAACATTAACAGGATAAACATATATAAAAAACAAACCATTAAGCTTTGTGGAGATCTCTGCAGGTGGAGTTGTTGTGAAAGATGCAGCCCATGTACTTCTTGCCAGAAGAGCAGAACACTGGCAATTACCCAAAGGTTTGGTTGAAAATGGAGAGAAGACAGAAGAAACAGCCATAAGAGAAGTTAAGGAAGAAACCGGCATAAACGCTAGAATAATAAAGCCTCTGGGAAAAATAAACTACTGGTATCACAGAGAGGGCAAAAGGATATACAAAGCAGTCTATTTTTTTCTTATGGAGGCGATAAGTGGGGATATAAAAGAGCATGATTCTGAGATGGATGAAGTGAGATGGTTTGAGATGGATGAGGCTCTGGAAAAAATAGCTTACAGGAACGAGAAGGACATATTAGAAAAAGTGAAAAAAGAATTGAGAGGTGATCTGATTTGGGGGAACTGGTCTTCATAGGTCTGGGTATAGATGAGGGTTACATAACGCTAAAGGGCATAGAAGAGGCAAAGAAGTGCGATAGAGTGTTTGCAGAGTTTTATACCTCTAAAAAGTTTGATGTTAATCTAGATAAAGAGATAGAGATCCTTTGTAGAGAGGACATAGAGAATGGAGAAAAGATTATAGAAGCTGCGAAAAAGGAAAGGATTGCTTTGCTTGTGCCCGGGGATCCTATGGCAGCCACAACCCACCTCCAGTTAAGATTGGAGGCCATGAAGAAAGGGATAGAGGTAAAGATAATATGCGGACCCTCTATCTTCTCAGCCGTGCCGTCTCTCTTGGGTTTAGAACACTACAAGTTTGGCAGAACCGTCAGCATTCCGTGGCCCAGGGAGAATTTTTTCCCGAAGAGCTATTACTTTGAGATAGGGGAGAATGGCTCCCTGCACACGCTTGTGCTCCTTGACACAGAGCCGCCGATGAGTGCAAATGACGCTATAAAAATCCTTCTGAGCATAGAAAAAGAGGAGAGAAAAGGAATATTTACGGAAGAAAGGCTTGTCTGCGCTGTCGCAAGGGCAGGAAGCGATGATTGCTTTATAAAGTGCGGAGGGGCTAAAGAGCTTGAAGCCGTAGACTTTGGCAAAACACCACATGCCATTGTTGTGCCGGGAGAGCTTCATTTTATGGAAGAAGAGATCCTTAACTTTTTTAAATAGTACACTATGCATGAACAAAAGATCTTTGGAATAGGCTCTGCTGGTTAAGCAACTCTGGTCTTAAATTGCTCTCTCACGTATCGTTTATACGGTCCTGCTTCTGGACTATATAAACAGTGCAAGGTTTTATCATCCCTGCTCTTTCTATCTTCTCTGCTGAGTCTCTTTTTCTCGTACTCTTCGTATCTATCCTCTATGATGCAATCTATCAAGCTCTTCTCAGTCCCGTGAATGTCCTGAATATCTTTGGTTTCCTTGAAATCAGAATATATTTCATCATCTTGCATCCCAACCTGATAAACCTGTACAGTTTTTTCATATATGAATATTTAAGAGAGTAACTGAACTTTTGCTTTTCGAATCTCTTTAGTCAGGGATAATTCTTCTGTTAAACATAAAACATAAAATGTAAAACGCAAAATATCAGATAAAGAAAAAAAAAGGAGAGGAGTTTAGCCGTAGTAGGCCAACAAAAAGTCTAGCCAGCCGGTCCCATAAACCCTCAGATTTCTGTATCTGTCAATGTATTGCTGTGCCGGATATGTCGTGTTGAACCATATGCTTATGCCATGTGCCTCCATACCATAACTGTGCCATTCAGAGATCACACAGGAGTCTATCGCATACATCACATCAGCAGCAGCAGACATCACATCAGCAGACACTGTCTCTAGATTGCCAGCAAAATCGTATAGATCTATGTAATCTGAGTAGGCAAATTCCTGAGAGGCACTTCTTGCGCTCGATATTGCAGAGCGCTCAGCAGGCAGAGCATTTAGTAGAGCGCTTGAGAAGCGTGCTATTGCATCTGCTAGCGCAGGTACGGCAGCAGACCTTATCGCTGAGAATGTTACTTCGCTGTACCCTCCATAATAGTTTGCATAAGCATCTGTGGTCACCCTGCCTAACTCTTCTGCATTCATGTACGGGTTATTGGCAAGAGTTCCGACAATATAAGAGTAGTCCCAGCCATCCCCGGGCTCTGTTTCCTGCGAGGCTGCTATAACCTCTGTGCTCTCATAAAACTCATATGCAAGCTCAAACATCTGCATCAGGCAAGCATCGAAGCCGAGAAGATTAAGGAAACCGCTGGACTGCGAGATGTATGGTATAACCTGCGATAGCTCCTCAGTTGTCAATCTATCTCCATCTGTGTCATCAAAGCACACATCCTTAAATATATCTTCCCTCTCTTCCTCCAGAGCTCTCCATCCAGCACCATGGTTCCAGAGAACGAGCGCATGTTTGCGTGCAGAGTAGTTTGAGACACAATAATCAACAAAGTCCACGAGGGTTGAGGGATCACCCATATTCGCTTCATCAAGATCCTTCACAACCTTTGACCTTACGGAGGTAGAGGTATCCGGAAGAACCTCATAGATCTTTGCTCCATCATGTCCTATATATCTACCACTATAGCCATCAAAGAGCACCAGCACCTTTATATTAGCACCAGGATTTGAAGAGAGGCCTGCTTCCATTTCGTTCAGATCTCTAACTCCATAGCTCTCAAGGTTGTTGTCCCCATCCAGGTATACCATGTAGAGCCACTCATTTTCTCCTCTCTCCTGGGCATATGCTGCTGGCAGCACTAGGAATGCTGCCATAACCAAAGCCGCCAAAAACTTTTTCATAATATTATTTAGTAAACTCTTCTTATTTATGGGTTGTTGTCAATTGACTACTCATAAGCAAGTTTTCCTACAATTCTTGGTTTTGGGGCGCTCAAGTCGCAAAGGATCATCCTATCATAGAGCGCTATGGGCTCCTCTTTCTCCAGCTCTAAGGATATGGTGCTACCATCAAAATCCTTTACCCTTGCTGGCAGAAACTGCAATCCACAACCTATGTGCATCATGCCCTTTATTTCCCTCTTATAGAATCTGTTCACCTCTAGCTTTGCATCTATCTCGCTCAAACATCTAATCTCCCTGGAAGAAAGTATGTATCCCCTTTCAATCTCTTCTGGCTCAACACCCTTCAGGGCAAGGCCAACTCTATCACCAGCGCATGCTTTTTCATAGTCCATATCCTGTTCCTGTACCGATCTTATATGAACTCTCTTATTCAGGGGGAAAAGTGTAAGCTCATCGTGCTTTTTTACACAGCCTGAAGAAACTATGCCGAGAATAACTGTACCCACACCTTTAACCTTGAAAAAATGATCTATGACCACAGCCCCTCCATCTTCACCTGTGCCCTTTTCCTTTCCGGACATTTTCAAGAGCGCTTCTCTTAAAGCTATGGGATCGTTTTTCATAAAAGAAAAGTTCTCTACAGAAGTACCTTTTACAAACTTTGCAACCCTTTCACTATCCTCTGTTATGAATACCCCATCTCTCTTGTCCAGAGCATCGAGCATCATCACCATCTCTGCAAACTCCGCATCAAAGGAGTCCACAACAAACACAACAAAGTCGCTCATGCTCGCAGAATGAAAGAGCGAGGATAACTTCTCAGGATAACTGCTCGGCTCGATGGCCGTTATGACGCTATTGCCGCTCTTAAGATTATAGAGTGTTATATCGCTGGATGTCCCCCTTTTGCCTATGTTCTTTGCGTAATCTCTATGACCCAGGACGCTTATTGTAAGGCTTCCCATAAGAATGATCACTTGCGGAGATTATAAAGCTTGCCTTAACATCAGACTGTTTCTATTCTGAAAAAGACGCCTGTGCTCTTAAGAGTCTCCTGTATCTTATCACCGAACCATATGGCTTCTTCAACTGTGGCGTTATTCCCCCAATCATATACATAATCATATGCTCCCGTAAGAGGCTGAAAGCCCAGGGAAAGCAGCCTTTCAGATATGTAACTCACCTTTGAACCTTCGCTGTTAAACCATATGGTAAGATAGGTCTTCACAATGGATGAATGGATTGCACTTTTAAATGTTTTTTGGTTCAGCAGTGATGAGAACTTATTCCATGTGCTCTATGAGCGTGGTCTCACCCGCTATAACCTTATCGCCTTTTTTTACCATTATCCTCCCATCAACCTCTGCGTAAAGATCAACCCTGGAGCCAAATCTTATGAGCCCTATGCGCTCGCCCTTCTTTACAGGCTCCTCTCTTCTCACGTAGGTAACGATCCTTCTTGCAAATATGCCGGTTATCTGCTTTATCTTTATTCTGCCCATATCTATGAGCGCATATACATTTTTCTCCGCATTCTTTGAATAGGCTGGGGCGTGCGTCCCTTTGCCCCTATCAACCCTCAAAACCTCTCCACTGCACGGAGCTCTGTTCACATGCACATCTGTTATGCTCATAAAGATCGCTATCCTCTTTGTTCCATTATCATCAAATGCATAGAGCACTTTTCCATCTGCAGGTGAAACTATGCCTCTGCCTGTGCTTCTGTCTGGATCCCTGAAAAAAAGAACGACTAGAAAAGAGAGCATAGTTAGAATTAAAGAGACATCCACGCTAAGGTATGAGACGAATGGGGATAAAAGAAGGGGCAGCAGAGCAAAACCCCCTCCTCTGGCAACGAGTTTTAATTTCTTTGGCTTAAGGGCTACAAAAAATTCAGCAAAGGAATCATAGAGACTCGGAAGATAACTGAGAACAAAGAGAGCAAGAAGGAACATCGCAACAAGGCTTGCGGTTTTACCCAGAAGATTGTGTGCAGTGTTAAAATCCATTATACCGCTCTCGCTGAGAAATATTATGCCTCCGTTGCGTACTATATTTAGCAGATAGATCACAACACCCATCACTGTGGCAGCTATCACCCTTTTTCTCGCTACCTCTTGAGAAGCTACTATAAATCCAACAAAGATCATTATGCTCTGAAGAGCTGTGCATGCAAGCACTATTTCAAATGTTGTGTGAGCACCAAGCACGAAGTTGCCTTCAACAGCGGTGCTTACGCCCAATGCTCTGGCAAAAGTGCTTGCTTCCCTGGCTGAGGCGCTCTTTAAAAAAGAGGCTAATGGCGTTATATACTCTATCAGGAAGTAGGTCAGTGCAGCAATAAAGGATCCGAGGGCTACTGTTTCCATTCCTTTAACCCTTTTACCCCTGGAGTAGAGATGGATCTCATTCAGAGATATATAAAGAAAAAAAGGGATTGCAAGAGAACAAAAAACAGCATTGAAATAGTCATTGATCTCTAAGTAGCCTGGAATGAGAGAGGACCAGTATATCCCAAAAAGAAGCCAGCCTATTGAAAAAGAGAGATGAGCTTTACTCTCTGCCCTCAGTAGCCAGCCTGTTTCCAGAAAGATCAGGCCAAAAAGAAGAGAAAGGGGTTCAAGCATCTAGCTCTTCAGTTTTATCTCTATGCTTACTCCATCAGGTATCGGTATGCGCATGAGCTGCTTCAGGGCTCTATCACTGGCCTCAATGTCTATGAGCCTTCTATGAACCCTCATCTCCCAGTGATCCCATGTGGCTGTACCATCCCCACATGGAGTCTTTCTGACAGGGACAAGCAGCCTCTTTGTTGGTAGGGGAACAGGCCCCTTCATACCAGCCCCTGTCTTTTCTGCTATTCCCCCTATGACACTACATATCTGGTTGAGCTTCGGGAGGTCTGATGAGGACAGTTTTATTCTCGCAACTTGAGGCATGTTTTGCTCCTCTTACCTCTTCTCGATAACTTCCAGGCAAACACCTGCCGCAACTGTCATGCCCATATCTCTAACAGCAAATCTTCCCAGGGGCGGGAAATCCTTTGCAGGTTCTATAACCATAGGCCTTGTAGGACTTATTATAACCTCAGCGACATCGCCAGGCTTTATGAATGCAGGATGCTCCTCTTTTGTCTGCCCACTCCTCGGATCTACTGTTCTTATGATCTCCTCCAGAGTGCAGGCAACCTGAGCGGTGTGGCAGTGGAATACCGGAGTATAGCCAGGAGCAATAGCACTCGGGTGCTGTAGAACAACAAGCTGTGCCCTGAAGCGCTTTGCCACTGTTGGAGGGCTATCAACCGGTCCGGCAACGTCCCCGCGTCTTATATCATTCTTTGAGACTCCTCTAACGTTGAACCCCACGTTGTCACCAGGCTCAGCTTTATCAAGAGATTCATGGTGCATCTCTATAGACTTTACCTCTCCAGCCGCATGGGAAGGCTCGAAGATTATCTTAGCATTTACCTTTAAAACCCCTGTCTCAACCCTACCAACAGGAACTGTTCCGACACCGGTAATGGAGTATACATCCTGCACCGGAAGACGGAGCGGTTTGTCTGTAGGTTTGGGGGGCACCTGGAATTTGTCTAGTGCTGCTAAAAGTACATCGCCCTTCCACCAGGGAATATTTTCACTTGGCTTTGTTATGTTATCCCCTTTATAACTGCTGATCGGTATGAACTCTATCTGATCTGTTTTAAATCCGACGTTCTTGAGTAGCTTCTCAGCATCCTCCTTGACCTGTTTGTAGCGCTCTTCATTGTAAGGTGGCTGCGTTGCATCCATCTTATTTATGGCAACAACAAGCTGTGGTACACCCAGGGTCCTTGCGAGGAATGCATGTTCTCTGGTCTGAGCCTGAACGCCTTCTGCAGCGCCTACAACAAGCAAAGCGCAGTCAGCCTGGGATGTGCCTGTTATCATATTCTTCACGAAGTCCCTGTGACCGGGGGCATCTATTATTGTGAAGTAGTACTTTGGGGTATCAAATCTACGGTGAGCAACATCTATTGTTAGACCTCTTTCTCTCTCCTCTTTTAGCTGATCCATAACCCAGGCAAACTCAAAGGTCCCTTTACCAAGCTGATCTGCCTGCTTTCTGTACTGTTCTATCATGTGGGCGTCAAACTGCCCGGTCTCATAGAGTATTCTACCTACGGTGGTCGATTTCCCGTGGTCCACGTGCCCTATCACAACCATGTTCAGATGTGGTTTATCTTTAGCCATATTTTATCACTCTCCTTTTCTGAAAACATTTCTGTCTTTATATATTTTTCACATGTTTGATACTGTTGTACAATACGGTTCTATAAAACTGCTCTAAAAGAAAGCATGACACACAGATAGCAAAATGACTGTTATCTCTTTTGCAAATATTTTAACTCTTAAGCCCCGAAATTGCAACAATATCCACCTGTTTATAGTCGAGAACATAACAAACTAAACTAAAAATGTTCTCGACTGGTTTAGAACTTGCTCAAGCAAGTTCTAAGAAACCCGACCTTGGTCGGGTTGAAAGTGAAAAACACTAATTAAACTTTAAAATGATGCGTTTTTCACTATATAACTTTTGTAATAGACAATAATAAAAATAAAATTTTATAGGGCAAAGTAATATTTTTATACCATCATCACCATTTTCCATGGTGAGGGAAATGAAAGTATATTTGAATGGGGAGTTTGTTGAAGAAACGGAAGCAAAGGTTAGCGCATTTGACCATGGTTTTCTCTATGGGGATGGAGTATTTGAGGGAATAAGAGCATACAACAGAAAGATATTCCGGCTCAAAGAGCACATAGACAGGCTTTATGAATGCGCTAAAGCGATAGACCTTGAAATATCCTTAAGCAAAGATGAGATGAGAGGGAAAATCGTAGAATTATGCAGATTAAACAATCTGAATGAGGCGTACATAAGGCCTATAGTCTCAAGAGGCATAGGAGATCTCGGACTTGATCCAAGAAAGTGCGGTAAGCCAACAGTTGTCATACTTGAAAAAGAGATGAAGCCTCTACTGGGCGAAGGGGAGCTAAAGGTGATAACTGTGTTCTGGAGAAGGAATGCACCGGATGCTCTGAGCCCGAACATAAAGTCCCTCAACTATTTGAATAACATCCTCGGTAAGCTTGAAGCGAACAGGCATGGAGCCAATGACTGTTTATTCCTTGATAAAGAGGGATACATATCTGAGGGCACAGGGGAGAATTTCTTCATGGTGAAAAATGGAGTGCTCATAACTCCACCAACGCTCACAAACCTGAAAGGGATAACAAGAAACGCTATAATTGAGATGGCAAACAGCAGAGGGTATAAGGTAAAGGAGGGGAGAATTTCACTGTTTGATGCGTACAACGCTGATGAAGTCTTCCTTTGCGGAACGGCCGCAGAGGTCGCTCCTGTTGTGAGCATAGATGGCAGAGAGATTGGCTCCGGCAAAGTGGGCAGGATAACGTTAGATTTAAAGGAAGCGTACATGCAGAAAGTTGGGGGTGAGGGAGAGCCCTTCTGATCTCCGATCCTGCACAACAAAAAAATGAAATGATTTAAATCTGTAAAGGGATTACTCCCTATGAGATGGAAATCTGCCCTTGTAGATCTGGGCATCACTTTACTTGCTGTGGGCATAATATTCGGTGGCATCTATGCTTACACCGGTGGTGTCTTCCCCCCTCTTGTGGTCGTTGTCTCGAACTCAATGCTTCATGAAGATGCAAATGTGGGTCAGCTAGGCACAATAAGTCCCGGGGATATAGTGCTGGTAAAGGGCGCTGAAAACATAATTGCAAAGGTGAATGCAACTGAAACAGGCTATAAAACCTATGGGGATTATGGGGATGTTATTGTGTATAAACCCGATGGTAAAGATGTAACACCAGTGATCCATAGAGCAATAATGTGGGTTGAAAAAGGGCAGTGGGTTCAGAGCAATGAGACCCTTGGCATTCGCCGGAGCTTTATCGTGCCCTATGATGGTTTTATAACAAAGGGAGATAACAACGGAATAATAGATCAGCTGGGCGGAATAAGCAAAATAGTACAGAAGGAGTGGATACTTGGGGTAGCAAAAGGTGAGCTCCCATGGCTGGGTCTGTTATCCATGCTGGTCAGAGATAGATATAGCTTATCAAATGTTCAGCCTGTGATCTGGGTGTTCATGATCCTTGAGCTTGCCGCCATATTCGTGTTTCTGGATATAATTGATAGGATTATAGACAGGCTAGCCAGGAGGCTTAGAAGAGAATAGGTTTCTATCCTTTACTACCTCTCCTCTATCTACCAGATGCTTCAGCGCGGTAGCAACTCTTTGCTTCGAAGGCTTTATGTCAAACTGCTCGTAGAGCGCTGCCATTATCCCTTCTACATTTTTTGGCTCGTAAAGCGCTTTTGGTATTAGCGTATATAGATCCTCATTAACATTCCATGGGAATATGAACCATGTCCATCTATCCTTTGGCACAAAAACACTGTAATAATCTGGCTTGACTCTTGCTCCCTCTATGTGAAGCAGGGTTGCGCTCTTTATAGCCCCTGGTCCCTTGCTTTTAACATGCTCTAAAGCAAGCTCCATGCTCATGCCCGTGTCGGTTATGTCATCAACAACAAGGACCCTCTTACCCCTGATATTCACGTTGAGTTCCTGCGCCAGTCTTGCTTTCTTATCTTTTCTGGCGGTTATCCCCCAGTGCTCTGTTTTTATTGAGCAAAGGTTTTTCTCAATGAGAAAATCACACATAAGCCTTGCAGGTATCCAGCCACCTCTGGTTAAACCTATTATTATCTCTGGTTTATATTCATCAACCCTTTTTGAAACATCGATAGACCAGCGCTCTATATCTCTCCAGCTCACAAGCTGGCAGTGAAAGCTCTCTATCTCGCTTCTTCCAGTGCTCTGCTGCATTTACAGCTCCTCCTTTCAGGCAATTCCTTTAGCATATGCTCTATAACTCTCTGTGTCCTCTCTATATTCTCTGCCATAACTCTTTTAACATCAACATTGCTCACGGGCTTTTCGCCATAAACATCATAGTCCGTAACCATCGCAAGGCATAGATAGCACATTCCCAGCTCTCTCGCAAGCTGGCACTCTGGTACCAGAGTCATACCTATTATGTCCCCGAATGATTTGAACATCCTGCTCTCAGCCCTTGTAGAGAACCTTGGTCCCTCTATACAAACATACGTTCCCTTCTCTTTATGCTCAAAATCCTTCAAAACCTTAAAGCTTATAGCCCTCATTTCATCACAGAAGGGATCGGCCATAGAGATATGCACCGCCTCTCTATCATAGAATGTGTACTCTCTCTTTTTTGTGAAATCTATGAACTGGTCAGGAACAACAATGTTGCCGGGCACATAATCATCACGCAGCGATCCAACAGCTGCTGTTGCTATAACCCTTTCAACCCCAAGGATCTCAAAAGCCTTTATATGCGCTTTATAGTTAACCATGTGCGGGGGTACAGAGTGCTTTTCTCCATGCCTTGCTATAAATGCAACCTTTTTTCCATCAAAACTTCCTACAGTAAGGCTAACCCTTCCATAGGGTGTTGCTATCTCCTCCTTTTTACAATCCTCAAGCATCTCAGCCCTGTAAACCCCTGAGCCACCAATTATCCCTATCACTGTTGCACCTCCCTCAAAATGTTCTCTCCGTGAGCTCAATACCATTTTGAGTGATCACCATCTCATGTTCACTACGATTATGAGCTGCACCCCTCATCTTCACAACCTGAAGCGATCTTAACAGTGTGTTTCCTACCTCCCTTTCCGTCAAGAAAATTATCCCATCACATATGAACTCTATACCCTGCTCTGAATAGAACCTCGTGCCGCTAGCCTCCTCAGCAGTGAGAAGTGCAACAGCATTGTGCTCAAAAATTATGTTACCCAGGCGATATAGAAAATCCCTTATTTTTTCCTTATCTGGCATACGAAAGATCATGGCGGTTATTGAATCAACAACAAGACGTTTTATATTATAGCTTGTTACTACCTCATCGATTATCCGTAGTAAAGAGTTCATATCGCTCACCGTATACTGGTCTTTATCCATCCCCATCTGCCTGTATATTGCCCTCATATCCAAAAACTGAACTTTTTTCTTCTCAACAGCTTCTTCATCATAAAAAGAAAACTGGCGCATATACCTCTTCATCTGTGATACGGATTCTGTAAGCGTGAAGAGAAGACCATTCTCATTGAACATTGTGGCCCCATTGAAAAGAAACTGACAGGATAGGGTAGTTTTCCCTACGCCGCTGCTACCTGTGAGAAGAACCATCGTTCCTAGGGGTATCCCTCCACGGAGTATCCTATCATCAAGCACCGGTATCCCTGTTTTACATCTATCGATTATCGAATCGTCCATCTTATCCACCTATGCTTACCCTCACAATGGCATAATCTATGTTTGAATTAGCCAGGTCCACATTTTTCAATGACATATAAAACCTCTCCGGGGTGTTAAGCTCTGTATCGAAAGAGTAGAACTCTGCACCTACAGGCTCCATAACCTCCTCAAAGTACTTTCTCCACGCACCTGCATCAGGTGTGTGAAAATCAAAGACAATATTGCCAACTCTCTGGCCTTCTTTATAAAAGGATACTGGCATTATGTAATCTATAAAAAAGTTAACCGTTGCACTTTCCGTGCCAGATCTGGAGCTGATTTCCATCGTGGTTAAAGACATCATCGTCATATTGATGGTAAGTGTAGAAACATCTCTTTCTATGGTTATGGGTGGGTCAATCTTCATCAGAGCTCTGTCACCCTGCCTCAGAACCACACCTCCCATCCCATATGTGTATATCTGAGGTATTGTCTGGGTTACTACCGGTTCGTAGATTATAGACGAATTTGCCAAAAGGGAGCTTGTTGAATTGACATAGAACACATCATTGCTTATTGTCAAAGATCCTGTTATGCCACCAGTTCCCAAAAAACTACCGCGACGACCCAGGGGAAAAGAGATAGGATATATCGCTCCGATGTGTTCATTCTCAACATAGTTTATTAACCCCTGTTGCATATCTGAAAAAGCTCTAAAAACCTCACTGAGGTGAGCTATCTCTTCACCTCTTCTCATCTCTGGTATCTGATATGTAACAAACCATGATACGATTATGAGTGCAACCCCTATGAGGAGCAACGCACCTATGATCCCGACCTGAGCTTCTTCATCCACTGTATTTAGTAGGATTTACTTTATATATTACTTTTTCTAATAAATCTAAGGTAGCAGGTTTCTATCAGTAACTCCCATAACCTATGCTGGAATTGTGAAAAGAATCGAGCTACGTTCTGCGTATCTTTCCTAATATTGTAACATCATCTATGTACCAGCCAGCAGCATTTCCATAAGAATCGGTTACAACATGGAACCTGACAGTTATCACGTTACCTATGTAACCGGATAGATCTATCTCCTCATGCATCCATCCATCGCTCGATCCAGTATAGTTTTTGATAGCCGTCCACGTTTTTCCGCCGTCCGTTGTTATCTCTAACCTACCAAAGTCCCACTCTGTCTCAAAATTGTACCAGTAGTAGAAATCTATCTCAGCCTCTGTTGCATTTATTAGAGCCACTTCCGGGCTCACAAGCCAGAAATCTGCATTGCTGTTGTATGTATTGTCGAGGTCTGTTCCCCAGCAAGTTGAACCCCAGTGCGCAGCATCAGGGTGCATATACCATGCTGGTCCATTCCAGCCCACAGGCCCTCCAAGCTCCCATTCGTCCTGCTTCCCTCCATGCTCCCAGCCTGGGGCGCCGTATTCAAAGTTCTCAATAAGTGAAATGGAGGCTCCTCCACTTGCACTTATCTCTAAAGACAGGGCATTGTTCCTTTCGTTGCTCTCTGGTATAGCATTCATATAGTCTAAGAGTATGGTGACTGTGGCTTTCATTTTGGTGGGATCAAAGGGTATGTCCGGATAGATTATCTGAACTCTCGATGAGCTCTGCCCTTTTATACTTTTCACTTCAATGGTATTTACAACCCTTCCTTCTTCAACCGTACCTTCATAAAGGGCTATTGTAAAAGGAGTTGCATCCCCTCTGCCGGTATTTCTCACATTTGCATTTATAACCACATCCTGTCCTATAACAACAGGAGGAACATAGGAGACCTCATCTGCGTAAATGGTAAGATCTGCTCTGGCCGGGGATCTTAGCCGAGGAGTAAGTCTCTGCTCAGGCATTATAGCAGAGATTGTGGACTCACCGACATAATAAACACTCAAAATAACCGTGCTGTTGGAGTTTACCCTCTGCCTATCGCCTATCCAGGTATCTCCCATATACATATAATCGTTGGGAAAATTTAAATCCTCTCTCTCAGCAACCAGCTCTCTCCCATCAATGCTCATCTGGATTCTTGTATGGTTGGCGAATATGGGCTCTCCACCCCTATGTTCTATTACCACCCTCTCATTACCGTTACCCCAGCCATCACCCCCATCATTCAGATATGGACGGAGATCAACGTAGGGGACCGCCTCAGGGGTTGGAAGGCGCATAGCCCATACAAGCACAACGCTGAATAATGCAACAGTGATAAGCAAAAGCAAAAGTGTTCCTATGATCTCGGATACTCCTTTATCATCCACAAATAATCTATGCCCTTTTGGATATTTAACTTTTTTTATGAGTGTTTGCCGAAAGATCATTTACCATTCTTCCACTCCACAATCTCAAGGAAAGTTCTATACAAGGATGAGGTAAAGTTTAGAGGATATATTTTATAGAATTACTCCCATTCTGGCTATGGAGGATAAAAGGGAGTGGGGGAGCAGCGCTGGTTTTATATTGAGCGCAATAGGAAGCGCTGTTGGTCTTGGAAACATATGGATGTTTCCGTATAGAGCGGGCATGTATGGGGGTGGTGCATTCCTTCTTCTATTCATTCTACTTCTCATACCTGTAGGAGTTGTAGGGCTTACTGTAGAGTGGACCTTGGGGAGAATGACGAAAGGAGGGCCCATCAAGGCTTTTTCTGTTTTGCCATTTGGAAAATATCTTGGCACAATACCTGTTATCGCAGAATTCCTGATCCTCTCTTTTTATACAGTTGTATTTTCCTGGATAATACGCTTCTTTATGGCTAGCATAACCGGAGAGCTGTTTGCTGAGGGGCTCTTCTATGAAGTATCCTATGATTCTCAGTCTATATTTCTGTGTTTCATAGCGATAGCCATAACTGGGATAATTGTTGCTAGAGGGATATCTAAGGGCATTGAGAGAGCGAACAAGGTTATGCTACCTCTACTTCTCGTGCTTATGATAGTCCTTACCATACGTTCTGTTACGCTACCAAACAGTTATGAAGGCTTGAGCTTTTATTTGAGACCTGACTTCAACAAGATCTCTGCAACAGCGATACTCATGGCAACATCTCAGATATTTTTCTCGCTAACTTTAGATGGCGGTCCTATGGTGGTGTATGGTAGCTATCAGCCAAAGGGCATGGATCTAACGCTCTCCGCCATCATAACAGCAGCGATAGATGCCTGCGTTGCGTTTATGGCAGGGCTCATAATATTCCCTGCAGTCTTTGCTGCCGGACAAACACCGACCTCAGGTCCAGCCCTCATATTTCTAACCCTACCGCACGTCTTTGAAGCTATACCTGCAGGACGATTTTTTGCGGCAATGTTCTTCTTTGTGTTGATACTGGCATCATTCACAACAACAATCGCAGAGCTGGAGGTTTTTGTGAACGCGCTATGCGATCACATAGGCCTTAAAAGAGGGCATGCAACAGCTATAGCGGGTGTTTCTGTTTTTACTCTTAGCGCTTTCATAGCTTTAAGTGAGGATCTATTCACAACAATAGAGTACATCTCTACCGTGTATCTGGCTATTACGGGCGCCATACTCGCTTGCATAGCTCTTGCATGGTTCCATAAGCCTGAGGAAGCAAGAGCAGAGCTCAATGCAGGGGGCAGAATAGAGTTCGGTAGATGGTGGGAGGGTTATGTAAAGTATGTGTATCCTGCAATTCTTATAGTGATATTGATAACCTCTGTTTAGAAAGTTTAAAATTAGAGAAGATCACTTAAAGTAAAGTCAGGGCCCATGGTCTAGCTGGTTATGACGTCGCCCTCACACGGCGGAGGTCTCCGGTTCGAATCCGGATGGGCCCATAAACACAAGCGATTGCCCAATACAACATATTAAGCAATATTTTGATTCTGCATCTAATTAAAAACGCTCATAAAGCCACAGCCCTATTATCTTTATGCAAAAAGATGAGAGGCTTGAATGTTTGCTCAATCCAAAGAGCATTGCCGTGATTGGGGCGTCGGATAACCCTGAAAAGCTGGGTTATGTCATCGTTAACAATATAAAGGAGAGTGGTTTCAAAGGCAAGATCTATCCTATAAACCCCAAGGTTGAAAGCATTCTGGGATTAAAGTGCTACAAAAGCATAAAGGATGTGCCTGATGAGGTCGAGATCGCTGAGATAGTCATACCTGCAAAAGCGGTTGCAGGAGCTATGAGAGAGTGTGGAGAGAAGGGCGTTAAAGTTGTTATAGTGATATCCTCGGGCTTTGGGGAGGTTGGGAATAAAGAAATGGAGAAGGAGCTTGTTGATATCTGCAAGAAATACAATATGAGGCTTATAGGGCCGAATGTCTTTGGTATTTCAAATACTATAAGCAGCTGTAATGCGACCTTCGGTACAAAACTGCCATTTAAGGGAGAGACAGCATTCATATCACAGAGTGGGGCTCTCGGTTTAGCGCTCACAGACTGGACACACATAGAGCGGGTAGGTTTAGCATACATGTTCAGCATAGGGAATATGGCAGATGCGTGCCAGGGTGATCTCATAGAGGTTCTTGCTGATGATGAAAACACAAAAACGATATGCCAGTACATAGAGGGAGTGCACAATGGGAGAAGGTTCTTTGAAATCTGCAAGGAAGCTTCAAAGGTAAAGCCCATAGTTGCGCTGAAGGCTGGAAAAAGCTCAAGAGGAGAAAAGGCTGCAGCAAGCCACACAGGATCCCTGGCTGGTGCCAGCAGGATCTATGAAGCTGCGTTCAAGCAGTCAGGGGTTATTGAAGCAAACTCTATAAGAGATATGTTCTACATATCTCTAGCACTATCAAAGCAACCGCCGATGCGTGGGGATAACCTTGTTATACTGACAAACGGCGGGGGTGCAGGTGTGTGCGCTACGGATGCTGCCGAGCGATCTGGCATTCCCATAGGGGATATAAGCAATGAATTGCAGAGCGAGTTTAAGAGTTGGATGCCAGAATTCGGGAGCGCAAAGAATCCTGTTGATTTAACGGGTATGGCTACCTTCAAGGAGTATGATGGCGCTCTCAGGTCTGCTTTAAATAACAGCGAGGTTGATGGAATTATCGTTGTTGTATGCCGCACAGCTGTTGCTGACCCAACGAGCATTGCTGATAGCATAATCAAATCTTCAAAGAGCTCCGATAAGCCTATAACCGTTAGCTTCATTGGTGGAAAAGATTGTGAGGATGCTATGAATTTTCTAAAAGAGAATGGAGTTCCTGCTTATCCAGATCCTGCTGAGGCTGTTAGGGCTATGGCTGCGCTGAGAGAGTATGGTAGATATCTTGAAAGAAAAGAGGGGAGTTTCAAGCCTTACTCAGACGTGGACAAAAAGAAAATAAGAGAAATAATAAGCAGCACAGAGGGTAAAGCAATTGTAGAACATAGAGCTAAAGAGATATTCAGCGCCTACGGTATAAAGACACCAGAGGAAAAAGTGGCAAAGAATGCTGAAGAAGCGGAGAGAATAGCCTCAGAGATAGGGTATCCTGTTGTTATGAAGATAGTTTCAAAGGATATATTGCACAAGAGCGACGCAAAGGCTGTAAAGGTGAATGTTAAAGAGGGAGAGGTAAAAGTGGCTTTTGAAGAAATAGTAAAGAATGCAAAAGCTTACAAAAGCGATGCTGAGATTGAAGGAGTCCTTGTTCAGGAGATGGCTCCCAGCGGCAGAGAGACTATAGTTGGAAGCCTCTATGATCCACAGTTCGGCCCCTGCATAATGTTCGGTCTGGGAGGAATATTCGTAGAGGTCCTTAAGGATGTTGTCTTCCGCTTAGCACCCATAAGTAAGGAAGAAGCGAAAGAGATGATGAAGGAGATAAAAGTATATCCTATCCTTAAGGGGGTTAGGGGCGAGAGTTCTGTAGACTTTGATGCCCTTGCTGATGCTGTTAGCAGAATATCACAGCTTGTGAACGATTTCCCCGAGATAAAAGAGATAGATGCGAACCCTATCTTCGCATACGAAAAAGGATACATGGTAGCGGATGCGAGGATAATCCTGAAGTAAAAGGATCTACAGAGATCCCCTATCTCTCCATTTCTCTGTAGCTACAAGAGCTGGTGCAATAGCCGTCAGTACGCACTCCTGGGGTCGAGGACGTTTGAGGATAGTTTTCCTGCTTTTACAGGCCCTTTCGCCTTTTCTTCTGCATATTGAACATAAGAGCACATATGTATCTATTACTTTATCAGTAATTTTTGATTTACCTCTCTTTTATAGATAGCAGCTCTCGCTCTGGCATTCTGCGAGATCCATTTCGCTTATTCCCTCGGAAAGAACGCCCTCCTTGCTACCCTGTCTGAAGACCGTTATGCCCTTACATTTCAGCTCATATGCCAGTTTATAGATCTCTTTTACATCCTCCACGGTTGCTTCTCTTGGCAGGTTCACAGTCTTCGAAACGGCATTATCCACATGCTTCTGAAATGCTGCCTGCATTCTGACGTGCCACTCTGGCTCTATCTCCAGTGCTGTTACGTAAAGCTCTTTTATATCCTCTGGCACATCCGTGTCTCTAAGGCTCCCCGTTCTTGCGATCCTGTTCAGGAGCTCCGGCGAATAGAGATCTCTCTGCTTAAGCTCTTTTATAAAAAGAGGATTAACCTCAATCAACCTTTCCCCCTCAAGGATATTCCTCACGTAAGCTACTGCGAATATGGGCTCTATACCGCTTGATGTCCCGGCTATAGTGCTTATGCTTCCTGTTGGTGCAATGCTGGTTCTTGTAGCATTTCTCATAGTCGTGCCTTTGTATATGCTTTTATCCACATTTGGAAAAGCGCCCCTTTCAGCGCCGAGCTCTTCGGATATTTTCCTTGCTTCCCCATTTATGAAGCTCA
Organism: Thermoplasmatota archaeon; assembly: GCA_034190325.1. Taxonomy (GTDB): domain Archaea; phylum Thermoplasmatota; class UBA186; order UBA287; family UBA287; genus UBA287. The sequence continues at coordinate 35,194 of JAXHST010000024.1, forward strand.
TAAGCTTCTCAGCAAAATCTATAGCCTCCTTAGAATTGTATGGTATGCCAAGTTGAATAAGCATCTCAGCGAAGCCCATAACCCCAAGCCCTATCTTTCTGTTTCCTTTTGTCATACTCTCTATCTCCTTCAATGGATAGGCATTCG
>JAXHST010000025.1:0-2416 GCA_034190325.1 Thermoplasmatota archaeon
ATCAACCTCAACGGTTATCTCATCATCTATGAGCATTGAGAAGAGCTCCTGAAACTTGCTCTGAAACTCCTGGTTGAGAAAGTTCACAACGCTCCGCTCTATTGTCTCCATCCCTCTCGAAAACCCTTCAAGCCACTCTATTGCGTCTTTTATCTTTGAGACCCTTTCTTCTTTTCTCTGAAGCTTTTCTATGCTTTTCTGTAGATCCTCTATTCTCTCTTCGTTCTCCTCTATCCTTTCTCTTATGTTTCTCAATCTCTCTTCCAGCGCTGAGATCCTTCCTACTATCTTTTTCTCTTCATCCCTCAAAGCTTTAAGCTCATTACTCCCGGGCTCTAGCACCTTTATCCTTTCCTCTAAAGTTGTTTCTTCATCTACCAAGCCCTTGATCCTTTCTTTCTTTGAGCTAAGCTCTTTTTCCATGTCCTCTTCTCTCTCTGTCTCCCCTTTAGCCCTTATGTACTCTTCATATATGGGCTTTAGCTTATCCCGCTCTTCCTCAAGAGCTTTTATATCCATCAGCGCTATGGAATCGAGCTTAGCAGAGACCTCGGAGAGCTCACTCTCAAGTTTCCCCTTTTCCTCCTCTCTCCTTAGCATTATCTCTTTCACCCTCTCCTTTGCGCTCTGATCGCTCAGATCTTGTCTGAGCTCTCTCTCTTTCTCCTTCAGCAAATTTCGCTCTTCCTCTATCTTCCTCTTTTCATTTTCCAGCTCTTCCTTTTTCCTCAGCAGCTCTTCCACCCTGTGCTCTGTATCCTCTCCTTCTTTCTGAATCTTTGATAAAAGGTTCTGCACATGGGCCTCTGTGAGGGGCTGCCCGCACTTCGGGCAGTACTTCTGCCCGCTGAGCTCACTGTATCCCTTTTCCTCATCATCCAGCTCTCTTAATTTTCTGTTCAGGAGCTCAAGATCCCTTACAACAGACGCCATTTCTTTAGTGTTCTTTTCCGATTTTTCATCAACAGCCAGAGCAGAGATCTCTTTCTTCAGAGCCTCTATCTTCTCAGAGAGATCCTCTGATACCTCTTTTCTGTATTTAAAAATCTCCTCAGTAATATCCTTTATTCTTTTTTCAAGATCTCTTGCGCGTCTGCTGTAGCTATCCTTTTCTGCCCTCTTTGAGTGCTCCTCGCTTATGATCACATCCAGCTCACTGTAGCGCGCATAATCCTTCTCCAGCGCCTTGAGCCTTTCTTTAAGATCTTTTATTCTCTGAAGATCTTTTTCGAGTCTCTCTATTTCTACCAGCAGGCTCTCTCTCTCCTTTCTTTTTCCATAAAGAGTTATTCTGGCTTCCTGAAGCTCCTTATCCTTTCTCTCAAGCTCTTCTACCCTGTATTTTAGCTTCTCATATCTCTTCTTCACTCCTTCAAGCTCCCCAAGCACACTTTTTTCTTCCCTATTCCTCTCTTCCAGCTCTCTCTGCACCTCTGAGAGTTCGCTTCTCTTCGGCCGCATCTCCTCTATCACTCCGTTGAGAGCTCTGCTCTCGCTCTTGAAGGCATCTATTATTATACCACAATTATCCCTGGCATTTGCATAGTCCGTCAACCCGAATGCCTTGCGGAGAAGCTTCATCCTGTCCTCTGGTCTATCCTCAAGTATTCTCTTCATTTCTTCCTGGGGTGTGAATATCGCATATTCGTATATATAAGATCTTGATCTGGAGCTCTTTGGCTCCCTGAGCTTCAGGATCTCCAGTCCTTCCCTCCTCAGCTCACTCGCCGACAATTGCTCCTTAACTCCGTCCTCTATTATCCAGCCTCCCTTATCATGACCTTCTTTTATCTCCCTGTGAAAAAGGTAATCTTTTCCTGCTGTTCTTATCTCTACCTCAACAAAACCACTCTTTTCTCCTGCTCTCAGAAGCTTTATCTCATTCTTCCCGAACCTGGAGCCTGTGCCAAAAAGAGCAAATTCTATAGCATATAGTATTGATGACTTACCTGCACCGATATCACCATGTATGAAGTTTATTCCTTCCTTAAGATCTATCAGAGAGTTTGCGTGGCTTCTTATGTTCTCCAGTCTTATCTCTTTAATTATCATCCTCTTCCTCCAGATCAAAAAACCTGAAACCTCGCTTCTCTATCTCTCTCTTAAAATCGCTCTTACTCATGCTCACCTCCTCCGGATCTATGGATAGCTCCGAGAAGAGCGATTTCGCCCTTACAACATCATCGAAGAGCTCTGAGAATAGCTTAGCCTCTATCTCCTCTCTGGTGTTACCTGCAGCTGCGATTACGGGTTTTTCTTCCGTTGTAATGCTCTTGCTCACAACCACAAGATCCGCTCCATTGTCCTCTATCTCCCTTTTTGCTCCATTCACATCTATATCAGCAACGGAGCCCCATTTAAGCCTGCCATGGAGGCTCAAAAGAATCACTCCTTTAAAGCTAAAGGCGCATCTCTG
>JAXHST010000026.1:0-10904 GCA_034190325.1 Thermoplasmatota archaeon
CCCCAGAGAACTCTGTAGAGACAGAGAAGAGTTGTGAAGATAAGGACTACAACAATTATGTTTAGAAATCCTATCATTTCATGAACCTCTCTATAAAACGCTCCATGCTCTCTATAGAGCCCGCAGCCTTTGGTGTAAGAGCATGTATTGTGTACTCCTCACTCACGATATCTATGGTTATGGTCCCGGGAGTCAGGGTAATGGAGTTTGCGAGAGCTGTCTTTCCCCCGTCGCTAATCAGCGTGCTCTCATGCTTCACTATCCTGGGATCTATAGGCATCTTAGGGTGCCAGACCCTGTAGACAACATCCAGGTTAGCAACAATAATCCGATTGAAAAGATAGAAACAGTATGCAATAAACAGAAGAGCCTTTTTAGGAGCGCTCAGGCTTACGTCTTCTTTGAAGAGAAGAGAATGCGTGAGAAAGGTCACAAGGGCTGAGCAGATAACACCAGAGATCAGATAAAAGGGTTCAAACCTCTGTGAGAGCAAAAGCCAGAAGGCAAACAGCAAAATGAAAGCTACCAAAAAGCTTTTCCAGCGCATGATGAGTAATATAAAATATGCTATTTAACCATTTTGAAAGCAGAGTTCTCTCAAAGATCTATATTGAAGCCATGGAACAGGTGACTATAACCACATTATAGCCTTATGAAAAGGGTTTATGGGATCTCATCAGCTTTTTTATCTCATCGCTGAACTCTCCTTTTCTGTACAGTATTCTTCCATTAACAATGGTTGTGTCGACCCTCTGCGTCGTGCAGTATACAAGATTTGATGGAGTGAATGGATAGATGGATCTTTCATCCACAAGAACAATGTCAGCCAGTCTTCCTTCATCTATTGCCCCTGCGTCTATACCTAAGGCTTCTGCGCCGCTCTGGGTTGCCATTCTTAAACATGTTTCATAGCCCATGATAGAGGGATCCCAGTGTGTGCTCTTGTGCAGAAGAGCAGCTGAGCGCATCTCTGTGAACATGTTGAGAGAGTTGTTTGTTGCAGCGCTGTCCGTGCCAATGGTAAGGTTACTACCTGCTTCTATAAGCTCAGGCACTGGCGCTATTCCATTCGCAAGCTTAAGGTTGCTTGAAGGGCAATGAACAACAGTAGAGCTTTTCAGCCCTTCAATCTCCCTTTTTGTGAGAAAAACGCAGTGCACAGCTATGAATCTGTCATCAGCAAGACCTAAAGATAATATATGCTCTGCAGGCCTTTTTCCCCTTTCTTTCAGGAAAGAATAGACCTCTCCCTGGCTCTCACTCAGGTGCATTGTGAGAAAGGTCTCAGAGGCTATCTCTTTTGCCTTGAGCATGGTTTCATCAGAGCATGCATAGACGCCTTGAAGGGCAACCCCCCTGTTAACAAGATCACTCCTTCCCCCACTCAAGAAATGCTCGCAGTTCTTTATAGGGCTTCCTTTCTGCGTTGTCTTATCTTCATCCAGCACAGCCCATGCGAGAGCACACCGCACGCCCATAGCTTCTGCAACTTCCGCAATGATGTCCTCGCTGTAATAAAAATCAAGAAAGCACGTTGTGCCTGTTGCTATCATCTCAGCCATGCCTATGAGAGCGCTCCTCCTTATGTTCTCCTCGCTATTTCTGCGATCAAAAGTCTCTGTCTGCTTTAAAAAATCTTCCATGCTGAGATCATCGAACAACCCTCTTGCCATGGTTAGACCCAGGTGAGTGTGCATATTGATAAGCCCCGGCATAGCTAAGAGACCTCTACCCTCAATCTTTGATTCAGCTTCGCAATCTATCTTTCCTATCCCGCTTACCCTGCCATCCTCTATGAGTATGTCTTTATCTTTAGTCAGCCCTCCATTTTGCAAAATATCTGCATGCTTTATCAGGATCTCCATACCGGTTATTAGTTTCATACTATAGAGGGCTTTGCAAAGTTCTCAAGTGCTCAGCAGAGATATAAAATCGGGATGGAGCAAGAAAGAGTTTCGGTGAAACGATGGATGTTATCACAAGCAAGGAACTGCTTTATGAGATCAGATCAGGAATTCTTTCATCTTAATTCTCTGTATCGTGTCATAAAACTCCTCTAAAATCCTGTCCATGGACTGCCTGAGTTCTTGAGATATCCCCATCTTTGGAGAAAAATCTTTTGGCTGAACGCCGAAAATGAAGATCTCATCGGGAGCCTCTCCAAGTTTCTTTGATATTTTTATGACGTTGAAGAGATCGTTTTCATGGGTGCAGAACCTGATCTCTCCTGTATCCTGCAGCACATCATCCACTGAAAAGATGCGGGTTTCTCCACATTTTCCACCAAAATCAACAGCATCCAAAATCACAACCAGATCAAATTTTGCCAGATCATGGATGAGATTGATTCCTCCTGTGCCGCCGTCAATAAATTCCACACCTTCCGGTTTTTTTCTAGCCAGGCCTTCCATCAACAGGATGCCTATGCCGTCATCTCCACGAAGTGGATTGCCAACCCCTATCACTCCAATTCTGCTCATTCACTTTTATTCGCACGTCATCTGAATTTTACATTTAAATAATGGGTTGAACAGGAAATGCATGGATCATAAGCTCTAACCAGCATCTCAAGAGCGAGTTCTACCTCTTTTTCTGTTTTTCCACCCGTTAGGAGAGCAGGGGCAAACAGCTCCATATCCTTCTGGATGTTTGCATGGTTCTGATTGGTTGGTATGACACAGTTGGCCTTAACACATTTTCCATCTTTATCATATGTGTAATCATGGAACAGGATCCCTCTCGGAACTTCAACACAGCCTATGCCGCGTCCCGCTTTAACCTCAACCTTTATTTTCTCATTTTCCAACCCTCTGCTCAGCAGTTCATCTATAATCTTCATAGAGTCCTCCATGCTGTGCACGATCTCTACTAGCTGCGCTATGGAGTTCATGAATGGATTGTAGCATGGTGCTCTCAATCCAAATTTGTCAGCAACCTCTCTTGCCAGAGGGTGCAACTTTGCACTGTTAAGATTGAATCGCGCCAGAGCGCCGACCATGTACGATTCTCTGTTGTGTTTTGCGTATTTCGCTGTGGAGTGAGGCACAACCCATTCATTTGTTATGGATTCATACTCATTCACTTCATGTTTTCCTGTGTCCGTAGAGCTTATCACTCCATCATACAGGGCATACTCATCATCAGAGGTCAGGCCAATGTATTCCGTTTCTCTGGTAAATTCTGGAAGCCTGTCTGCGTTAGCCAGAACCAGGTCTACTACCTCTCCCGCCGTTTTCATGGTCTCTTCAATCCTGGATTTGAGGTGGATCAGCTCCTTTCTGGTAGGTATTTTTGTGAATCCTCCAACAACCATGGTTATTGGATGGGTTGTTCTTCCGCAGAGCGTATCACACATCTCATTTGCTAAACGATGGACTTTGACTATTTTAACCACCGCCTCTTTATTCGTATTGATCAACGGAAAGACACTTCCAACACCAAACAGATCTGGAGCCACCAGGTAGCCAACGTGAAGAATGTGGCTCTGTATATTCTCACCGTGGAGAGCGAGTTTTCTGAGCATCAGGGTTTGATCCGAAATTTTAACTCCCATAGCACTTTCGGTGGCTTTCAGAGAGGCCAGTGCGTGACCTATGGAGCATATGCCACAGATTCTGGAGGTGATGATAGACAGTTCGCTGTAATCTCTTCCCACAACCATCGCTTCGAAAAATCTTGGGGCCTCTGGAACCTGCCATTGTATCTCTTCAACTCGTCCATTTCTGGAATTTAAGATTATGTTTCCATGCCCCTCCACTCTCGTAAGGTGTTCCACCTTAATCCGCACATCTTCGCTCATTTTTTCATCTCCGCTTTGTAACAGAACAGCTTAAATTTATCCAGAGCGTCCTGCAGTGTGAGGCCATATTTCTGCAGCACCTCAATCTCTGAATCCGTGTTTGGATCATCCAGCAACCCTCTGCATCCTTCACACCCTGCTTCACTGGTGGGGCATCTCGCATTACAACCAGCTCTGGTTACGGGTCCCAGGCAGAATTTTCCCTCTTCAAAAACGCACACGTTTCCTCTCTTTTTGCATTCGACACACACAGGATAATTCGGGATCTCCGGTTTCTTTCCAAGAACCAGAGCCGTAACAACCTTACCAAATTCATCCCTGTCTATAGGGCACCCACGTATGTAATAGTCAACCTTAACAACTTCATCTACGGCTTTGAGTGGGAAAGCATCAAAGTAGGGATTACCATTGATATTGATATCTGCATTGGCATATACCCTCTTTTTTACCTCCTCTACCGAGAACTGATTCCTTAGTGCATTAACACCACCGATGCATGCACACGCTCCAAGAGCAACGAGGATCCTGGCCTTTTCCCGTATATCCTTCAAACGCTCCTCATCCATCGGTCTTGCAATGGAACCCTCTATAAAAGCTATATCATACTCGTCGGAATGCTCTTTCATAGCCTCCCTGAAGGAAACAACATCTACGATCTCCACCAGATCGAGGATGGACTCCTCAGTATTTATTATCTGAAGCTGGCACCCCTCACAGCTCGCAAAATCAAAAAATGCAACTCTTGGTCTAATCATAACGCCTCCGGTAAGTTTTTGATGTCAGCATAGTTAAACACTGGACCGTCCTGACACACGTAGATGCCGTTTATCTGACAGTGGCCGCACTTGCCAACGCCGCATTTCATGCGCCTTTCCAGAGAGAGAATAATGTGATCATCAGGCACATCCTTCTCTTTGAGCGATTTGATCACAAATTTGTACATGATCGGTGGCCCACAGATCACAGCATATGTGGTGTTCGGGTCAAAATCCGCTTTTGGGATGATAGTCGTTATGACTCCTATATTTCCATCCCAACATGCTCCATCGGGACATTTGTCAACGGTCAGATAATGCTCTACATCATCCCTCTTTTCCCACTCCGCAACTTCGTAATCGAAGAGAAGTTCGCAGGGCTCCCTGCATCCATACAGGATGGTCGCCTTTCCATAACTCTCTCTGTTGGCAAGAACATAATTTATCAGAGACCGCAGGGGGGCGATCCCTATCCCTCCTCCAACAAACAGAATATCCTTTCCTTTTAAAAAATTCGCATCAAAACCATTTCCGAATGGTCCTCTGATCCCAACCTTATCACCCACATTTAACCTGTGCAGTCCGTTGGTTACATTTCCCACGGCGCGAACGCAAAGTTCAAATGTGTTTCCCTGTGATGGTGCCGATGAAACGGATATGGGGGCTTCCCCTATTCCCAGAATAGACAGCTCCACAAATTGCCCGGGTTTGTGACCGAGAGATGTGCCATCATCCAGGGCAATTTCAAAGAGCTTCTCTCTCGCAGTCATCTGCTTGACACTTTTTATCGTTGCCTGCCTGGGCATATATATGGATTTCTCATTCATGCACTCACTTCCTTTAAATCGTCTTTCTTTAACTCATTGAAAACCTCGGTTGGATCCGCGATATCCGGAAGACATACTGACCCGCACCTTCCACATCCCACGCACGCAATGAACTTAAACTTATCGTAAAGGTATTTGCCCTTTCTCATGAATCTGTGCCTGTATCTGGCGGCCATGTCTTCCCTGAAATTTTCACCAGTTGCAACCCTGGCAAAATCCTCCAGCAAACATCCGTTCCACGTTCTTATTCTTTCTCCACCCTTCAGATTTAGATCCGGCACATCCTGAACATCGAAACAGTAACAGGTTGGACACACGAAATTGCAGGATCCGCACTTCAGACACTTCTCTGCTTTTTTGCTCCATAGCTCATTGTCGTAATTTTTTTCCAAAAGCTCAGGCAGCTCTTCGGGAGGAAAATTAATGTGTTTCTCAAATTTTGCCAGAGTTTCAGCTTCGGCCTGTTTTACCTTCGCTATTGTTTCTGGATCTGCGGCGGAAGCATTCATATAAGTTTCGAGCAGATCACGCCCCTTTTCAGATCCCACCTCTATGGCGTATCTGTCACCAACGTCCGTTAACATAAGATCAAAACCGTGATCAGTCGTTGCGGTGTTCATACTGCCCGCAAAAGAGTGGTGGGACACATTTTGCATGTTCACTCCAATCAGGATTGATTCTTCACGTTTTTTGAGGTAGTGACAGTCCGGATTTGTGTTTCTGAACACCACATCCATCTGTTCAAGGGCTATGAGATCATATGGGTGAATGCCTATGATGATCAAAGGAGTTGGATCAGACAACTCCTGAATGGAAGAGTTCAAAAGATCATATCTCAGCAGGGGCTCAGCAGGCGGTAAAAAGTACTTCTTTGGCGGTAAAACAGTAACGTCGTAGTCAAGCCTCAATTCATCAGCCGAGCTTAGAGTATCGTATACAAATTTTTCTCCTTTAGATTTAACTCCGACTACAGTTCTTGGGCCGTCCCTTATCATCGTGTTAACAAATCTCCCAAAATCCCCTTTTTCTATTTTATAGAACCGTTCTCTTTCCATTTACACCCCTCTCCAGCAGACGTTGGATAAATCCTTTCTAACGCCCCCCATACACATTACTGAACTACGGCAATATTAATTTTTTCATTCCAGGATATTCCTGCGTTATCACAACACACATCATATTTTACAGAGGGCATAGTGCATCCTACCATATGAAGAAAAGGAGGTAAAAAATGTACCATACCAGTAAAAGTAAGGAAAAGAAAGGAAAGAATATAAAGGAACAGATACGAAGGAATACATAAAAGCATCTGAAGGTAATAAAGATAAAGAGCTGGAATCTAGAAGATTTTAGAGAGATCGTGCTTCAGCACGGTTGAAGAACATAATGAGCTGGGCAGTAAAACAGTATGAAACTGTTAAAACCATATCTTCCATGCTTGTCAAAAATAGCCATATACGCATAGATCAAGCTCGTATGATTGTAGCACATCGCACAGATGATGAATGCTATGAGAATTATCGTTTCCACTGTTGTTACCCCTATACTGCATATTATCCTTTGCGCTAGTTGCGAAAATTTATCATCCCACTCACGCATTATGGCTGTGATCCTGAAAGCAAAGCCACCATTTGACTTCAGACTGAGCGCGGGCATCTCTAGGGACTTTGATGGAGAGGAGCTCTGTCTGCCGCTGCGCTCGGAGGCGGGCGCAATCCTTGTTAGTATAAGGGGAAAGGGAACGGTAGAAGAGCCAGAGCTCAGTGTTGAGCTGGAATCAAAAGAAGCTCTATCGGGCACTGAGAGAAACTGGGCAATTGTGACCATTTCAAGGATGCTGAACCTTGATATGAACCTTAGAGACTTCTATGAAAGCACGGATGATGAGGTTCTTTCGAATCTGACGGTGGCATTGAGAGGACTTAAGGTGATACACACTCGTAGCGTGTTTGAGGCCCTCGTTTATGCGATAACGGAACAGCAGATCTCCCTCAATGTTGCTATGAGAATAGAACAGAAAATCGCAGAGAGATTTGGAGATCCCATTGATTTCGGAGGAGAGAGGTATCACGTCTTTCCAGAGCCGGAGAGGCTGAATTCCATAGAGGATCTGAGAAGATGCGGACTGAGCACCAGAAAGGCCGAGTACATAAGGGATATATCCGCTGCGGTGTCTGAGGGCAGGTTAGAGCTGGAGAATCTCAGAGATCATGAGAGAACAGAGGAAATCATAGAGGATCTCTGTGCGCTGAGGGGCATAGGACAGTGGACAGCGAAGATGACGGTAATGAGGAGCATGCCAAGGTACGATGTCCTGCCTGCTGATGACGTTGGTATAAGGCGGTGCATCTCTCGCTATTATTTCAACGGGGAGAGGATATCCCAGCAGCAAGCCGAAGAAACGGCTGGCAGATGGGGTGCGTATAAGGGATTGGCTGCGTACTATCTGGTGAGGGCGACCATGCTCGGGTTATAGCACATACTTTATCTTTTTCCTTTACTCTAAAGGATATGCGCTTTGAGATTGAGGGCAAGCCGCCGTATGATTTTTATCTCACGATGGAGAAGAACTTCGCGATAAGGAGAAGCGAGCGAGCCTTCGGGGATACGTTCGATGGAAAAAAATATTTCTTTGCCCTCAGAGAGCCGCTGTGCGAAGCTGAAGTCTCTTTCACAGGCAGGCCGGAAGAGCCCGTCTTTGAGGTGGAGCTCTTTGCAGATGGATTGAGCAGCAGGGAAGAGGGAAGGGTGCTGAAAAAAGCATCCATGCTCCTTGGCGTTGACGAAAGTCTGGAGCAGTTCTACGCTCTTGCTGAGAGAACAGAGCTCAGGGAAACGACAGAGCACCTCAGAGGGCTTCACATGATTCAGTTCAACGGCCTTTTCAACGCTATTGTTCTTGGAATACTTCTGCAGAATGCTCCCGTCAAAAGGTCCATGGAGATGTTCTCTTTCGTGTCGGAGCGCTACGCAAAGCGGATAGAGCACAAAAAGCCGCTCTATCTGCCTTTGAGTTCGGAAGACCTCCGAAAAGCAGGTATAGGAGAGCTCAAGGAAGGAAAACTGGGCTACAGGGCAAAGTATATCCAGGGTCTGGCAGAGAGCTTTGATAAAAAGCTTGAGAGGAGGATAGAGCTCATGAGCACGGAGAGGGCCAGGGAAGAACTGATGCGCTTTGATGGTGTTGGCAGCTATACGGCAGAGTTCGCTCTCTTCGGCTCCACGCACAGAGGGAAAAGAAGGTATGACGTCTTTCCCATAGATTCGTGGAGCCTTGGTATATATGCAGACATATTCTCGATAAGAGAGGAAAAAAGAGAGAAGGCAAAGGCGCTGTGCAGGAAGCATGCTGAGGAGCATTTCGGCCCGTTGATGGGCTTAGCTTTATGGTACGTCATGATGAGTAACTTTTAAGGTCGCTATATTGCTGATAAACTTATCTAGCAGATCCTTGGGAGCTGATCTGCGACTGGCATGTCAACGATCCTTCTTCCCCCAGAAAGAGATCTGAGGAAGACTCTACCTTTATCCTCAGTGACCTTTCCTATTATCTTAGCTTTTTGACCTAGAGGGTGCTTTCTCATAGCTCTAACGATCTCTTCTCCATCCCTGGCTATAACAATGACTTTACCCTCATTAGCAAGATAAAGAGGATCAAAACCTAACAGCTCGCATACCGCTCTTACTTCTTCGCTAACAGGGATCTTTTCCTCATATATCTCTATCCCAACATCCTCAACAGCCTCGTTAAGAGTTGCGGCTATACCTCCCCTTGTGGGGTCCCTCATAAACTTTACTTCATCTAAGGGCAAAGAGGATATCAATCCGTTGAGCGGAGCACAATCGCTCTCTATCTCAAAATCGAGATCAAACCTTGAGGTCATTATCGCTATAGCGTGCTGCCCGATTTCGCCATTTATAATGATTTCATCACCCTCCTCTATCTTTTTTGGTTCATAAGATGTAAGAGATCCTATGCCGGAGGTGTTTATGAATATTCCATCTGCCTTGCCTTTTTCAACTACCTTTGTATCTCCAGTAACCACCTTTACCTCAGCCTCTTTAGCGGTCTTTGCCATAGAGTCTATTATGCTCTGAAGCTTCTCTTCTTCAAATCCCTCCTCAATTATGAGGGCACACGAAAGGTACAGAGGCTTTGCCCCCATAACGGATAGATCATTTATAGTCCCGCAGACAGAGAGCTTTCCTATATCCCCGCCAGAGAAAAATAGCGGATGAACAACGAAAGAATCTGTGGTGAAAGCTATCTTATTCGCAAGGAGCGCTGAGTCAGTTAGCTGAACGCTCTCAAACTTTTTGCTGATTTTATTTATCAGATCCCATGTTAATTTACCCCCACTGCCGTGGCCCAAAGAGATCATGCGTAGCCCCCATATTTGTAGTAAGCAGCGCATGTGCCCTCAGAGCTCACCATGCACGGGCCTATGGGCTCTAAAGGTGTGCATGCTTTTCCGAATAGAGGACAGTCTACAGGCTCTATCAGCCCCTGAAGCATCTCCCCGCACATGCACTCCTCAGGCTCTTCCGATTCAAACTCCTCTTTTATGAGCGCACTGGCGTCCTTGCTACTGAACTCTTTTCTTATTGAAAGCCCACTGCTCTCTATATGCCCCAATCCTCTCCATAGAGCACCGGAGGGCTCATAGATCTCGTACATCGTCTCCATAGCTTTCTGGTTGCCTTCTCTCTTTACGCTTCTTCCGTATTCTATCTCAATGTCAGCTCTCCCCTCCTCTATCTGTTTAGCTAGCATCAGTATGGAAGCAAGAATGTCTGTGGGCTCAAATCCAGACGCTACACAGGGTATTTTGCCTTTTAAAAACTCATATCCTTTTGTCCCTGTCACCGTGCAAACATGCCCGGGAAGCAGAAATCCATCTATCCTGTTTTTGCCTTCAAGGAGCTTTTTTAAGGCAGGAGGCACAAGCTTGTGCACCGGATATACCATAAAGTTCTCCGGGGAGCTCTTTATAGCCTGTGCCACACTGGGCGCTGTTGTTTCAAAACCCACCCCTAAAAAGATGACATTTTTTGCTGTTTTTCTGGCGATCTCCACAGCATCCATCGGTGAATAAACAACCCTTACATCAGCTCCCTTCGCTTTTTCTTTTTCGAGAGAGGAGAAGGTTCCAGGGACCCTCAGCATATCCCCGAATGTCGCCACTATGCCAACATGCGTGCATGCTATCATCCTGTCTATGTCCATAGATGAGGTGACACAGACAGGGCATCCTGGACCGGACAGTAATCTTATATTTTCTGGCAGAAGGCTCTTGAGACCATACCTGTGTATGGCCATCGTGTGCGTTCCGCACACCTCCATAAACCTTACCTCTCCATCAAATTTCTTTTTCTTTATTTCCTCTGATAAGGCTGAGCATATCTTACTATCCCGGAAAGGGTTAATATAATCCATCGCTCATCTCCCTCAAGAGCTTCAGGGTCTCTTCAGCCTCATCTTCATCAAGCTTCTGTATAGCAAAGCCTGCATGCAGTATAACA
>JAXHST010000026.1:11004-14462 GCA_034190325.1 Thermoplasmatota archaeon
ATCTTACTATCCCGGAAAGGGTTAATATAATCCATCGCTCATCTCCCTCAAGAGCTTCAGGGTCTCTTCAGCCTCATCTTCATCAAGCTTCTGTATAGCAAAGCCTGCATGCAGTATAACATAATCCCCAGCCTTAACATCAACGAAGCTTATGTCAATCTTTCTCTTTACTCCACCTATCTCACCGATAGCGCTATTGCCAGAGATCTCCACAACCTTTACCGGTATGCCGAGGCACATCATCTTCTCCTGCCGGCTATGCATGCCTGCCCAAAAGAGATGCAGCCATCGTTCGTTGGGATTCTATGATGCATATGAACACGAAAACCATTTGCGGTTAATAAATCAAACGTTTTTTTGAGCAGGAGCCTGTTCTGGAAAACCCCACCGCTCAGAGCTATATCCTTTATCCCTTCATTCACGCAGACCTCCAGAATGACATTTGCAATCGTGTTGTGAAACTTACCTGCTATCTTTTCCTTTTTCTCTGAAGAGTTAACGATCTCTTCAATCATCGGCAGAAATGATATTGTGTCACCTTTTATATCTGTATCATAGGCACCCTTCTCATTCTCATCAGCTATCATCTCCAGAGCTATCGCCGCTTCTCCCTCATACCTTGATACCTCCTTTATTCCTAGCAGCGCAGAAACGGCATCAAAAAGTCTTCCAGCGCTTGATGTTAAGGGATACCTATCCAAAAACTTTGATAGTATGCGCCACTTCTCCCTCTCTTCCCCAGATGCAAAGCTCAAAGCCCCTATCCTGGAGAGATAGGCTAACTTCATCCTCCAGGGCTCCTCTATCGCCTTTGCGCCACCCGGCATGGGGACGTATTCAAGGTGAGTTATTCTTTCAAAACCCTCAAAATCGCAAACCATGAACTCTCCTCCCCATATATTTCCATCGTTTCCATAGCCGGCTCCATCAAAAGCGATGCCTAAAGCTTCATCTATGCAGTTCTCAGCCATGCATGAACATATGTGCGCATGGTGATGCTGTATGCCAGTCTTTTTTCCCTCCTGCGCAGCGGCATACTTTGTAGAGAGATATTCCGGATGAAGATCATGTGCTATCAATGCGGGCTTGAAAGAGAATATGCTTTTGAAGTGCTCTATCTCTTCTTCATAAAATGGATAGCTTTCCTCTAAATCGCCTATGTGCTGGCTCATTATGACCCTTCCTTTTAGGGTTATAGCAAATGTGTTTTTCGTGTGCGCCCCGCAGGCTAAAACACCCTCGCTTACCCTTGCTTCGATGGGCTCCGGAGCATAGCCTCTGGCTCTCCTTGTCACCATCTCCCCGTTCTGTATAAAAGCCACAGAGTCATCGCACCTTGTGTGTATCTCTCTGTTGTGTATCAGATAGAAATCAGCAAGTTTGGAGCTCAGGATCTCTTCATTTTTGTGGATTATAGGGGACTCAGAGATGTTGGCACTTGTCATGACCAGAGGCTTATTTAGCAGAGAGAAAAGAATGAGATGGATGGGCGTGTAGGGAAGCATAAAACCGAGATATTTGTTGGAAGGGGCAACAGAGCTTGCTATTGATTCTGTTGTTCTGTCATCTGGCTTGCGCCTGAGAAGGACTATCGGCCTTCTGGGGCTGAGCAAAAGCTTTTCTTCTTCGCTTGAGACTTCGCAGAGATTTTTTATCAGTTTAAGAGGGGCCATAAGAGCGAAGGGCTTGCTTTCTCTGCCCTTTCTAACCCTTAGCTCTTCTACGGCTCTCTCATCTGTGGCATCGCATGCTAAATGAAAGCCCCCCAAGCCCTTTATTGCAACAATCCTGCCCTCTAACAAAAGCTCCGCGGAGAGATTCATAGCTTCGTTGCCTTTAGCTATCTCTTTTTCATTGCTCAGCAGCTCAACCTCTGGCCCGCAAGCAGCGCAGCAATCTGGCTGAGCGTGGAACCTCCTGCTTGCGGGATCTCTATACTCATTTTCACAGGCTTCACACATCTTAAATTTTTTCATTGTGGTTCTTTCCCTATCGTAGGGCAAGGATTCTATTATCGTAAATCTCGGCCCACAATTCGTGCAGTTTATGAAGGGGTAGAGGTATCTTCTATCCTCAGGGTCAAAGAGCTCCCTCAAACAGTCATCGCACGTTGCTATGTCTGGAGATACGAACCTCCCCTCATCGCTCGATTCACTGCTCTCTATCACAAAGTCCTTAAAGCGCCTGTGCTCTATCTCATCAACCCTTATATCCATGATCTCAGCCATTGGAGGCTTTCTCTCTTTTAACGCATTGAGAAAAGAGTCCATATTGCTACCTTCCGCTTCTATGACAACCATCCCCCCCTCATTTCTAACAAAGCCTTTTATGTTGTTCTCTCTCGCAATTCTATAAACAAAGGGTCTGAAACCTACGCCCTGAACTATGCCTTTGATCTTTATCCTCAAAGCTTTTTCCATAGTCCCTCTGCCATTCGTTTTAAATCCATGGCAACATCGCTCTTCAAGAGCATTTCTGTATCCCCATAAGCTCTATCAATGTCAGAAAATCTCACACCGTTCTCAGACATGTTTTCTATTATCCCTATCACCTTTTCTTTGCCAAGAAGCTCAATCTCCTTCTCAAGAGCTTTTTCAGCGAGCAGAGAGGGAGTTGTTACAACCAGAAATTTTGCATCCCTGAAAAAGCGCAGGAGCTCCAGGGTAGCCTCTCCCATGCCCGGCGGTGTGTCTATTATGAGAAGATCCACATTCCATATGGTTGCGGTCAATATTTCTTTAAGAGCATCAGACAGCTCTTTTCCTCTGAGAGGCGTTGCTCTTTCTTTCGTAAAGTGTGCAAAAGACAGGACATAAAGCCCCTCAAAATACTGCGGTATAATCCCTCTATCCTCCCCAATTTTGAGCTCTTTTATTCCCAGTATGGCGGGTATGCTTGGGTTGTATGCATCTAAATCCAGCAATCCAACCCTTGCCCTCTCTCTGAGTATGAGCGCAAGAATGGCAGAGATCGTGCTCTTGCCCACGCCCCCCTTGGCGCTCACTACAGCTAACTTTTTTACGCCTTTTAGTCTCTTCTCTATCATGCTCTCTCTGGGATCCCAGTTCATTCTTCCACGCTCTCAACTACCACGCCCCTCCCCTTCTCAATAGAGAAATCTTTGCTACCACAGAAGGGGCATGAAACAAAGGCGTGAACAGCTTCTGGTAAGAAGTGTATCATCTCTCTCTCATCCTCGTTTGCATCCTTCAGCTTTATTTCCTTCTTACAAATGTTGCATCTTAGAGTGCACTCTTCATTCTCTATCTCCACATCCACCTGGCCCATGAGCTCTTTTAATGCGAAGAGAAATATCTCCTCATCTATGTTCTGTAGCTCTCCAAGCCTGATTTTCATCCTCTCAGGCTTTTTGACCTTTTCATGAACAAAGGAAGCGACAGCCTCTGCTAAAGCCCACTCATGCATGATGAGAATGCATCTGAAACGATAAACATTTT
>JAXHST010000027.1:0-6037 GCA_034190325.1 Thermoplasmatota archaeon
CAGAGCTCCAGCCTCATGAACTATCTTCGTTATCTCTTCTATTCTGCTCTCAAATATGCCTAGAGTATTTGGATTTGTCATCATGAGACATGCTGTCCTATCAGATACAGCAGCCTTAAGCGCGTCCACATCCACACACCCTTCTTTGTCTGATGGGATCTCAACTACCTTAAATCCAGCCATTGCTGCGCTTGCAGGGTTTGTGCCGTGAGCGCTATCCGGAACTAAAACTTCATTCCGCTCCTTGCCTTCAAAGTATGCTCTCACAATTGACATCCCTGTAAACTCACCCGCTGCTCCGGCAGGTGGCTGAAGCGTTACGGCATCAACACCCCCTATTTCGCACAAAAGTTTCTCAAGCCTGTACATCAGCTCAAGGCATCCCTGGGCTCCAATGGAATAGGGATGGACATCGTTGAACATCCTCACAGCTTCCTCATTGACCTTTGGATTGTACTTCATTGTGCATGAGCCCAATGGATACATGCCACCGTCAACACCGAAGTTCATCTGGGATAAACGCGTATAATGCCTGATAACCTCTATTTCACTCAGCTCCGGAAATTCAAATCCTTCTCTCCTTATGCTCTCTGGCAATACTATATCCTCTTCTTCATCTATTGCACAGCCAATGCGCCCTTTTTTACCTAATTCATTTACCAGAGGCTCATCATATCTTGCCTGTCTATACATTTTCATTTTTATCCTTCGCCTCCCTCAAAGCATTTATCAACACATCGTGCTCCTCTCTATTATGAAGCTCCGTTGTGCATATGAGCGCATTTTTACCAGTAAGCAAAGGTCCAAACTCGACATCATGCTCTAAAGCTCTATCTCTCAGCTTTTCCATGTGCTCATATTCAAAAACAAACTCGCTGAAGAACGTAGAACCATAGAAAGGAACGTCGAAAAGCTCTTTAACTCTCTTCGAAAGAGCTCTTGCATTCTTTATGTTTTTTATAGCTATGCTTCGCATACCGTTCTTCCCCAGCAGAGAGAAATAGATTGCTCCGGCTATCGCCAACAGACCCTCATTCGTGCATATGTTAGATGTGGCTCTAGCCCTCCTTATGTGCTGCTCCCTTGTCTGCAGGATCATACAAAAAGCATCATTTCCATCCTTATCTTTAGTGAGCCCGATTATGCGCCCGGGCATCTGCCTCATGTGCTCTTTCCTGCATGCGAATATGCCCAGCAACGGGCCCCCGAATGATAGATCAAAGGTTAATCCTCCTATAGCTATATCCGCATTATAATCGCCTGGGGACTTTATGATAGGCAATGCCAGAGGATTTGCTCCTATAACTAACAATGGAGCTAACTCCCTTACCGCGGCGATCTCCTCTTCCAGCACCCCAAACATGTTGGGGGTCTCCACATATACGCCAACGGTTTCATTGTCTATCTTCTTCTTGAGATCCTCCAGATCCACCATGCCTTTTTCATTATACGCAAATTCTTCAATGGAAACACCAAAGCCCTTTGCATAGTTCCTCAGCACTGCCTTCTTTGCCTGACTTATGGCCTCCGGGATGAGGAATTTTTTTCCGTCTCTAATTCTGTGACACATAAGACAGGATTCCCCCAGAGCGGTGGCCATATCATACACAGAAGCATTTACCACCTCCATGTTGTAGAGCTCGCTCACGTAACTCTGGTACTCAAACATGGCCTGAAGTGAACCCTGGCTTATCTCCGGTTGATACGGCGTATAGGCTGTAAGAAACTCGCTTCTTGATATCAGATAATTAATGGCGCTGGGTACGTAGTGTTTTGCTATACCTCCTCCTGAGAAAGAGAGATACTTTTTGTTTTTTTCAGCTAAAGAAGAGATCTCCTTCAAGACCTCGCTTTCGTTCTTTGCACTCTCTATGGAAAGTTTGCTTCTCATGCTCTCAGGCACATCAGCAAAGAGCTCCTCTATGCTCTCAAGCCCCACAGCATGGAGCATCTCTTCCTCTTCACCTTCGTTTGGTATAAGGTTCTTCATTGCTGCTCTGTGATCTTTTTATACGCCTCAGCGTCAATCAACCCTTCAGGTTCCTCAGCGAGCTCAATAACAACAAGCCAGCCATCATCATAGGGGCTTTTGTTTATCAGCTCTGGCTCATCGTTCAGCCTCGAGTTAACCTCAACAACCTTTCCGCTAGCAGGTGAATAGACATCACTCACGGATTTGACTGACTCTATGCTCGCGAGTATCTCCCCCTTCTTTATCTCCTTTCCTGCCTGTGGCAGATCAACGTACACAACGTCCGTCAGGTTTTGCTGCGCGTAATCTGTGACGCCTATTCTTGCTCTCTTTCCTTCCCTTTTAACCCATTCATGGGTCTCCGTATACTCCAATCCTTCTCTTATCTCCGCCATCTTTTCACCTCTAAACAAATGTTCCCTTTATTATCTCAGCCTTCAGCTCTTTGCCCCTGGCATCTATGTAAACCTCGTTTCCAGCTATTGCTTCTTCCTTTTCCACGTATCCTAAAGCTATACCCTTCTCAAGGACAGGGGAGAAACCTCCACTGGTGACCACACCTATATTTTTGTCATTTTTATTATTCTTTATTGGATAACCGTGCCTTGGCACTCCCTTATCTTCCAATAAGAGAGGAACGAGCAACTCCTTCACATCCCTGTTTAAGCTGTTTTTCCCTATGAACTCATGATCCCAATCTATGACCCACTCCAGGTTTGCCTCTATCGGTGTGCGTCCCTCAAGCTCATTTCCTGCAAGGCACATACATTTCTCAAGTCTCAGAGAGTCTCTTGCCCCAAGACCACATGGCTTTATGCCAAACTCTTTTCCTGACTCAAGAAGCTTCATAAAGAGCTCTTTATTCTTTGTGATAAACTCAAAACCATCTTCCCCAGTATACCCCGTCCTGGAGACTATTGTTTCATAGCCCTCAAGCTCAGTTTCAATGAAGCGAAAGCGCTTTGGCAGCTCCTTATTGTATAGCTTAAGGAGCGTCTTCTCAGCAAGCGGACCCTGAAGCGCGAATATGAGATACTCCTTGCTTCTGTCTATGGCTTTGCCCGGGCTCTTTTCATTTATCCAGCTCTCTATCCTCTTCGCTTTTCCTGCATTCGGCACAAGAAGATACCTATCCTTCATAACCATATACGTAAGATCATCTATGATCTTTCCACCCTCATCAAGGATCATAGTATACTTTACTCTCCCGTATGAGAGCTTTGAGGGATCTGAGGTTGTTACCCTGCTAATTGTTTCCTGAGCTCTCTCTCCTTCAACAAAAACCTTGCTCATATGGGAAACATCAAATAGGCCAACAGCTCTCCTCACAGCAAGATGCTCCTCGACTATGCCTGAGTAATAGAGAGGCATCTCAAAGCCAGAGAACTCTGTGAACTTTGCCCCAAGCGCTTCATGCGCATCATAAAGAACAGCCCTCTCTACCATTATGTATAATCCCACTCCAAATTATAATACTTTCGCTCAATAAATGTGGTTGTGTAGTCCTGTTATTATTTCCTATATATACTCCATTCCTATTACCATTTTCCATCTTAGATCCTCCTTTTTTCCGGCAATCTCTCCCAGAAAGCCTCTTCCGGGGTCTTCAGACCTTTTGGGTTCAGTGATTCATGTGGTCTTACACAATTATACCAGTGAACGAATTCATCAAATGTGCTGAAGTCTTTTCTATATCTCTCATAAACATCAAACCACTTCTCTATCTTACCATTAGACTGAGGGTGATTTACTCTGATACGTATCGGCTTTGTGCCAAAGCTCTCAACATACTGCTTGAACTCGCCATCCCAGTCTCCTTTCTCATCTGTTCTATGAGCCCCAAACGCACTACCATGATCCTGTATGAGTTCTCCCAGAGGATGTATTTCCCAGTAATTATCAACAGCCATTTTGAAGACCTCCTTACTATTTTGAGTATCCTGCGCATCGAATTCTCCGTATGAAAGGATCTTCCTTGATGAATCGTCCTCTATAGCACATACAGCCTTTCCATCACTGCTATCATGCCAGTCTATGTGCCCTGCTGTCATAGAATGCTCTCTTTCGTATCTGACCCACCTTCTCCTCTTCTGCTTTTTAGCATTGGATTGAGCCAATCCATCCTTCAGGAGAAATCTATGGATTTTGTTGTGTGGGATGTGCATTTTATAGTCTCTATCTATAAGCAGTTCAAGTCTTCTTACGACCGAGCAGGCTCGGTCTATAGAACGTGCAAGCACGTTCGTATGCTCCCAGTTTATACTTTTGTTTTACTTCCCGTATGATCTCCTTTTCACGTTCAGATAGAGGAGGATCAGGAGATCTTCCAAGCTTCTTTCCTATCCTGGGTATGATGCCTGTTTCTATGTATTCCTGCCATACCTGATTTACCCTTCTCACACTTATTTTTAGAGATCTTGCTATTGCACTTGAGCTCTCTCCTTCTTCTTTTCTTCTTACCAACCACTTCACCTTCTTTTCTGTTAGTTTCACATTTTTGGAATCGGAGTTCCAGATAGGAAATATTTTCGGGACTCCTCTGACGGCATGATTATAGTTAAGAACCTAACAAATTAAAGTTATTACCAAGAAACTTCTTGATCCATTTTCTGGCAAAACTAAGTCTTGAGGAAAAAACCTCAAAATTGCGTTTTATTATGAATTTCAGGTGATCCACATCTTTGATAAACTCTCTGGAAATCACTTTTTTTATGGACTTCCAGATAGATTCAATGGGATTTAGATCAGGGGAGTATGGTGGTAAGAAGACAAGGCGTATGGAAAGATTTGATGCGGTCTCTATTGTTTTGGCTGCATGATGGGAGGAAAAATTGTCCAGAATGAGAATGATCTCTCTGTTAGGATTATTCTCTTTTATTGACTGTAGAAACTCACACATATCTTCCTTCTTTGAATGGTCTTTGAAATCAACAACAGATTTTCCGTTTAGAGGATAAAATCCAAGGGTGTTGGCTTTCATTTTTGTAGTATTCTTGAATATCTCCGGCTTACCAAATGACCACAGCCTTTGAGTGTTGGCTGTGGTCTGGGGTGAAGTTTCATCCAAAAATCCTATAATTGGAGTGTTTTCCAGATTTTCATTTAGTTTTTTTTAAAATATCCTCTGCATTTTTTGGTTTCCTGTAGTCATGCGGGTAAGGTTTAGCATGATTCATTCCAAACTTTTTTAATATGGTCCTTACATGCTTGAGCGTGTACTCGACATCAAACTTTTTGAATATGAGTTCTCTGACTTCTTCAGTGGTCCAGCTCTTTCCCTCTAGTTCTTCTTTTAGCTGTTCTTTCTGCTCAGAAGTTAGTTTAGGAGGTTTGCCTCCTCCAAATCTTGGTATTAGTCCACTATATCCATCTTTATTCCATCTTCTCTGCCATTCATAACCTATCGCTTCGGTAACACCCGCCATCTCTGAAGCTTCCTTGACAGAGCGCCCCTGGTACCTGTATTTTATAAAATAGAGTCTCTTAAGTACCCTCACATTTTTCTCCAATGACCTAATCCTCTTGTCAAGTTCATCCATTGTCACATCTTTCTTGATTTCAATAGATACGGGCCGTGCCATAATATGAAATGACATTATTACTTTAAAAAGTTTGGTATTTGACTATAAAAATCCTCTCTAAAAAGATATATCCCAGACCATCTTTGGGATATATAGAATAAAAAGGAGGAAAAGATGTACGTTGGATTGGATGTGCATAAAAACAGCTGTCTGGTAACACAGATGGATGAAAGGGGAAAGATAGTGAAAAGGGAGAAGATAGGAACAGACAGAGAAGAGATAGAAGAGTTCTTTTCTTCTATAGATAAAGGAAAGGTAGTTATGGAGTCTACCGGCATATGGGAGTACATCTATGAAATAATAGATAGCTTAGGATTTGATGTAACCCTGAGCAATCCAGTAAAGACAAGAGTAATAGCAGAAGCAAAGATTAAAACAGATAAGATAGATTCTGAGATATTAGCACATCTGCTAAGAGCTGATCTTATCCCTGTGGATTGGAAGCAAAGAGATGAGAGATCTTAAAGCAGTGGTGAGTGAAAGG
>JAXHST010000028.1:0-4432 GCA_034190325.1 Thermoplasmatota archaeon
CCCATGGATTGAAAGTATTGTTTGAAAACTGAGCCCGGAAAACTTATGTATCTCTCCTTGAGCTTTTCTGAGATTGGCATATAACTTATAGTATGCATTCTTGCCCTATATATTTTTTGTTTTATACCTGTTTTTGTCCTAACTCACCTTGTCTCCGGTATTATAAACTTTCCAGTCTCTCTCTCAAGCGCTAAAGCAAGAGCTCCATATATCGGCTCATATCTGGGCTCTATGAATCTTATGCCTGGAGCTATCTCCTTTATGTCTCTCTCAAACTCTTCATATTTACCAAGCTCTCTGAGAGCGCTGAAAACAACTCCACGCGTAGTAAACTCAAAGTTCTCAAGCTGAAGCTTCGTTATAACTGCCCTGGCGTGCAGATAGAGCTCCTTCTCTGCCTCCTTCATTATCCTGTTTGCCACGCTATCCTTGCTCTTTGCTTCCTCAACCACAAGCTCGAATATCCTTGTCAGCTCATTCTGCTCCATTTTCCCTGCATAAAAAAGATCAACGAGCTCTCTCACATCATCTATTTTAAACTCCTCAACAACCCTGTCTTCAAGCGATGTCTTTTTATCCCTTCCATCATAGGATTTCATAATCGCTCTGAGAGCTCTCTTTGCTATCCAGTAGGCAGAGCCCTCATCGCTGAGGAAGAACTCCCATCCACCGGCTCTTGCCATCTTATCTCCGTTCATTCCGAATCCAACTGAACCGAAATCACCTATGACTATGACCCCTTTAGCGCTCTCTCCCTCAGGCGCCAGAGCGCCGATGAAAGCTGCTACAGAATCGTTGTATATGAGCGCATAGTCTGCGATGTTCAGAGCGCTCACAACTCCATTGACCGTAATTTCGTCAGCAGCGGTATCTATGTCAGGCATGCATGTAGAGATCGTTCTTACCCTCTTCAGCCCTAGTGGTTTTGCAGCAGCGAAGAAAGCATCGCCAATTGCTTTTTTAAGCGAAGCGATGCCCTCTCTCTTATATCTTACTCCGCTGCTTTCTCCTTTTGAGACAACCCTTCCATCGAGATCGCAGATCCAGCACCTTGTTTTATTGTCTACGAATATTCCTGCGACATAATCCATGATGTTTATGTGGAAAACAATATTTATAGTTTTTTACTCAAATAGCTCTATGGCTTTCTCTCCATCCCATATCTTTCTCTCTCCCTTTTCTTCTGCCTTTAGCACGAGCCCCCTTCCATCTTTCATAGGTACTATGAAGTACTCCTCAACATGATCGCTCTTAAGGATCAGCTTTATCTTGTTCTCGCTCCTTTTTCCTGTATCAGGATCCATGTATTCATAGCGCACGAAAGATCCGCGATCTATGAGTTTCCTTACCTCTTTCTTTCCCTTTTTGCTCTCTGTCATGACATCTTCAGGATAATCCATGTTGTGTATGTGGTAGATGGTTTATATCGTTTATAGGAGCAAATTTTTCGTACGTTTTAGATCGCTATGATCCTTTTTTTTCTTTAAACAGCGTCCCATACCTTACTTTCTTTCAGCCCCTCTCCAAGAGATGAAGGTGTTATCTCAAATTAAGGATCTCCATTGAGCCACTTAAAATATAAAACATTTAAATATGATAGATACATTACATATTAAATATGGATGTGAAATCTGCAGTATTCGCCTTGGTGGCCATCAGGGAGATGGCGCTATGCGAGATTGCCGGGAAGCTGCCGTACAGCAGGATTGCGATATACAAGGCAGCAGACGCCCTGGCAAAGGAAGGCGTAATTGAAAAGAGGCGAAAAGGCAAGAGCGTCGTTGTTGCGGTTGCGAAAGGATATCGGGCCCAGAAACTCAGGGAGGTCTACGTCAGGGCTCTTGCAAATGGCGTGGATCCTGCATTTCTTACAAGCGATGCGGTTGTGGCTGTGTGGAAAGCGGCCGCAAAGCCCGTCGGCCTGGATGCGCTTGCCGATTCAACGAATCTTTCATACAATTGGGTTAGAAAGATTGTGAATTTCCTGATTCGTGGCGGATTGCTGGAATACAAGAAAAGAAAGCCTGCGGTGGTTGCGCGCGCCAGTCACGAGTTGAACACACTTCTTGAGGCTTATCTCTCGAAAGAAGAGAAAGAAACAGCATATTACCCGGGAAGTGCTCCTTTTGAGTTCTACGTCAAGTCGCCGGAGGACGTCGAGAGGATGCTTTATGAGAAGCTTGACACGGGCATTTCCGTGCGTGGGACTGGATTTATTACGCGCGGCAAGCGCCCGGGCGTAGTGCAGAGCTTGCAGGACCCGCAGACGCCGGAAACCGCGTTTCTGGCTGCCCTGGAAACTCCAGAGGGTGTAGAAGACATCTGCATCCGCATGATCGAATCCGGGAATATCGACTATGGGAAACTGCTTGAACTTGCAAAGGAGCGCAGCATGGTCAACCAGGTTGGGTGCTATCTGGATATTCTAAACAGCATCAAGAAAATCGTTCCTGCGACAGCCGTAGAGCAGTTCCTGCAGTCGGTTTCAAATCAGCAAAGAATATTCCTCAAAGCGCTCAAAAAATACGGCAAGGAAGGGTGGGAGGCGCCGTTCGAAAACAAATGGAACGTGGACCTGTATCTTGACAGAGGCGCGATCAGGCATGGCATCGGCGGTGGCTTCAAAGGGGCGGTTGAATGAATCTTGAAGAGTTTCCGGAATCAATAAAGAAGGACATTGAAGACCAATCGCTGGCAATCCTGGCGGAGATAGCCGAAGATGTGGTGGTAATAGGCGGATGGGCGGTGCGTGCCCTCGCAGGCGAAAACCACAGGAGATACACGCTTGACATCGACTGCGTAGCATCTCCGGAATCATTGCCAAAAATCGGAGAGAAGCTTGAACTGCTCGGACTCAAAGTCGAGAAGCACGGCTGGGGCCTGCTGTTTCACAAGAGATATGAGCCGCCAGCTGGCGCCCCGGAAGACGCGCGGGAAAAGGCCAGGGAAACAATGCTTCGCATAGAGATTTCGCCGCCGAGAATTGCGGAGGCGGAAACGCCGCATTATTTCGAATTCAGCCTTGAGAACTACAAAAAGGCCGAAATATCATTCCACAACAAGCCCGGAAAGGTGGTCGTGAAGGTTCCGCCGGTCGAGGACATGGCGGCCGTGAAAGTCGGGCTGCCGGTCGACTACAAAAATAACTTCGACGCTGCCGTCCTTCTTGCGCTGTCCGATCCTGCTGCTGTTGCCAGATCAATACTCGGCAATGACGACTGGAAAGCCGTCGTGCTCAGGCGCATGCCGAAGCTTGTCAGCAGAGCCCGTGATCGGGGGCGCATCGAGAACACACTCATGCAGAACGCCGGGATGAGTGTTGGCGCATACGTAAAGCAATTGCAGGAGATCGAGCGAAGGATACAAGCCGGCTCTACAGACCCACGATGCAGATAGACATAATGCTCACAAACGATCAATAGCAAATTTTGGTGGCATTCAATCAATTTGTAGTGTGTGGTCAACGTTTGATTTAAGCATAAGCGAATGGAATTTCAAAACTGACCACAATTGAGTAATCTGGAAGAATACTTTTTAGATCCTCTAAACCCTGTTTCATATCCCTGCGCCTATTTATCCCTGCTGGTAACTACAGCGCTCTCAATCTTACACCGGAAGGTAGTAAGCGATGAGCTCGTCCCACAGGCTGTCGTAAGAGAACTTTAGCTCTTTATAGCCGTAGAGATAGTCTGACTTCGTCGTCGGCATCCATATGCTTATGCCGTGCGCGTTAGCCCTTGGGCCAGGATTTTCTGCTATGATGCAGCTTTTTATCGCCCCCATAAGCTCCATGCTCTGCATAGCTTCAGCGAATGAGTAGAGGTCAGCATAATCCTTTTCTCCATTTTCATCCAGATGATTGAAGCGGTATGAGCTGTTCAAAGCATTGGAAACACCTATATTTTCATTTATTATCTTATCGCACAGAGCGTTTAAAGACTCCACAACATATGAAAGCTCATAGGTTCTTATGGCGGAGAGCGTTGATGTTGATGTGCCCTCATAGCTCTCAACTATGACCCTTGCGAGATCCTCTGGATCATAAACATATCTGGCTTCACGCAATATAATGTCGTAGGACCATCCTGTTGTAGGCTCTCTCTCCTCAGAGCCAACTATTACGGGAGCATAGTCCTTGAGCTCGTATGCTACCTCTATCATCTGCATGAGGCAGGCATCAAAGCCGAGAAGGTCTATAGGCACAGTGCTGGAGATCATACTCATAGCATAGTCCAGCTCCTTCGTCGTGAGCTCATCGTAATTGTCAATGCATATGCTCTTTGTAGGTGCTTCTTCATAGCTTCCTTGAGGATAGGTATCCATCCATCCGCTTCCATGGTTCCAGAGTATGAGCGCTTTCCTCCTTGCCGGAAAGCTTGAGGATGCCCACATAGCAAAATCAATAAGTGTTTCAGGATCCCCCATGTTCGCT
>JAXHST010000029.1:0-2277 GCA_034190325.1 Thermoplasmatota archaeon
CTTCAGAGAATCATTGAGAAGGGCCCATATGTGCTGCTGGATGAAACATACTGGCACTTTGTGGGAAAGAGCTATGCAAGCTGGGTTAAGAAGCATGACAATCTCTTCATAGTGCAGAGCTTCTCAAAGGCCTATGGGCTTGCAGGTTTGAGAATCGGATTTGTGGCATCGGATGAAAAGAACATAGAGGAGCTGCGTAAGATCGCTCTCCCATACTCTGTGAGCTCGCTGAGCGCCAGAGCAGCAGAGATCGCTCTGGCAGATAAGGATTTTGCCCGCATGGTTGTTGAGAGAACGCAGGCTGAGAAAAAGTATCTAAAAAGAGCTCTCAGGCATTTTTGCGAAGTGAAGGACACACATACAAACTTTCTCCTGGCATACTTCGGAGAGGATAGCAAAGATGTCTTCAAAGCCCTGGAGCAGAGGGGCATACTTGTGAGAGATATGAGCTCTGTGCTACCGGGCTATTTGAGAATAAGTGTGGGTAAGAGAAAGGATAACAGGGCTCTTATATCCGCGCTGAAGGAGATAAAATAGGGTATGAGCTAAGGTGGAAAGGACACATAAATATAAATAAAGTATCAAGCAGATTTGGTTTATATGAGAGAGGCTGAAATAGAGCGTATAACGAAAGAGACGAGGATAAACATGAATCTCAATATTGACGGATCCGGGAAAGGGGACATAGAGAGCGGGATAGGGTTCTTCGATCATATGCTTGAGAGTTTTGCTGTTCACGGGCTTTTTGATATTAAAGCAAGGATAAAGGGTGACTTAAAAGTCGATCAGCATCATACTGTGGAGGATACAGGTTTTGTTCTGGGGCTGGCATTCAAGAAAGCTCTTGGTGCAAAGGAAGGGATAAAAAGAAGCGGTTTCTCTTTTTTTCCGATGGATGAGTCTTTAGCTTTTGTGGCTGTTGATCTCTCTGGTAGGGCTTATGCAAGGGTTGATGCGAAGTTTAGAGGAAAGAAAATAGGGGATCTCAGCACAGAGGTTATTGATGATTTTTTTGAGGGTTTTGCTAGAGGCGCGGAGTCAACTCTCCACGCAAAAGTGTTCTATGGCAGATCAGACCACCACAGGGCTGAGGCTCTGTTCAAGGCTTTCGCAAGAAGTATGAAAGAAGCTTGTGAAATAGAGGGCAGAGGAATACGAAGCGCAAAAGGAGTGATATGATGGATTACATGGATGATAAAGAGGATATGATGATAGGCATAGTGGATTATGGTGCTGGCAACACAGGCTCTGTGAGCAGGGCAATTGGGTTTCTTGGAGGCAGGTATAAAATAGTAAGGGAAAGCTCAGATCTTTATGATGTAGACAAGCTTATATTGCCGGGTGTGGGAAGCTTTGGTAAAGCTGTTGAGCGTATGAAAGAGAATGAGCTTTATGATGAAATAAGCAGATGGATAAAGAGCAACAAACCTCTCTTAGGCATATGTCTGGGTATGCAGCTTCTCTTCGAAGGAAGCGATGAGAGCCCGGAGGCAGAGGGTTTTTCTCTCTTTAAAGGAAGATGCTCAAAATTCGATGCAAAAAAAGTTCCTTTGATCGGCTGGGGATCTATAGAGCTGAAGAGGGATTCGAAGCTCTTCAAAGATGTGCCAGATGGCTCTTTCTTTTATTTCCTTCACAGCTACTATGCGCCTTCTGTAGAGACAGATGCACTGCTGGCAACAAATAGCTATGGGGTAGAGTACTGCTGCGCGGCTTTTAAAGGCTCTATCTTTGGGGTTCAGTTTCACCCTGAGAAGAGTGGCGAGGTGGGTTTAAAAGTGATGGGCAACTGGATGGAGGTGTAGATGGTGGCTATAAGAATAATACCCTGCCTGGACGTCAAGAATGGCAGGGTGGTAAAAGGAAAGAGGTTTGCGGATCTAAGAGATGCTGGAGACCCTGTTGAGAGAGCATCAAGGTACTATAAAGGGGGGGCAGACGAGCTATTTTTCCTAGATATAAGCGCTACAGATGAGGGTAGAAAAACTATGCTGGAGGTTGTGAAAAAAATCTCAAGGAGGGTCTTCATTCCACTGGCTGTTGGAGGTGGTATAGGTAGCGTTGATGATGTCAGGAATGCGCTTGCAGTGGGAGCAGATAAGGTTGCGATGACAACCGCAGCGCTGAAAAATCCAGAGCTTATAAAAGACTGTGTCGAAACCTTTGGCTCCCAATGTATAACCGTTTCTATAGATGCTAAGAGAATTGATGGATCATGGCGTGCCTTTATAAACGGAGGTAAAGTAGATTCTGGCAGGGATGCTATTGAGTGGGCGA
>JAXHST010000003.1:0-16562 GCA_034190325.1 Thermoplasmatota archaeon
CATAAGAGCATGGAGCCCTTATATTGGAGTTGTTGCTATCTTGATAATAACAAGAATTCCAGCGATCTATGATGCAATATCTTCTGTAACCTTCTCATGGAACAACGCCCTGGGCTCAGGAATATCCATAGCCATATCCCCCCTGACAATTCCGGGAGTTGTGCCTCTCATTCCCATCGCTCTGATGTTCATGCCTCTTTTTAGAATTAATAAGAAGGGTATAAGAAATGTTTTTTCAACGACAGCCCGGAGAACGATTCCAACCTCTGTGGTTCTTGTGTTTTCAGTAGCTATGGCGATGCTTATGGTAAACTCTTCAATAAATCTTTCAGGCTATGAAGGTATGCTTGTCATTCTAGCTAAAGTCCTAGCATCCATCTTCGGGAGAGCCTGGGGTTTCATAGCACCCTTTATAGGTGCATTTGGATCGTTCATAACAGGCTCAAACACAACCTCAGACATGACCTTCGGGCTACTGCAGTGGACCGCAGCCCAGCAGGTGGGGATCTCAAGCGAGATAGCATTAGCCCTTCAGGCTGTTGGAGGATCTCTGGGCGTAACTATATGTGTAGCAAAGGTGATAACAGCCTGCGCCACTGTCGGTATTGTTGGAAAAGAGGGAGAGGTTATGAGGAAAACCATATGGCCTACACTGCTATATTGCGCAGCTGTTGGTATCTTGGGTTTGGTGTTCACCCTTTTACTATAACTCTAGATCTTGCATTCCGGATTCAGTATATGGTAAGGATCAAAAAGGGTTTTTGATATTTCTTTATTCCTTCCAAGAATTGCGCAAAGTAAATTAGATCTCATCTGTGCTTAAAATCACAAGGATTCATATGAATAATAGATCTATAGGATCTCCTTTCAGTTGTTCTCAGATCCATATCCCAGGAAAAGCTTAACAGATGATCTCCTGTTTGTATCCTATCATATATTGCATTCTAACCTACCCACTGCACAACAATAACAAACAAGAAGATAAGGCAAGAGATCACTATCAAACAGATCTGATGGATGCTAAAGAGGCTATAGAGCGCTTGTTAGAGCTCGCAGAGGAGGCAACAAAGAATGGAGAAAAGGACATTGCCGCTCGTTACGTTTACCTTGCGAAAAGAACATCAATGAAGCATAGGGTGAGGATAGGCGAGAGAAAGCACTGGATGTGCAAGTGCGGTGCTTACCTTGTGCCAGGAGTTAATTGCAGGGTTAGAGTAAAGGGTAACTGGGTATCCCTCTTTTGCGAAGATTGTAAAAGCTATAAGCGCTATGGCAATTTTCGTGCAAAGCACATGTAGGCTGTATGGCCTATGGCGACATTTCCAGGTCTTGAGCTCCCTTCCCTTATCACCATCTCCCTCTCCAGAACCTCAATAGTCCTGACATCTGTGAAACCCGAAAGAGAGGAAACGCACTTCTCTATCTGCTCTATTGTGGGGCAGTAACAGCATATATAACCAAAATCCTTGAGAGCATAGTAAGCATTCTGCACAGCATTCCATGGATCAGAAAAGTCAAATATAACCGCATCCACACCTTTTTCATCTATTTTATCTCTAACATCCCCCTCCTTAAACTCCACGTTTTTATACCCGCTCATTCTCACATTCTCTTTTGCTATTTCAAGAAAGTCC
Organism: Thermoplasmatota archaeon; assembly: GCA_034190325.1. Classification (GTDB taxonomy): domain Archaea; phylum Thermoplasmatota; class UBA186; order UBA287; family UBA287; genus UBA287. Next base: position 1,635 of record JAXHST010000003.1, read on the forward strand.
CTTCTTATATCATAGCTAATTACCCTACCCTCGGGAAAAGTGAAGTGGGCAAGGGCTATTGTTAAAGCACCTGAACCACTTCCAGCCTCAACTACTGTGGAACCACTCTTTATGGAGCAATAGAATACTATGTGACATGCGTCCTTCGGAGTTATTATCTGCGCCTTTCTTTCAATTCCGAGTATCATATCTTTCAAAGAGGGCTTCAGTATCAGAAACTCCTTTGAACCAATCTTTATAGCGTCCCCAAACCTCTTATCCTCTAAAACCTTAGGATTCCATCGACCAATACCTTTCCTTTTGACTTCCTTATCCTCCACAAGAACCAAGTATCTCTTTTTTCCATCGAATAGCACAGCGCTCTGCCCCATCATCTTTCCCATAAAAGGTGGCTCCCATCACAGCTTTTTCCTGTGTTTATATCAAAACCTTCCCTGCAGCATGAGAAGGTTAGACCATGCTCATCACATATGCGTTTAACTCCCAACATAAGCTTTAATCTTTCCTCTTTTGGCATATAGTAGCTCCCACCCATCTTCTCACAATAGAGCTCTCTCCATCCTATCTGTGGAAAGACTTTCTCCAGCCTTGCTAAAGAATCTTTCCTGGGCTTTAAGGTAGAGGATGTCACATGCTCAACATAATCACTCACACTGTGTATCACATCATATGCGTAATAATCATTTATCCCAGGGATTACAGGATCAAAACGCAGAGTGCATTTTATCCTCCTATCGCTCAGAGCTTTTAAAGCTTCTATTCTTGCTTCTGTGCTCGGCGCTCCAGGCTCTATCCTTCTGGACTCCTTTGTCGTTATCGTTATGCTCACAACATTGTTATCGATGAGATCTGCATCCCTCACAACAATATCTGATTTTGTCACTATCTGGAACCTTGTGCCATAGCTGTTGAGAACCCTCAGCATATCCCTTGTTATCCCTATCTCTCTTTCTTCAGGCGGATATGGATCACTAGAATTTGAGAGCGATATGAATGTTGTGTCTTTTATCCTTTTTACCTCTCTTTCCACCTCTCTCACCACATCTTTTTTGGGCCTTGAGTGAAAAGGATCCTTTATGTAAGAGCTTATGTAGCAGTATACGCAGGCGTGGGAACAGCCGGTGTAGGGATTAAGGGAATATTTTAAAGGGCACGTACACATATTGCTCTTCCATGGATCGAACTCTGTTATGAGCACACAGGAAAATGCATCTGTTGGGTTAAATCATTTCCGCAGTTTACCACAGCACTGTATGTACCTGAGCAGCTCATCGTGACCCGAAGATCCTGTCCAATTTTACTACAGGACCTTCCCTGCACACTATAAATCCATTTATCGTGCAGCTATCGCATATACCTATAGCACATTTCATATAGCTCTCTAAAGAAGCCTCAGCATCTATGCCCTGCTCGTAAAGTGATCTCAGCATCTCCATGGGCCCACAGGCATATATCTGCTCTGAGCACAGGTGCCCCGGCAGAGATTCAATAAGGTCAATAACACTGCCTTTAAAGCCGCATGATCCATCATCTGTGGCTATCCTAACATCAGCGCCTCTAGCTCTCATCTCATCCACAAATGGAAGGTAATCCTTGCTTTTTGCTCCAAGGAATACTATATCATCCCTTGCCACTATAGGGAGAAGAGAAGCCATCCCTATCCCGCCGGCTATTAGAATCTTTTCTCTCTCTCTATCTTTTTCTTTACCTCTGCACAAAGAAAAACCGTTGCCAAATGGCCCCCTTATCGAGAACTCATCGGCAGACATCAAAGCTTCTGTTCCCGCGCCCTTCTTAAGAACGGTTATGCTCGAGATCCTGCCTATCCTTGAGAGCGACATTGGAAATTCATCTATACCCGGGAGCCAGACCATGATGAATTGCCCGGGCAAAGCTTCAGAGCATCCCTCAAAGTATATGCTCTCCGTATCCTTTGCTTCTTTCCTTCTCTCTATAACCTTAACCATTCTCATATTACCTCCTGTGAGCTATACCTTTTATATCTTCTATTCCAATTTTCTTTTCCCTTAAAAACTCTTCCATCTCCCCTCTTACAAGCTCAAATATCTCCAAACCTCTGTAATATACGCCAGATCCTATACCTACAGCGCTCGCTCCTGCGGCCATATACTCTATAACATCTTTCCCATCAACAATCCCACCAACGCCTATAACAGGCAAATCCACCTCTTCTGCTATCTCATAAACACACCTTACGCCTATGGGCTTTATCGCAGGGCCACTCAACCCTCCAACTCTACAGCTCAACACAGGATGAAAAGAGTCTACATCTATCTTCATACCTCGAACTGTATTTATCGCAGTTATGCCATCCGCTTTTGCTTCTTCGCAGGCCTTTGCTAAATCAACTATGCTTCTTACATTCGGTGTCAGCTTGACAAAAACCGGTATGCTTACTCTCTTTTTCACCTCTTTAGTTATATCAAACACTGTCTGCGGATCGCTCCCCACCTCTGCTCCAAAACCCTTTGCATGTGGGCAACTCAGGTTAAGCTCTACAGCAGATGCTCCATAACTCTCCATCCTTTTCGCAAGAATGGCAAAATCCTCAGCGCTGGAGGCAAACACACTCCCGATTATTACGCTGTTAGCTCTTTTCCTTTTTACGATCTCCATCTCCCCAGCAAACCTTTCTATCCCCGGGTTGGGCAGACCCATCCCATTGAGCAGGCCGCAGGCAACTTCAGCTATTACGGGATTTTCATTCCCTTTTCTCTCCATGTTACCTATGGATTTCGTTGTGACAGCCGAAGCACCTGCATCAAGCAGCCTTATCATGCTCTCTGCATGCTCATCAAGAATGCCTGAAGCAGATATCAGGGGGCTATCAAGCTTCGTACCGCAGAGCTCAACACCAAGCATGATGGTTATAGTATACCAAGCTTATTTTGATATCTATTTAAATGAGCAATATCATTACCTCTGTGAAATATCTCGCTGTTTCTGATATTCACCTTGGTAGGGTTGCGGAGAATGAAGAGAAATACCGCGAGAATGTCTCAAAACTGGTAAAAAGAGTGAGAGATGAAAACCCTGATGAGCTCATCCTTGTGGGGGATATAATAGACACGCTCTATAGCAGCAACATTGAAGAAAACAGGTATAAAGATCTCTTCTTTGATCTCCTTGACTCCTGCGATAATGTGGTATATGTGCCCGGGAACCATGATCTGCTCTATAAAAAATCTGAAAGAGTAGGTAAGGCAAGGATCTCCTATCCATTTTATATTAAAGATAAGATCATGTTTATACACGGGCACCAATTTGACATATTCAATGTTTTTCCATTCAGATACAGAGACATAAACAGGGTACTGAACTTTGTAGACAGATTCTGGGAGTTTTGTCCCGAGATCTTTGAAGAGGTTGAGAGGGCCTATTCAGATAAGGGAAGGAAAAAAGTTGAGGAGATAAAACAGGATCTCATTAGGATGAGAGCAAGAACATTCGTCAGGGTCATATCCAGAGTTTTCATGCGTCTGACCCTTAGAGGAAAACTGGAAGAGATGAGCGCAAGCACATTTACCCTTTTCAGCATAGTGATGCCCAAGTTCATAAAAAGCGAGCCATTTTTCTCCCAGAATCCTGGAATATTAGATTCTAAAATGAAAGAGTATGGAAGATACTGGAGCGAAGAAGAGTTTAACACCATCTGCTATGGGCATATACACAAGCCTTTGATACTGAGAGGATCCTACTTCTCCTTCATAAACTGCGGGTATGTTTGGGATAGCACTTCCAGCTATGCTCTGCTGGATAGCGAAGGACACCTGAAGATCGAAACTCTTTAGTTTATATCCTTCTTACAATTTACTGAAGCGCTCAAAATTGAGAGCCAGCTATTATCCCACAATTTTAGAGTTAGAATATGATCAACCGCCATCTAAGGAAGACATCTATCAAAAATTTTTTGCAGTAACCCCCTTTCTTCAAATTTTAGTGCCCCAATGCTCTCTTCAAAGAGTGGCAGGTATTCATCGTAATAATCCTGCGGTGCATAAAACGCAACACGATATCTCACTCCATCTTTAAATAGCATTACCTGTTTACTTTGAAGTTCAAAAACCTCATCTTCTGCAGTGTATGTATGAGTATACGTTAGCTCGTAAGCTTCTATCCCGTTGATCATCTTGCCCCCTCGGAGATTACCCGGGCATCGGAGTTAGCTTGCTTTAACACTTCTGCAGCAGCAAACAATTTTTTCACAGCGCCTCCCACCAATGTTCTTACTATATTTTGGATATGTATATGTTACTATCTTCTCTTATAGATAAGTGTTAAGAGCTTTAAATTTAAAGGCTGCTAGAGGACATTGGCTGTACCTCCTGTTTGGTTGAATCTAATCCGTGAAGAGCCGCTGGAGGGGATTGAACCCCCGGCCTGCTGGTTACAAGCCAGCCGCTCTACCACTGAGCTACAGCGGCCATGTATAAAGAATGTTCTTTCTCCTATATTTTTATTTCAACTGTTTCTGCTCCCAGCTCCTTTATCAGGCTCTCAACCTCTTCCCTGCCTCTTTCCTTAATCTTTATCGTTTTTGACCTTTTCCTTATCTCTTCCCTTGTGGGGAAATCGCCCTTTTCAAGCTTAACCATTGCATTGGCATTTCCCAGAGCAAGTCCCTGCCTCTCGCTCTGCAGGAAACCAAAGCTCTTGCCAGCAACATAGGCGTCACCTAAACCTGTTTTAACAGAGATCCTTCTTGGCTCAAGAGTTGGTAATACAAGTAACCTGTCTTTTGACAGGTCAAATGAAAAGAGCTCTGTGTGTACATTCAGCACATTGAGATCAAGAGCGTTTCTAAGCTTTTCCGCGCTCTCAAAGATGCTAAGAGCATCTCTTTCACTCTTTGAATTTATGCCAAGAGCGCTCAGGCAGAAGGCAAGCTCCGTTTCGTTCATGCAGCAGAGATCTGTGTTTCTGAATATCTCAAAGAGGAGCTCTACATTGCCTGCACTGAGTGAGAAATAGTCCCCCCCATCAGATATAACTTTACCGTGCACAGTCTTGACAAATTCCAGCGCTCTATCAAAGCCGCTCTTGAGCTTGTGAAGACCCAGCATCAAAACCCCATCAAACTCCTGCGTGGTATCTGCAACTCTAAAGTCCCTTATATCTGAGCTATCGTTCAGAAAACCTCTATCTCTCTGAGGGATCTCAATGCCAAAAGTCATAGCCTCTTCTCTGCTTCCATCAAGAACCTTTAAAAGATCGGTCATAACTCCGTTCTCTCTGAGATAAGCTCTTATCCATCTTCCGTATTTGTCGTCTCTTATTGCTGTTGAAATCCATGCCATCGCACCAAGCCTCGAGAGGGCTATAGAGGTGTTTCCTGCATTACCACCAAGGGTAAAGATGATTCTTTTTGAATTCTTTTGGAGGAAAGGCTTGAAATTATTAAAGTCCTCTCGCATATCGTCTATCATTATCTCCCCGCCAGTTGTGCTGGCGAGCTCAAGGATCCTGAGAACTGCTTTTTCCAAACCCCCTGTACTCCTGTAACACTTTTTGTAGCTTTCTAAAGATCTCAAAAGGCTCCCCTCATCTATTACGTGCAGAAGATCTATGTTTGCATCATGAAGCACCAGCATCTTTTTTGTTTCAAGATCCTTCGCCAGCTCCTCCCTGTAGAAATCAAGGAACATAAAGGACATTGGGTGCTTGATTAAAAAGCTTTTTGAGTAAGAGAGCATTTACCATCATGATTGGAAAGAGATGCTATATACATGAAAAAGCTGTGATACTGGGCGATGTAATGCTTGGTGATGACTGCAGTATATGGCCAAATGCAGTTTTAAGGGGAGATCTGGCGCCGATAAAGCTGGGCAGTGGAAGCAATGTTCAGGACTGCGCAGTGCTGCATGTGGAGAGGGAGAATCCCTGCACTATCGGAAATTTTGTTACCATAGGGCACTCAGCAGTTGTTCATGGAGCTAAGATAGAGGATAACTGCCTTATAGGAATGAACGCTACAGTTCTGGAAGGAAGCGTTATAGGCAAGGGAAGCATAGTAGGGGCAAATGCCCTTGTTACTGCAGGAACTACCATACCCCCAAACAGCCTTGTGCTGGGGGTTCCAGCAAAGGTTGTACGTAATGACCCGGAAATGGAAGAAAAGGCTGCGGCATACGCAAAGAACTATATGGCCTTAAAGGATCGCTATCTCAAAGGACTATAGGAATTCTTCTTCCACAATTTCTGCATCTATCCCCCTCAAGCCCAACTAAATGCGTATTGAATGTGCCCCTCTCTATAAGCAAAGAATTGCATTTGGGGCAAAAGGTGCTGTTATGCTCCCTATCAAGCACATTCCCTATATAAACAAAATCAAGCTTCTTTGCCTTTGCTATTGTGTAAGCTCTTAAGAGCGTCTGGTAAGACGTTGGTTGAGCGTCTGCCATTTTATAGTATGGGAAGAAACGGGTGAAATGTACGGGTGTTTCACCGCCAAGATCTCCAACAACAAAATCGCAAAAAGATTCGATATTCTGGTTGTCGTCGTTGTAACCTGGTATTATGAGATAGGTTAGCTCTATGTGTATGCCGAGAGATCTCGCAAGCCTGCACGTATCGAGCACAGGCTCAAGTTTTGCCTTGCAAACTTTTCTGTAGAAGGCATCATTTCCCTTGATATCTATGTTCATAGCATCAAGATATGGAGCAATCTCCCTTAAGGGCTCTTCAGTTATGTAACCATTTGTGACATAGACATTGTAGATATCCTCTTCATGCGCCGCCTTCGAGCAGTCATAGGTGTATTCATACCAGACCGTTGGCTCATTGTATGTGTAGGCTATTCCATCGCACCTGTTTTCCTTTACTCTATCTATCAGGCTTCTAACCCCCATGTACCTGTATGATACCTCATCCAGCCCATAAGCAGATAGAGTGTAGTTCTGACAGTGAAGACATCTGAAATTGCAGGATGCTGTTCCTATCGAGAATGCTAAGCTCCCGGGGTGAAAATGATAGAGCGGTTTCTTCTCTATTGGATCAATAGCGAGAGATACAACAGTGCCGTAAGACTCTGTGTACAGCTTTCCTCCCCTGTTTATCCTCACTCTGCAGATGCCTCTCTGTCCATCCTTTATAACACATCTATAGGCGCATAGATTGCACTTCACATCGTTCTCTCTTACATTCTCCCAGAATCTTGCTTCTTCCTCCACATCGTTATTGCTCTTCTTTATTTATCCTTTTTTATCCTGCATCTTCACCTCTATTTTTCTCCGTGTCTGAAGCAATATCCCCGTTAATACAAGAATGAGCCCTGCTACTGTCCTAAGTTCTATCTCTTCTCCAAGAACCCCATGTATGAATATCAGAGATATGAAGGGAGCCAGATAAACAAGGTTTGCCGTTCTTGCCGCATTTCCGGAAAGCTTCAGAGCTTTTTGCCACAGGATAAAGGTTATTCCCATCTCAAAGGCTCCAATGTAGAACGCAGAGAGAGAAGGGGGCTCGAATTCAAAGAGAAATGGCAGTGACGCAAAGAGAGAGCCAAAGAGAAAATTCAAAAAAAGTCTCACATTTTGCTCCACATCATCTCTTGTGTTTCCTAACCAGTAGATCGCCCACACAAAGGCGCTTGATAGAGCCACAAGGGCCCCGGATAATGAAACTGTGCGTATTGATATCACAACCACTCCTGAAAAGCTCATCACCACTGCCATCATGCTCCTCACACTTATCTTCTGTTTCAGCATCGCTGGAGAGAGGAGCGCAAGGATAACGGGCCATGAAAAGTTGATCCCCTGTGCCTCCTGCGCAGGTAAAAGGGAGTAGGATATGAAGAGCAGATTATAGTAGAGGAATGGATTCAGCGCGCCCAAAAGGAGAGATCTCTCAAGGTTTTTTGCAGAGAAGATCTCTTTTGAGAGCTTGCCTTGCAGGATTACTGAGATCAACAGGATGAGGGTTGAGAAGGAAGAGGAGTAAAAGATGAGGGCGCTGATGCTCATCTCGCTTAACGCTATCTTGAATGCGGATGCAACCGTTGACCATAACAGAACCGCGGAGATCGCATAGCCAAGGTCTCTACCCATAAACCAGATTCTCCTGCCAGCATATCTTCTTTCACGGAAGTTTTATATATCCACGAAACAAATCAAAGATATTGAATGAGAGATAGCTACAAATGCATACTATGCAGAGGTGGAAGAAACCTCTGCGGCAAGGATTTCTGCCCGGTGATAGTGAAGAACAGAGCTTATGCAAAAACCTTACCTATGCTTAGCAATGAGCTTCAGGGCTCAACACCACCAGGCATATTCGTTGGTAGATATGGATATCCAAAGGTTTACATCGGTCCACTGATACCTCCATATACGGGCAATACATCCCAGCTGGATACACCGGAGCTCTGGTACGGAAAGAGCATAGAGGAAATAGTGAGCTTCCGCACATCTCTTGTAAGGGGAGAATATCCGGCAAGAGTGGACGCTATAGAGCAGAGGGATATAAGAGAGATAAGGGAGCTTGCTCTTGCTGAGGCTTCCTTTGATCTCCATGCGAAGTTCTTAAAGAAGCCAAACATGAGGATAATACTGGACGATAATTCCCAACCCTTTGGGCCTAGCGCTCCTATAGATAAACTAGAGGCTCAAAACTTCAGAACGAATCCGCTGCTGGAGAGAGTTTATTACGATACAGATTTAAGAGCTGTTGATGGTGTGGTTGAACTGTATGAGCGGGGCGCTTTTATATCACAGATAGAGAAGGCTTTCAGCGCTGGGCTTATTGGAAAGAAAAGAAAGCTAGTTCCTACCAGGTGGAGCATAACCGCAGTGGATGATACAGTATCGAAAGCTCTGCGAGAGGAGATAAAGGGTTACGAAACCATAGATAAGTTTCTTGTGTACAGGCTGGATGCGCTAGATAACAGGTGGCAGATTCTAATGCTGCCCTCGACCTGGCGCTATGAGCTCATAGAAGCATGGTATCCAAAAACCCTGTGGAATCCGTACAGCTCTAAAGTGGAGATATTCGGAGATCATGAATTCTATGAAGGAAGGAAAAGCTATGCCGCCATAGGCGGTTGCTATTATGCCTCAAGGCTCGCTGTAACAGAGAGCCTCCACAACATGCGCAGACAGGCAGGAGCTGTGGTTATGAGAGAAGCTCACCCAGGATATGTTCTTCCTGTTGGCGTCTGGAATGTGAGGGAGCACGTTCGCAGGGCTCTGCGTTCAAAGCCTGGAGAATTTGATACGCTGGAGCAGGCATTATCTTACGTCTCCCATCACTTTGACATACCATTAAAGAGGTGGATAGACACAAGCGCTATAATAAAAGATATGAAGGCTCAAAGGAGGATCGATGAGTTCATCTGATGTCAACAGAGAAACAACATGCAAGAGCGCCCTGAGCTCATCATCGCTCAGTGACACAGAGCTCTCTCTTAACCCCTATGCAGGATGCGGACACGGGTGCTATTACTGCTATGCTCCCTATGTTACTCACCGCAGCATGAGCCCCAGGGCAAAGGTAAACATAGCTGATGTCTTACGCAGAGAGCTTAAGAGCGGAAAAGCATATCATAGAACAGTAGCGCTCAGCACGGTTACCGATCCGTACCAACCCCTTGAGCGGGAGTATGAGCTCACAAAGAGATGCTTGATAGAGCTGCTGAACTACAATGCCTATGTGAGCGTGCAGACGAAATCTTCTCTAGTGCTGAGAGATGTGGACATAATAAAAAGGTTTGAGAGGAGGGAGGTAGGCTTTACAATAACCTCCCTGGAGCCTTTCTATGAGCCCCATGCAGATCCCACAGAGAAGAGGATCGAAACGCTGAAGGAGTTGAAGAAAGAGGGGATAAGAACTTTTATCTTCATAGGCCCTGTAATGCCTGAGTTTACCCTGCAGAATGAGCTTTTTGAGCGCATCAAAGAGGCTGAGCCCGATTATGTGGTTGTTGACAGGTTGAGAATAAAAAAGGGGATGGAAGAAAAAATAAAAGAGATCTATGGAAAAGATTTCAGCTCTTCGGAGCTGGAGACTGCAGCTGAAAGAGCCAGAGATCTCTGTGCAGCCCATGGTCTAAATCTTGTGAGACAGCCGCTATGGAAGCCCCATCTGTAGATCTGGGACAAAAACGGATAACACCCAATTGAAGCATGGGTGATCTCAGATCCTTACTGGGGAGCCTTACCGGTCCAGCTTAGCTGTAATCGTAGAAGCCTTTTCCGCTCTTTCTACCCAGCTTTCCAGCAGCAACCATCTTCTTTAGCAGAGGACATGGCATGTATTTGGGTCCCAGCTCCTTATACAGCACTTCCATTATATTAAGGCAGACGTCCAAACCTATGAGATCACCGAGTTCTAAAGGTCCCATTGGATGGTTAGCACCAAGCTTCATTGCTTCATCTATATCCTCCTTTGATGCCACTCCCTCCATGAGCATGAAGCAAGCCTCATTTATTTGAGGTATAAGGATCCTGTTCACTATAAAGCCGGGGCTATCATTTACCAAAACAGGCACTTTGCCTGTGCTCTCTACCATATCCTTTGCCCTGTTTATAGTGCTCTCCGATGTGAGCTCTCCTGCTGTGATCTCAACCAGCTTCATTTTTGGTACGGGATTGAAGAAGTGCATTCCAAGGAATCTTTCAGGCTTCTCAATGCAACCGGAGAGGGCAGTTATTGAGATGGATGAGGTGTTTGTTGCTATCATTCCTCTGCTGGTTATGTTTTTGAGCACATTCTTCTTTGTCTCCATATCCTCAAAAACAGCCTCTATGACAAGTTCGCATTCAGAGAGGTCGTCTGAAACTTTTATAGCTCTGACTATCTTAGCTCTTTCCTCTGCTGTTATCTTTCCCTTTGTCTCTTCCTTTTCAAGTCTTTCTCTTATCCTTTGCATCCCTCTTTCTGCGATGCTCCTCTCAGCATCAGTTATGAAAACCTCATAACCATTAGCTGCAAAAACCTGAGCTATGCCCTGACCCATGGTGCCCGCACCTATTATACCGATCATAAATAAGATAGGCATTAACAGTTCTTATTTTTATCCTGCTCTATCTTATTCCCATTCTATTGTAGCTGGGGGCTTGTTTGTTATGTCATAGACAACTCTATTGCACTCTGGTATCTCTCTTGTTATTCTGCTCGACATTTCTTCCAGAAGATCATAGGGTATCCTTGAGAAAGAACCGCTCATGCCGTCCGTTGAGTCAACAGCCCTTATCGCTATTGTCACACCATACACGCGCTCATCACCTTTAACACCCGTACTCTTTACAGGTAAGAGAACAGCAAAGTACTGCCATGGCTTTTTGCTCCTATCCAGCACCTCCTCAACTATTGCGTTTGCCTTTCTCACGATCCTTGTCTTCTCTTCCGTCACCTCTCCTAAAACCCTGACAGCAAGCCCTGGACCGGGGAAAGGCTGTTTCTCATCTAACCCTGGCCCAAATTGTTTCAATAGCTCTCTGACTTCATCCTTGTATAGGTCCCTTAGAGGCTCAACAACCTTTAGAAATGTCTCAGGCATGCCACCTACATTATGGTGTGACTTTATCCTATCCCTTCCTTGCCCTCCGCTCTCAATCCAGTCTGGTGCTATTGTGCCCTGAACGAGCACCTCTGCCCCTTTCTCTTTTGCTATCCTCTCAAAGATCTCAACAAACTTTTTGCCTATCCTCTTTCTTTTTTCCTCAGGGTCTGTTACGCCTTTAAGAGCTTCAAAAAACTCTTTGCCTGCGTCCACAAGAACAAAATGATCCCTAAAAATTTCACTATAGTGCTTCTCAGTCCTTTCTGCTTCTCCCTCTCTCAATAACCCGGAATCAACAAATACCGCAAAAACCTCCGCTCCTGCCTCTATAGCGATGTGCGCAGCAAGAGTGCTGTCCCCGCCTCCAGAGACTGCGGCTATAACCTTTTTGTTGCCTATCTCTTCTCTGGTTTTTTCTAAGATTTCATTCATAAGCAGAGATCTCATCTATAAGATCTACATGCGACAGGATCATCCTTCTGCAGCAGTATCTCTCTATTCCAAGGGCGTCAAGAACCTCCTTTGGGTCCTCTCCTTTCTTTACTCTCTCAACAAATTTTTCGTAATCACTCGCGATGACCCTACCGCAAGTGAAACATCTCACCGGTATTATCATTTTTAATCACCTGTATGACTTCTGTCTCTTAGCTCTGGCACCCTGTCCACCATAGTGTTTCGGTTCTTTCTGTCTTATATCATCTATGAAGAGCGCCCTATCATACTCAAGGAATCTTTGCTTCAGTTCCTCATCCTCAAAGTAGTTCACTATTCCCCTAGCAACAGCTGTTCTTGCAGCCTCTGCCTGTCCCATGTAACCCCCACCATTTACCTTAATATATATATCTATGCCATTGATCTTATCACCGGCAAGCTTAAGCGGCTCTCTTATCTTTGCTCTTATGAAAGGGTTCTGTACAGCTTCAAGGAGCATCGAATTAAACCTTATGATCCCTTCACCCTCTCTGATCGTAGCTTTAGCAAGAGCTGTCTTTCTTTTTCCGTTTTCGACTATAGTTTTCATATCCTCAAACCTCCTTAGAGAGCTCAAGCAGTGTCATACCTTTCAACCCCCTGAACTGAAAAGAATCCATTGTCTCAATGCTCTCTTTCTTTACCTCATCAGGTACCCCAATGTAAACCCTGAGGTTCTTATAAGCCTCTCTCCCCCTAGGCTTTTGATAAGGCAGCATATCTCTTATTGTCCTCTTGAGGATCCTGTCCGGCATCCTTGGAAAGAATGGCCCCTTTCTCTGGGTACCGCGTTCTCTCTTCTTTTTATACTCTCTTATAAGAAACTCTTTAGAACCTGAAAGGTAGGCCTTTTCTGCGTTCACCACAATAACCTTTTCCCCATTTAAAAGCTCTTTAGCAACATAGCTTGAGAGCCTCCCCATCGTGCAGCCCGTAGCATCTATAGCCTTCATTTTTTCACCCTATAATCCTTATCCTGTTTACATCAGGATTGTTTTTTAAAAGGTCTTTTATTGACATAGCTTCAGAGCCGCTCGCCAGAAGCTTCTGGTATGCCGCATCCGAAAAAGAGATAGCAGCCACAGCTATGCTTTTTGGGATCTCTCCTGCGCCCAGAATCTTTCCCGGCACGAGAGCGATCTCATCACTATTAACAACCTTAGCAAGCTTCCCGACATTAACCTGAACCCTTTTCGATTTCTCGAGCCTTTTCGCCACATCTTTCCATATGTTTTTCTCTCTGCCTGCGATGTTGAGTTCCTTTATGAGATCTATAAGCTCCGGATTGGTCTTTGTATCTTTCATACCACCCCAAATCGCAAACTGCGTTTAAATAATTTGTTATCTTATCCCTGCAATAATCCCGCACGCTATGGGTATAGCATAGGATATATTTTATATATCTTAAAATAAATATAGTACAGTATGAAGGCAGCTCGCATCCTTCTTTTTCTTGCTCTAGTCTCTTTGATTACCCCTCTAGGTGGATTACAGAATAGTGAAAAAGCTGGGGTGATATTCCAGGGTTTCTACTGGGATGTACCTGAAGGATGGTATGGAGTACTCGCTGATGCAGCTTATGATCTGTCAGACATCTATGGGTACTCTATAGACTACATATGGTTTCCCCCACCATCGAAGGGTATGTCAGGCAGCGCTTCTATGGGCTATGATCCCTATGATTACTATGATCTGGGGCAATATCCGCAGAAGGGATCTACCAGCACCAGATTTGGAACTTTCAATGATCTTCAGAGAGCTATAGATGCTTATCACAGTCAGGGGATAGGAGTTATAGGGGATATTGTATTGAACCATAGAGGTGGCGGAGAGCTCGAAAACAACCCTAACACAGGAAGCGAGAGCTATACAGATTTTAGCGGCGTTGCCAGTGGTAAATGTACATGGAACTATGATGCTTTCCACCCATCAAGCTATGCGCAGAATGATGTAGGAACATTTGGTGGTTTCCCTGATGTGTGTCATGCAAACAGCACAGTTATGAATGATCTAATTGAGTGGGGGCTATGGCTGAGGAATGTTGGGTTTGATGGCTGGAGGCTTGATTATGTCAAAGGTTATTACCCATGGGTGGCAGAGGAGTTCAAAAACTCTACAGGAGATTCATTCTGTGTAGCAGAGCTCTGGGACAGGAACGTAAATCTGATAGAGCAATGGGTCTATGAGGCAGGTGGCGGCATTATGGTTTTTGACTTCCCTCTCTACTACACAATGAGAGATGTTTGCATGGCAACCGATGGGGATATAAGCTCATTTATAAGCAGAGATGCTTCTTTTGTTGCTGCGCATCCAGAGCTCTCTGTGACCTTTGCGGCTAACCATGATACGGATGAGATAATAGATGACAAGATGCTTGCTTATGGATTCATTCTGACCTATGAAGGCACTCCCTGTGTATGGTGGAAGGATTACTTTGATTATGGATTGGATAAAGGTGGTGCTGAAGAGCCGCTGCAGGAAGGAAATGGAATAGATAAACTCATATGGGTTAGGGGCTATCTTGGAGGTGGAGCACCTGAAATAGAAGTGCTGCATGGAGATGAGGATATTCTTATATACCAGGAAAAAGAGCATAAAGGTTATATTGTTGTGCTCAATGATGGCACAGAATGGGAAGGCAAGTATATAGAAACCAGATTTATAAACGAAAACCTTGAATGTGTTGCGTGGAGCTCAACTGTAGATAACTCCAGACCTGTGAGTAAAAGAACTGATTCTATGGGTGGCACAGATCTCTGGGCACCTCCACGGGGCTATGCAGTGTATGCTCCTCGGGTATGAAGTAAAAGATGATCAAAAGCCCTTTTCTTAAATAACTGGGAGCTTAAAGAGATGAACTTAAGAAGGAGTTTCATAATCGTTTTAATCAGGAGTTAAAGTAACAAAGATCTGGGAATAAGCAGGATAAAGGCTTTGAA
>JAXHST010000030.1:0-4705 GCA_034190325.1 Thermoplasmatota archaeon
TAATATTGATAATCCTTATTCCTCTGCTGGGACTTCTTGTAACAGGCTTTATCTCTCCTTTACTCTTTGCTATCGGCTCTTTCTTCGTGGCGTTTGCTTCATCGCTTACAGGCTTCTGTGTATTAGCACCAGACAGCATAGTAGGAACAATAGGACTTGGCACAGCTGGGATAACCTTACTGCTGATAAGGGCAATAACAGATTTAATCACAAATATAGCTGTGTCTGGACTTGTAGGGGGACTTCTCTCTACCTGCAGCTCTATCTTCAGTATAGGAGTGAGCAGCGGAATTGCTCTTGGCATCAGCGAGTTAGTGAGCGTTCTTGTGATCTTCACAGAGCGCATATCTTCATCTGTACCTTGCGGAAGTATCATTGGTGGAATACTGCAGAGTATTGTGGGAATAGCTATGCTTGCGCTTGCTACCTTATTCGCCGGGTGCAATGTCGTGTGCTATCCTTTCAATCTATGCTGGACCATGTGCGTTCGCTTTGTTGGTTCGGTGTTGAACAATGTGCCTGTGCTGGACTGCAGGAATTGGGTGAGAAGACCTCTGGGGTGGAGCTAATGATGAAAGAAAAAGATATAAATATGGGAAAGGAGATAATATATAGAGGAGTAAATGATAGTTGACAATGAAGCTGCGTATGAATTCTACTGCTGGGCTGATGAGAAAGAGAGGCAGCAGCTCTGGCAGGATCTGATAAGTGTTCATGTTCATGCAGAGGTAAAAGAAAATGAAAATTAAAACTGTTCTCGTGGCGCTTGCGCTTCTCGGTGCTTTTCTCGCTTTTGCAGAGCAGACTAAAGCTCAAAATCCTGTTGTTGATCTGGGAGCAAAAGGCGCTGCAGCGATGGGAGGCGGAATAAACACAGTCATTCAAACAATCATAAACACTCTTGGCGCTTCAGGTGGTTTGCTGGGAACAATATTATCTATCATTTTGAGTTTGCTAAATGCTGTTATTAGCACTATTATATCTATTCTTGCTGCCTGCTCTATTGGCGGCACTATAGGAAGTATTGCAAGCTCTTTGGTAGGCACTATTGCGGGGATTTGCACTGCCTGCATATCTGCTCCTATTGCTGTATGCTTGGGTGCTCTGGGAACATTAGAAGGCTTAGTATCTATTCTTATTTCTGGGTGCTCTGCAATAGTGAATGCGATTATTGGGGCTGTCGTTTCTGCTCTCTCAGGAACAATCCTGGGAGCTTTGGCTGGAGCTTGTGTGGCAGGCATTGAGGGTATACTTGCTATCATTATAGGCGCTTTTAATTCTGTTATAATTGCGCTGGCTGGTTTAGTTGTGGGTATATTGAACAGTCTGGGGTGCAGCAGCATAGCAGGAATAATATCTGCGTGTGCTGGGAGCATAGTGGCTTCTTGCGCTGGTTTATTCTCTGGAGGTATCTCTGGTCTTGTCGCTTCTTGCATAGGTCTTATTGCTTCTCTTATCTCTGGAACTATCGGTGCATGCGGTGCTGTAATAGCAGTTATTTTAGGCTTGATTGATGCTGTTGTGGGTGCTTGTGCTGGATTGCTCTCTGGTATATGTGCTGGTGGAATTGCGGGTATAATTGCTGGGGGCATATCTGGGATAGTATCGGGTGTGGGCACTGGCGGAATTGTTGGGCTTATAAGCGCTGGCATAGTTGAGATTTTAGATGTTTTGCAGGCGACGGGAAGAGGGATAGATGCGCTTTGCACTGGCGTTGGCGGGTTAATTATCGTTTTTATAGTTGATATCATACTCACGATATGGCATATGATAGGTTTGATATTTGTAGAAATATGGTTTGGTGTGAAGTTGGTAGTCGGCGGAATTGCAGGATTTTTTGGATTTTTAATTGGCTTAATTCCTATTATTGCGGTAGTGGAGGCTATAGCGGCTGCTGTTCTTATGGCTATATGGCTTGTCATCTACATTCTTATAATGGTTTTGGGTGTTGGCTTACCGATCGGAATAAATGCGGTGGTCAGCGGTGGTGTAGCGGTATGGAGTGGAGAGGGTTGGTATATTCCCATTTTACATTCCCTTGATTTTGCAGTCTTTGTTATGGTTTTTGATGCGTTTCTTGCAAGCACTATGGGTGTGGCAATTACGGGAACTGGTGCTATGAGCTGGTGCGGTGGTATAGGAGCAGGTTATACCTGGTTAGCAGACATGTTAATAATAAGTATTACTGGGCTAATCGTAATACCTATTACGGCTATCATTTCCTTAGCCTTCTTTGTCCTGCGGTGGTATAGCATTCTCCCCACATGCTACAGATTTTGTGTCAATACTCTCTGTTAGCCCTTCTTTTGGATAAAACATTTTCTTTTCCAAAGAAAAGGTTTATAAAGCATAAAAGACATAATAAGAATAGCGGACAACGCAAAGAGAATGGCATGCAAACCCCTCAAGGAGAGCAGGGACTGTGATTTGTGCCAATCATTTTTTCAACCTCACCTGTTTTCAGCTCTGCCCTCCCAACCCTTTTTCTTGGAAAGAAAAAGCGTTGTATGGAAAAAGAAATAGGATGACTTAAACATTTTCCAAAGAGAAACCTTGTTTTATAGCATTTTTTGCACGTTTAGGGTAGGGGTAATCGATGAAAATTACCTTTCCTCGAGCTCTCTAGATAGCATATCTCTCACAGAAGGTCTTATCTCGTGCCATTGTTCCTCTCTTGTAAGGCTGTGATCTATGTAGCTTTCATCTATCTCCATCTTCTCTACATACTGCTCTGGAGTTCTCGCTTTCATTCTCTGCCTTTCCCATCTCCTTATCTCCTTTTCCTGCTCTGCAGCTATGATGTAGTCAAGGTTGAGAGGATCGCTGTCCTGCTGCTCATCATTGAGCTTATACCAATCCCTCTTCCTATCTCTCGTAGTAATCGTTATAGGCTGCTCTATTATTCTGTTCATATCGTTTAGCATGCCTCTTCTCACAGCAGCTCCTATCCCTATTCTCCTGTTCTCCACGCCTTCTCCTATCCTGTATGTCTTCAGCCCTCTGTTCTTCACTTTCCCTGCTATCTTGTAGAAACCACACTTCCATATCTCGAGATCTCCTGAAGCTTTCCTGCTCCACTCCCCTATACCATCACCCTCATCTTTTAGTCCTGAAGTTATAACACTGTCTGTGTGAAATGCAGCTACGCTCTTATCATTCAGCGTTTGATTCATGAGCTGGCAGCGCACTGCTGCAGTAATGTAAGAAGCATAAATGGGGCAGAACAACCTGCCGAGCTTGAAAGTATCCTGTCCTACAAGCTTATAAATCACGCCGTTTATATCAACAAGCTCTTCATTATCCCCATCTTCTGGCCTCAATAGCTTTAATGAGGTTTGCTGCGTTGATTGAATGAATTTTCCGTAAAGGCTATCTAATATAATTTTGACTTGCTGATAGGTAAGGTCATCATGTGCTTTCTTTGCTTTGTTCTTCTGTTCGTAGAGCTCTGCGATAGGCTCACTGAGCAGAGGAGCAGCGCTCTCATCATATATCTCCATACTGCTCATGATGGTGTAATCCAGGCCTAAATGATCTATGAGCTCGAGTTCAGGATAAGTAACAATAGTCTGCATTCTCCCGGTAGGGAAAATGATAAGCCCATCCCTCTGTCTATGCGGAAGCAAGCCATAATAGCTGCTACCGGGGATCTCCATATCGATCTCATAGCTCCCATACAGAGGATAATCCCAGCTATCAGAGCGCTTAACCTTGAAGTTTTTAGTTAAGATAGGCATATCCTTCATGACTGCAGGATAAGCGCTGTTGATATCATACTCTTTCATGTTCTTCCATATCCCTCTCTTGAGCACCTCAAACCTACCTCCATAATAGCTATCAAGAAAGCGCCTGGCCACATCCTCTGATATAGCAGGAATGGTGAGACCGTAACGCCTGAAATACTCCTCTGATAGTGAAGCTGAAGAGATGAAATTGCTGTACCCTTGCTCAACAAAGAATGAGAACAGTTTAACTCCAAGCTTGCAGCAGATCTCACTGTCTCTTATGCAGTATTCTATTATCGTTTGTTTATATTCTTCATCATTCTCAAAGCGCTCATAGTCCATATCTACACCGTAATCCCCTGATTTGTGCATGTTCAAGTATTTCTCACCTGCTTTATCCAGGCTTGTTCTAAAGTACTGATAAAGGTCATAAAAGACATAGGAATGCATCACTCTTTTTTCTCCCTTTGAGCTGTAGCCAAGCTCACCTATCCAGAGATATTTTTTAGGTATGTACTTAATTTTATACTCCTTACCGTTATGCGTTATCTCTGTGCTCTTATTAAAATAGATCTGCGTTATGAAATCATCATTAAGAAGCCTCAGCAAACCTTCAGCATCAAACTGAAGATTGTAAAAGAAGTTTATGCTGTTTCTAAAATATGAAGATGTGAGGAGCTCAAGCCAATTGCTTTCATCTATCGGAGAATAACCATCTCTGCCCTCCTCTGTGTAGAATGTGATGAGAAAAGGTATGTTACCCTTTGCAGTCTCTTTAGTTTCAGTATCAAGGCCTATGATAGATTTCTTTCTCTTGTTAGCTTTAAGCTTGTACTCTGCATTCTCTGGCCATATCCACTTAGCCTTTTTCAAGCTGTCCACCTTCATTAAAAGTAACTCCCTCCTCTATGACCTTTGCGCTCTATCTTTGCTCCAAGGCGCTCATACTGTCCTTTTTGATCATTCCATTCACATATCTT
>JAXHST010000031.1:0-25773 GCA_034190325.1 Thermoplasmatota archaeon
CTTTACACCCTCATCATCGAAAGCCCTTCTATTAATTGAAGGTAAAGTGGCATCATCGTATAGGCTGAAAGCTTCATCAGCCACTTTTTTGCCCTCTTTACCTGCCAGAAAAGACATGCCCGACTCGACAGCATAGATGGAAGAGAAGCCCAGGGCGCTGTCCACCATGTTTGAGAATGCCAGGGGAGTATAAAGGATCTCATAGGTCCCTGACTCTGCACGCCTGGGGCTCTTTGCTCTCTCAGCAAACTCCCTTGCTTCCTTAACGCAACGCTCTATTTCCAGCTTCTCAGAGCACTCAACGCTCTGCCCGGAGGTCTCAACATCCGTGTATAGCCTTATGCATGCTCTGTAAAACTCATTTGAATCTGTGAAAAAAGCATTTGCGCTGGTAGCAGTCTCTGAGTTGGTGACAAGCCCCTCAACAATGCCAGAGCAATTGAACCCTGTAGAGAGATCAAGCGCCTTATAAGCCTCACTTACCAGATCAAAGTCCATGCTTTTTCTCTCACCGGTAGCCTTAAAAGATCTGTCCGCAATGCCTTTGTAATCCTCATTTGGCTCTATGGTCTCTACCTTTTTCCTTGCCGTCTCTAAGGATTTTTTGATATCCCCTTTTCCCTCAATGCTCAGAGAGATGATCCTCTTTCTGTATGCTAAAAATATCTCTGTGCTGAGAGAGTCCCAATCGAACACGCTCTCTACTCTATTCATAGCAAGCTTAACCTGCTGTCTGTGCACGCTCTCTACCGTAACAACGGCATCATCAAAGCCTAAAGAGAGAGCGTATCTCATTATGCTCTCTGGATCTCTGGCATCTATTCCTTCAGTATTCATTCTCAACCCCCCTCAGCCTCACGTATGGACCACCGGTAAAAACAGGCATAGCCTGCATCGGCTCCCCTTTTCCGCATGTGGCAGCAGAGAATTTGAGATCTTTAGAGCACCCGTCCATTGCAGAGTAAAAGCCCTGCGTCGTAACCTCTAACTTTGGCCGGTAGAGAGATCCCTTTATCTCTCCATTCTCTATCAGGTAGGCTTCACAGGCAGTGTACTTCTGGTTGAGCCTCTTATCATCTATGTTCCACTCCATATAGTTCTCCATCAGTATCCCCTTCTTTACTCCCTCTATCAGCTCCTCAAGTGAATAATCACCAGGCTCAATGTAGGTGTTGGCCATCCTTACCAGAGGCTCAACATCGTATGCGCTGGCTCTGGCGCTTCCGTTGCTCTGTGCATCCATCATGAATGCTGTCTCTCTGTTGTGGAGAAATTCATTTACTATGCCATCCTTTATCAGATATCTCTTCCTTGCCCTGACTCCTTCATCATCATACCTGTAGTACCCAAAGCTGCCCTCTATCGTAGGATCATCTATCACAGATGCGCTCTCACTACCTATGCGCTCCCCTATCTCCTTACCCTTCAGAAAGCTCCCCCCTGCCTGGGCCATCTCTCTACCGAGTATGCGATCCGCCTCAAAGGGGTGTCCGCAGCTCTCATGGGCCGCAAGACCGCTTATCTTTGGGCCCACAATGTAATCTATCTTTCCCTTCGGTGGCGGATTCTTCTCCCTCAAACACCTGAGCACGCCCTCTTTTTCTTTCTTTATCTCTTCTTCCATTCCTTTAAAGATCTCTTCTCCCCCAACTCCACCATACTCATTCATGAACTGCTCATAACCCGTGCTTTCCTCACCAACGGTCAAAAAGACAAAGAGAAAGGATCTCGGGAGCTTTGTCTGTATGTCTGCGCCATCGCTGTTTTTGTACACCTTTTCCTCCATGGTGTGCGAGAAGCTCATCATCCTCATCGGGCAATCGAGCTCGGAGTCAAAATCCTTTAACCTGCCAAACATGCTCTCTGCATCAGCGCTCTTCTCCTCACGAAACTTTTCTCCCTCAACATTTTGAAGCCCTATTTCATCTCTCTGAGCTGAAGAGCTCTTGATAGCCCTCTCCACAGCCCTCTCAATAGACCTTTTTTCCATGATGCTGGTTGAGGCAAAGCCAAAGCCTTTCTTAAGCACCCTCACGGATAGACCATAAGACTCTTCCATACCGCTCTCATCAAGGTTCCCGTTGCGCAAAAGAAAGCCACTATCAGAGTTTTTTATAGCTCTCACCTCAGCATATCTCGCTCCACCCTTCAGAGCGAGCTCCAGTGCAAAATCCACCAGCTCATTCATCTATACCACTGTCACACATAACAAATTCTCTTCTTAAATTCTTTTCTTTGCCATCCATCTCCCTTATGACAAGCGCTCTCTTACTTCCAGTAAGCCTCAGCTCAACCATGAGCTTGGCATTCCTCTTGAGATCTCTGAAACCGAACGGCTCAAAGCTTCCCCTCTTTTCATAAACGCTCGCTGTCAAAATCGCGGGTATGTGGAGCTCTTTGCACATCATGCCTGCACCACTGAGGACCCTTATAAAACAGTCCTCTCTCTCCTCTTCGATCCAGTAGTACTCATTTACAGTATCTATTATGAGGAGACCCAGATTAGGAAGCTTTCTTGAGTTCTTCACAGCCCGCTCAAGGCCATCTATTGTCCTGGGGAATGAGAAGCTAATGCTTTTTATCGTTTCTTCAAAATCCTCCCTGCATATCTGCCTTAGCCTCTCAAAAGAGATCCTCTCCTTTGTTATGTATGCTACCTTTTTACCGGTTTTTGCGCATTCGTGAGCGGCCATCATGCAGAATGTGCTCTTTCCGCTCGCCTGAGGGCCATAAACAACGGTTATGCCCTCTTTGAGATCACCAGCAAGCTCATCAAAGCATCTGCATACGTTCAGCACAGAAAGGAAGAGCATCCAGATAAAATAGCTTTTTGCTATGCCTGGTAGTTCCAATGCAGAAGCAGAGACAGAGCACTCTTCTTTATTTTGCTCCCTTTGATTCCATGGCTATTCTTTATCTTTATATTGCCTGCATTTGCTCTTGAAATTGAGCTTGAGCACAATCAGGCTCTCAGGAGACCGGCGTTCACAGCAACTATAATGGTGCTGAGCGACATTAGTACAGCCCCGACAGCAGGGCTGAGAAGCACGCCATACCCGTAGAGAACCCCTGCCGCCAGAGGTATGGCAACAGCGTTGTAGCCCGTAGCCCAGAAGAGGTTCTGAACCATCTTGCTGTACGTTGCTTTAGCCAGTTTTATCGCGGAAACAACCGCCATCGGATCATTCTTTACAAGGATTATGTCCGCGCTCTCTATGGCAACATCTGCACCAGCACCTATTGCTATGCCAACATCACCAGAAACAAGAGCAGGAGCATCATTTATGCCATCACCAACCATTGCCACCTTAAGGCTCTCAGCCTTGAGCTCCCTGATCTTTTCAGCCTTCCTATCAGGCATTACCTCTGCAAAATATTCATCTATGGCTAAGGCTTCAGCCACACTCTTAGCCGCATCCTCACGATCGCCTGTGAGCATCACAGTTCTGATTCCCATGGCCTTAAGCTCTCGCACAGCCTCTATGGACTCTTTCCTTACCTTATCTGCCAGCGCTATAAATGCTACCGGTTTCTCATCTACGATGAGGAGGACTGTTGTCTTTCCTTTGAGCTCATCTGGAACCTCATAACCCTGGGAGCTTACCACCCGCATCTTCCTTCCTGCCACAGTTGCCTCCACCCCTTTACCAGGGAGCGCTTTAAAGTCATCTGTGCTCTCCCTATCCTTTGTCTCTGAAGCTATCGCTCTGGCGATTGGATGTTCGGAGTTTTCTTCAATGGAAGCTGCGTATTTGAGCGCTTCACTCTTGCTGTATTTATCGTCAAGCATTACAACATCAGTAACGCTGAATTTTCCCTCTGTCAGAGTGCCTGTTTTGTCAAAAACCACAACATCCAGCGCTCTGGCTTTCTCAAATGCTGCCCTGTTTCTTATCAGGATTCCTCTTCTCGCAGAGAGCGATGTTGAGTGGGCAACCACGAGAGGGACCGCGAGACCCAGAGCGTGAGGACAGGTTATCACCATAACGGTAACAGACCTCTCCAAAGAAAATTCCAGAGCCATAGAGGGAAGCCACAGGGCAAAGGTCAGGGCCCCGGCTGTGAGCGCTATTATCGTGAGAAAGAATGCAGCTCTGTTAGCTAGATCCTGCGTTCTTGACCTGCTCTCCTGAGCCTTTCTCACAAGCTCTGTCATCTGGGATATGAATGAATCTTCCTTGCTCTTCTTCACCTCAATTGTCAGAGCTCCCTCCCCGTTCACGGAGCCACCAATGACCTCAGAGCCCTCTGCTTTCTCCACAGGCATGGATTCTCCTGTCAGGAGGGATTCGTCAACAGAGCTCTTTCCTTTTATAATAACTCCATCGGCCGGTATTCTTTCCCCCGGTCTTATAAGAACCGCATCCCCGACAGCAAGATCTTCTACTGGAATGTCTTCAATCTCTTCATTCTTCACCCTGTGCGCTATATCCGGCATAAGTTTTGAGAGCTCTTCAAGAGCTCTTGATGCGCCCATAACGGATCTCATCTCGAACCAGTGACCGAGGAGCATTATATCTATGAGCGTTACTGTCTCCCAGAAGAATGCCGTGCCCTCCAGGCCAAATGTCACTGCGGCGCTGTAGACATAAGCAACAGTGATTGCCACTGCTATCAGGGTCATCATTCCAAGGGCTCTGTTTCTTATCTCCCCATAAAAGCCCTTGAAGAATGGATATCCGCCGTATACGAAGATGACCGAAGACACGAAGAACAGGACATAATCTACTCCATAGAAAGTTAATGAAAAGCCGAGGAATTCCTGGATCATCGGGGAGAGAATGAGAACCGGTATAGTCAGGATAATGGATACTATGAACCTTCTCTGAAAGTCCTTAACCATCGATCCATGGTGCCCCTGATGCTCCATATGCTCATGATCCCTGCTCCCATGGTCCATGTGTTCCTTGCGCTCGTGATCTGTTTGCCCATGCTTTTCGTGATCCATCTTATCGTGATCCATCTTATCGTGATCTATGTGATCTTTGTGCTCATGCTCGCCATGCTTTTCGTGATCCATCTTATCGTGATCCATCTTATCGTGATCCATCTTATCGTGATCCATCTTATCGTGATCCATCTTATCGTGATCCATACTCATACACCTCTTTGAACTCTCTCACATCACAATATAATTGACCTGGTTTTTATAGTTTCGTTTCTTATGGCCCTTATCCCGCTTTAAGCGTTTTTGGATTCTTTTCTCTCATGCATCCAGCCAGCAAGCGGAGGGACCCAGCAGAGGTTTGCGGCTATCGTTTCTATAGCCGTATAGACCTGTGTGGTGGGGCTGAAGCCAAGAAGTCTGGCAGACAGGAGCGCTACAGGAACTATGAGTATCACAGACAGGCTTGCCAGCATCACGGGATGGTGAACGTATTTTCTTAAAGCTCTCCTCCAGCTCTTTTCCTCTCTGTGTATATATAAAAGACCGGATATGCTGGCTCCCATCTGATCGCTCATTGCATACAGATAGGGTATGTAGAATCCGCCGACGCCATAAACATCTATACCCGCCATTCTGCTGATCGCATCTATAATCCATGGGAAGACCATGCCCAAAACCTTGCCCCAGCTGTATGCTTCAGCCATAGATCTCTCTGCTCCTCTAAGCCTCCGGCGTATGGCAAAAACGCCCTCAAATATGGAGTCACCTTCACCTGAAAGAGTGCGCACAGCCCACTGCCCTATGGGATTTATGTGAAGGCCGAAATAGTCAAGCACTCCGCCCAGTATGAGTCCTCCCGCGTATCCCGGGACGGTGTATCTTATGAGTTCGCTGAAATCTTCTTCCATTTACTCCCAAAGCTCCATGCAAAACTGCCAGAAGAGAGAATTAATCTGTCTCATATGCTCCAGAAGATCATCTCTCTCTTCTGTTAAGCATTCCTTCATAGAAGGCAGAACTCGGTCGCTCAGCACAGGTATGCTCACCATTTCCCTGCTCCCATCCCGGTGACCTTCCTCAGCTCCAGAACGCTCATCAGGACCAGCATGGAGAAAAACACCAGAGCAAGGAATTGTGGGGCGATGAATGCCAGATCCAGGCTGTTTCTCAGAGGTTCTACATATATCCCTGCTGCAAGGAATAGAAAGGCAAGAATGCCCCAGAGGTCTATGATCCTGTTTGATAGAAGACCAACCGAAAGGAGGGGCTCCTTCTCCGAACGTGAAAAAAATGCAAGGAATACGTGTCCGAAGATCCAGGAGGAGAAGGCAAGTGTCTGGCTCTCCATAAAGCCTATGCCGCTGTGCCTTGATATGAGATAGACCGCGGTAACGCCAGAGAACAGCAGGATCCCCTTTACAAGGATGTCCGCAACCACTCTCCTGCTCAGAACCTTTTCCTCAGGATTCCGCGGCGGTCTTTCGTATATGTTTCTCTCAGCGGGCTCACTCACAAAGCCTGCGGATGCGGCAAGATCCATGAACAGCTCAAGCAGTATTATCTGCACCGGAGCAAACGGCGTTGGAATGCCTGCGAGCACAGGCAGGAGGAAGATGGATATGAGCGCAACCTTCACAGAGAGATAGTACCCTATCCCCTTCCTCAGGTTATCGAAGAACTTTCTTCCCTCAAAAAGCGCATGGGCTATCGTTATGAAGTTATCATCCGCTAAGACAACGTCAGCAGCCTCTCTTGCGACATCTGTTCCTCTGATCCCCATGGCTATGCCCACGTCCGCGCTCTTCAATGCTATAGAATCGTTTATCCCGTCTCCCGTAACCGCGACTATCTCCCCGTTTTGCTGGAGCACCTCAACTATCCTGTGCTTGTGCTGCGGTGAAGCTCTTGCAAAGACCGAAACGCTCTTCACCCTTTCCCTGAGCTCTTCGTCAGACATCTTATCCATGCCCTCTCCCTCGATGACGTCATCGCGCGGGATTCCCACCTCCCCAGCTATGTGTTCGGCTGTCAGCGGGTGATCGCCTGTGACCATTATCACGCGGACCTTTGCGTTTTTCAGCTGTTCGATTGTTTCCCTGACATTCTCCCTCGGCTTATCCTCAAATCCTATGAGACCGGCGAACTCCAGATTTTTCTCGATCTCGTCGAAAGAGAGGTCCTCTGCGCCCTTACCCAGCTCTTTATAGCCAACGCCCAGTGTTCTCCTGCCCTCTGATGTCTCTTCCTTTATGACATCATCAATTCCTTCAGGCTTTTTCTCTGATATCTTTAATACCTCCTCCGGCGCACCACTGACGAAGAGTTCATAGCCTTTTGTGCTCTTTCTTATGATGCTCTTTATCCTCCTTCCATTCTCCAATCCCTTCTCTCTGTAGATCTCTGGCTCATCTCTTGCTCCATACCTCTCTTTTATCGCCTCTTCCATGGGTGAGATGGAGTAGAGAGAGATTGCCATGGCAGCCTTCTCAATGACATCCTCTGGGTAAACAGAGGCTATTGTCATCTTGCCCTCCGTTATCGTTCCGGTCTTGTCCGTGACTATGACTGTGGCTCCTCCTAAGGTCTCTGCGGCTTCGAGCTTTTTTACAAGAAAGCTCTTACGAGCGAGATTGTAGGATCCAAGGCTGAGGACCATAGTTATGACTATCGGCAGCTCTTCAGGTATCGTAGCAAATGCCAGGGAGAGACCTGTCAATATCATGAGCCTCATGTCCTGCCCCCTGATTATTCCTATGATGGGTATCAGGGCTGAGAAGAATACCGCCACGTAGACGAGCTTTCCGGAGAGCGACCTCATCTCCATCTGCATCGGTGTTCTCGGTGGCTTCACCTCCTCGAGCGTTCTTGCTATCTGCCCGAACTTTGTCTTTGATCCTGTGTTGTAGACTTCTGCCTCGCCTTCGCCTGACAGAACAGTTGTTCCTGCATATATCTCGTCTCCCCCTTTTTTTTCTACTGGAAGGGACTCGCCTGTGAGCGGGGATTCATCAAGCTGGAGGCCTATCGATCTGGCGATCTTTGCATCCGCCGCTACTTTCGTGCCTGTCGTTAAGATGAGCAGATCCCCCGGAACTATCTCCATAGAAGGAACTTCTGCCTCTTTTTCATCCCTCAAGACTCTCGCTCTGGGGGCTGCCATCTGCTCCAGGGAATTTATGGCCTTCTTGGCCCTGTATTCATTGTACACCTCAACGAAAACCAGAACAAGGATTATTGAAAAAATCGTTATCGCATCAGCTAGAGCCCCCCATACACTGTAAACCACACCAACGAATATCAGCAGGAGGATCATTGGCTCGGTGACTTCATGCCTGAACGTCTCGAGGAATCTCACCTTTTTCCTCCTGAATATCTCATTTGGTCCAAACTCTTCCAGCTTTTCCCTTGCCTCAACACCTGTTAAACCGCTCATTCCTCAACCTCCCTGCTCCCTTATTCTTTCCCTCGCTCCATCCAAAGCTTCTCTGCCCTTTCCGGTTATCCTGTAGTGCTTTCTAGCCTTCCCATCTACGACCTCTTTTCTGCTCTTCATATATCCTTTTTCGAGTGAATTGAGCACAGGATATAGAGCCCCAGAGCTCACGGAGTAGCCGTGCTTTCTGAGCTCCTCCATCATCCATGCGCCATATATCTCTTCCTTGGATGCGTGGTGGAGTATGTGTATCCTCATGAAACCCAGAAAGAGCTCTTTTATTATCTGCTCCATGATATCGGATTACGATATTTCAACATAAACATTCCTCTATTCCATACAGGCCTCAATATGGTTGGAAACCCGCGGGCATTGGTTCATTCCTTCACTTCTTTATGTTTTTCTTCATCTCTTCGAACTCTTCCTTTGTTATCTCTCCCTTAGCATACCTCTCTCTCAATATCCCCAGAGCTTCATCGTCTCTCTTCTCCTGCGTCTCTGGTCTTCTGAGCACCAGGTAGAGTATAACCAGAAGGATTATTACGCCTATCACTGCGTACACCCACCCATAATTATACCAGCCATAGCCATGGTAAGGCCCGTGTAGATAATATTGCATTATCATTTTTTTATCACCTCCATATCTAATAGAACTCCTGTCTTTTTTAATTTTAACCCGATTACCTGATGCGCTGGATCTGCGCTGCAAATTGCTCTATGAAAGCATTGAGCACTGCAAAGATAGGCTTTCCCGATAAACAGGTTGTGTGTGTCACCGGGGACGGAGGTTTCGGCGTAAGAGTCGTTGAACCACAGGATCTGAACAGAGCTCTGAGAAGCGCTCTGGACAGTGATAAGCCCTCGATAGTTGACGTCGTGATAGATCCTCTGAAGTACGAAGCTCTGGTGTCATCTGCTCACTGAATCCTGGCGAGAGTGATGGGGACGATTGAAATAGGAAAATGCTCTGACTTTTAGTCTTTGTAACGGTCTCCATCAGAGCGAATGGCTGAAAACGAAGCAGAACCATGCATTGGGGCCTTCTGGCAGAAAAGGTTAAATAAAGGTAGTCACATAAAAATGTGAGGACTATGTTGAAAAAAATCTGTGAATTGAAGGAAATACCTGATGGAGAGCTGAAATTTTTTGAGGTAGAAGGAAAAGAGGTGCTTCTGTGCAGGTATGAAGGCAGGGTATACGCGGTTTCAAGGCGCTGTAGCCACATGAATGCGCCGCTAGAGATGGGCTCTCTCAAAGGAAAGATACTGACGTGCCCCATGCACGGCGCGCAGTTTGATGTGACAACAGGAAAGAAGATGAAGGATCCTGTGGAGGGGTTCTCGCTGCCAAAAGATCTGCCTGAGAACTTTGTGAAGATGATGGAGCGCACCAGCATGCTCATAGCGCATGTAAAGACGTACGATCTGGAGACGTACCGGGTTGAGATCTCAGGGCAGTCTGTCATGGTAGATCTTTGAATTTTCAGAGGCTGTTCTCGCCCATCATAATAAAAGGGTTGAGATAAAGAGCAGGGTTGTTTTCCTCCCGCACTACACCTGATATTTAACTCAGGGCCACATGCCCTCAGAGAAGGATGTGTGCTACTGCAGGGAGAGAGCAAACACGGTTGTGTAATTTTTTATAGAACCTTTTTTTTATAGCTTTGCCAGTGCAATCAGAGCACTGCAGAAAAACCGGGAGCCCAGCACCTAAGGTGGGCTGGCAGCCCCAGGAGCTCTCACGGCTGCGATCTCCCATAGAGCGCTTATGCGCCATCCCACATTCAGCAAGTTTCCTGCTGCCTCCTTAAGGAAGTGAATTTAACTGGCGTATTGCTCTTTACATCCCCTCTAACAGACTTGTGAATGTGTCGTGGTGTCCTTCCTCATCCCCAAGGACATCCCTGAAGAGCTTTTTCGTTGTTTCATCATTCTCTTTCCTGCAGAGATCTATTATCTGTTTGTAGAGCTCAATAGCCTGCTCTTCATCCTTCTTGTCCTGCTCTATCATCTCTTTCAGTGTCTCTCCCACGAATATTGGCTCTGGTTTCGTTGTTGGTTTGCCACCGAGGTAGTTGAGCCTCTCAGCTATGGATTCTGCGTGTTTCATCTCCGTTATAGCTATATTCCTCAGCTCATCCCTGACAGCCATGCCCTCAACCCCTCTCCACTGCACATGCTGCCACATGTACTGTATCGATACCTGTATCTCCCTCGCTATGGCCCTGTTCAGCATATCCAGAAGCTCTTTTGATGCCATTTTATCACCACAGAATTATGTATCACCTCGCTTTTATAACTTTCTGCGAGCATCTTTGACGGTAGATGATACGGACAATCCTGAAGAGGGAGCAACAGGGCATCTTGCCGATGAGATCTACAGAGAGACAATTTGTATATGGATAGAAACCACCAGCAGTTTGGAAAATGGTGATGGGAATGGAGTATGTGCAAGAAATAATAACAGAACTACACCTCTGGACTCATGATATCGATAGCTTTATTTAGAAATAAAGAGCTTTTCAGTGTGGACATAAGGGGCATGTCTCTGGAGTTTTGCGACAGAATTGAAGAATCCCTGAGTTATATAAACAATGAGCAATCAATGAAGGTCATAAGAGCTATACTGACCTCAGACAGGATATTCATTGCTGGCACAGGTAGATCCGGGCTTATAGGCAGATTTTTTGCTCACAGGCTTGTAGACCTTTCTTTGGACGCATATGTTGTCGGTGAGACCATAACACCAGCTGCAAGGGTGACAGATTGTATTCTGGTGATCTCCGGGAGTGGCGAAACGACCTATACCCTGAATGCTGTTGAGATGGGCAGAAGGGTGGGAGCAAGGATAATAGCGATAACCTCATATCCTGAATCGGCCCTGGGAAAGATGGCTGATACAATAATATGGATCCCTGGGAGAATAATGGAGAAGGAGAACCATCATGATTACATACTGAGACAGATAAGGGGATCACATGAGGATTTTTCAGCTGGGAGCGGCACCTTTGAGATAGCTGTAGCTATCTTTCTCGAGAGCATCACCAAGGCCCTCAGCCAAAAAATTAAAAAGAAATAAAGGATTAAAGGCTATGCACATAATCATAGTTGGAGGAGGCAGAGTCGGAAAAGCGCTGCTTGAGCTCCTGCAGTCTGATAATGAGATATCGGTCGTTGAGAAGAACGCAGAGAGGTGCGAGGAGCTGGCAAGCCTCACCAATGCACTGGTAATACAGGGTGATGGAACCAATCCCAACATACTTGAGGAGGCGGGCCTCAGCGACTGTGAAGCATTCGTAGCTGCAACAGGTGACAGCAAATCAAACCTTGTGGCATGCGAGCTTGCAAAGAAAAATAAGACTATAAAAAGGACGGTTGCAAGGATCACCGACAAAAGCGATGAAGTGATCTTTAAAAATCTTGGTGTCAACGATGTTGTCTGGGAGGTGGATGGCATAGTTGAGAGGATCACAGCCGCACTCTACCACATGGAGCTGATAGAGCTGAATGAGGACCTGTTGATCGCATGCCTCTCTCCCTCCGAAGGGGATAAAAGCATAGGCAAAACCATGGATGAACTAAAGTTACCAAGAAAGGGTTCGCTCTTTCTGGGCACTGTGCGAAATGGGCAATGGCTTTTGCCATCTGATGGGGAAAGCATAGAGGAGGGGGATAGAGTATTTTTCCTTTTGCAGAGGAAAAACCTTAATAAGCTGCACAACCAATTCTTTTGATGCAGTATCACATAAGATGCACCAGGGTACCGGAGATCTGCCTGTTACCAGGCGATCCAGCAAGGGCGGAGCACATATCTGAATTTCTTGAAAATCCAGAGTGCATAGCAAAGAACAGAGAATTCTGGAGCTTCAAGGGGAAATATGAAGGCACGGAGGTGGGGGTAACATCCACAGGCATAGGGGCGCCCAGCACTGCCATCGCCCTTGAGGAGCTGGCAAGGTGCGGAGCAAAGAGCTTCATACGGGTAGGAACCTGCGGTGCTTATAGAGATGCAGAGATAGGTGAGCTTGCTGTGATAAGAGCCTGCATAAGAAATGATGGCACAGGTAAGGGATACGTTCCCTTAGAGTATCCAGCCGTGGCAAGTCTTAAGGTCACCCTGGCCCTTTTATCCGCCTGTAAAGAGCTGAATTACAAACATTTCTGCGCCATAAGCGACTCTGACGACGCCCTGTACGCTAATGATCCGTTTTTGCCTGTAGATACGGAGAGAAAGAAAAAAAGCGCTCTGGGGGATGTTGCTGAGATGGAGGCTTCAATCCTTTTTGTTCTCTCTTCTCTCTATTCCTTAAACGCCGGAGCCATTTGCTCTGTTGTGAACAGAATAGGAGAGAGCACAGAGCACTTCGTATACGATAATAAGAACATAGATAGGATGATAAGGTGCGCTCTGAAAGGAGCGGCCATACTGGATTCATGGAGGGATAAATATGAAGGTCTATTGCCCTAGATGCGGCTCCGGCAACATCTTCTTTGTTCTGCCTCAGACCTGGTCAAAGTATGAGTGCAGAAACTGCGGTTACATAGGTGGTTTTGTGATATCTGATGGTGAGCTTGCTGAAGAGATAAGAAAAAAATGGGCTGAAGACCACAAAGATGAAGAAAAGAGCTAGAAGTCCATTATGCTTTTTTGCCCTTTTTTGTTCCTCAAGATCTCTATCCTGCCATAAGCCCCGCCGCCTCCAGGTATTATTCTTATCTCCCCATCTCTAAAGGATCTTATTGCATCTGCAACTTCGCTTCTTGCTATAGCTCTGATCTTATCCATCCGCACATCTATGAGCACATTTATCTCATTGCCAAAGGTCTCAACAAGTCTATTCCACTCTTCAAAAGCCCCTTTCTCTGGCAAAACCCTGGCGATTATCTCTGATAGAGGTATCAGATGGAGGTATGGAGGCCTATGCGCTGGATGCTCTGGTTCTTCATAAGTGGCGAGCTCTTTTACCCTGTCTGCTACACCCCTTTTTATCAATCCTCCGCACGAGCACCTCCACTTCATGCTTATAGCCTCTTCCAGAGAATAGTGCTTGAGACATCTTATGCATGCGCTCTCATTGTACTTGCCCTCCTGTGGAGGTATGCCAACATTGAGAATGATCCTGCAGCCATTCCTGCGTAATATCGCATCCGCAAGAGAGGAAAATGACAGATCCCTCATCTCTACCCTGTTAAACTCTCTAGCGATTCTATTGGGGTTGGGTGAGTGCGCATCTGAGTTAGTCAGAAAAGTGAGCCTTTGAAGCTCGGCTATTCTATCTGCATAGTCTGTGTCTGCGCTCAGACCCAGCTCAAGAAAGCTCACATAGTCAGCCATACCCCTGTAACAATCGGATATTGAGGCAAAATAAGCATACATTGCAGTCCATGGTGTGAAGGCATGGCAGGGACCTATTAGCACGGAATGCTTTTCAGCTATCTCCGCTATCTTTTCCCCTGTAAGCGCTAACTTAGGCCTTCCATCAATCCTTATTGTGTTCGAATATGGCTCAAGCTCAGAGCGCATTTCCTCTGCGCTCTCAATGGAAGGAAAGAGAAGAAGATGGTGCACCCTGTTTGTGTCCTCGACCTCATCTGTGAGCACAAGATTTAGCCCGTCGTATGAAAATATCCCTCTGCTTTCCTCAAGGGCTTTTATGCCCTCAAGCCAGTGCTCCTGAAAACAGTCCCCTGTCCCTAAGAGTTGTACGCCCTTTTTCTTTGCGCATTCGCACATTTCTCTGATGTTCATCCTTTTGCTGGTGGCCCCTGAGTATTTGCTGTGGACGTGCAGATCGGCATTTAATATCATTCTCTTTTAGCCTATGTATCTGAGAGCCTCATCACTCTCGCTCTTCTGTACATTATCCTTCAGCTGCTCTTCAATAAGCTCTATCTGTTTTGCTTTTTCGTCAAGCGCTGAATACTTTATGTCAAGCGCTAAAACCCTGCTGATCACCTGGAGAACCTTTTTGGCTGCAACAGGATCCGGCATATACCCGCTTGTCTCCCCCATCAAGCATATGCCCTCTATACCTTCCAGCTTCCCCAGGCCAAGGAACAGGCCACTGGCGCCCACTATACCGCCCCCGGGCTCGCCGTTCCCAAAGAAAACATCATATTTTTCATACTTTTTGATTAAAGACTCAGTGGTTGCTGCACCGAGCACCCTTGGATTATCAACCAGCCTTGAGATGGCATAGCCTCCCATGGTTATTATGGAGTTTACTCCCATCTTTTTCACTTCTTCGATGACCCTCTGCACCATTATCCATTGCCCCTCCTGACTCTGAGCCTGAGAGGCGCCGGTAAGTATGAGTATCGCTGAGCCTTCCTGCTCATAGCAATACAGCTCGTTATTGACCAACCATGCTATGCCATTATTATCCACAAAAACTCTCGCAGGAAGGTGTACGGAATATATGTCTGCAAGCTTCTCCGCTTTCAGCTCCGATATGAGCTGATCTACAGCAAGGAGAGCTACGCTTCCTATGCCCGGAAGACCAACTACCAGTACCGCTTCCTCAAAGTGCTTTTCCTGAAAGAATCTGAACGAAACCTCATCCATCTTTTAGCCTCCTTCTATATTCGCCATATTTATCCACCGGAGAAAACCTGGGCGGTAAAGGATTTGCCGTCTCTTTCCCGCAAACAGGGCATCTCTCTTTTAGAGTATACCTCTCACAATTTAAACATTTTCTTATTCTGCTCTTCATCTTAACCTTTTGAAAACAGCCTCAACTCCCGCTTTCTTTGATTCTTCGAGCACGGGTTGCAGAGCTTTTTTGAGGGCGCTCTCTGCGCTCTTATAATCTGTGCTCTCTATCTCAAGAAGGTAGTTGGGAGCACCGAGGTAACGCACGTTAACCCCATTCTCCTCTATGCTCTGCAATAAAGACCTTATCCTTTCGATACCCTGAGGGGCGGTAGATACCATTGATAGGGTGCCTTTTATTTTAACATATGGTATCTCTATATTTTCCTTTGCAACCTCCACAAAAACCTCAACCCATTTGCCTTTGAATTTGTTGAATGCAGGGTCATCGGTGGCTGCAGCCTCGAATGCCTCATGAAGTGAATCAAATGTTTTAATGAGTTTCTTTCCAAACTTTTCATAACATTCTTCAACGCTCAGGTTAAGCCTCTTTGCAACTATGGCGAAAAGGTTCTCGGCTTTCTGTTCATTCTTCCACTCATCAATCTTATTCCTCCTCTGATGCTCGCTTACGCTCTTAAGCGACAGATCTATTCTGTTACGCAGGGGATCAACATCTATAACACTGCAAACAACTCTCTGCCCTTCCCGTAGAAAATCGCTCATCCGCTTTACCCAGCCTCTCGAGATCTCAGATATGTGAATAAAGCCCTCCTTACCGGGATATTCCTCAAGAAAGACAAACGCGCCGAAGTTGAGTACCTTTTTCACCCTGCATACAACCAAAGAATCTTTCTCTGGGTACTCATTCAAGGGTTTCAATTATGTCTCCCTTTATCTCGGCCAGCCCTCCCGCTGGTTTTGCAAATGTGTCTCCACAGATCCTGCAGCTGATCTCTCTGCTAGCCTTATTGAAGATTATCTGCTCGCTTCCACAGCTTCTGCATTTTACCTTCAGGAATTTACTCTCTGTCTCCATCTTCAGCATCATCTCACCTCCACGAGCTCAAACTTCTTGGATCTAAATGCTGGAGGTTGCACAACGTGCTTGCACACTGTGCACCTGTACTTCAGGTAAATCCTCTTTGTCGGTTTTTCTCTGCCCTCCGGCTTGGGCCTTGGGAAACCACGATAACCTCTTGTAACTCTCCTGAACCTTCTCTGCCCCCATTTTAGCTCGCTGGCTTTCCTCTTTTTACCTATGCTCACATCGAAAGTCTGATACTTCTTGCAGTGAGGACAATATCTCTTAACCTTTGATGGCATCTTCATTTGAATCAGTATAGGTATCGTGAAGTTTCTATTTAAAAATTTCTGTGATATTGCACATTTTACAGCCCAAAAAAAGATAAACCAGTTTTGATCCGAGCGCTGAGACCCCTTTTTTTCCACCCACCATAAAAAGCAATTTTGAACAGATAGATAGAAACCTTTTTATATTCGGATACCTTTACAGCTCTGGGTAGGGATATGACAGATATAGTGTTGACAGCGGATAGAACCATGATGAGCACACACCACAACTCGGAATTCTTAGGCTTTGGCACATGCATTCCCCCCTACATCCTCCCGACCAGTGTGTATGAAAAGCTCTTCTTCCCTCCTGTGAGAGCAAAGCAGGGCGTAGCGACAGTTGCTCCCTACGCCCTGCGTAAGGTCGAAGCAAAGCTCACAGATCTCGGGTTTGATGTTGCGGTGGCGCATCCTTCACATCTGAAAAGATTCGATGGTGCAAAGGTCATAGGAATATCAACAATGGATCCCTTTGGCATGGGACCTGCAAGCTCAACATTTGCTGCGGTCCTGCAAAAAGGAGAGCCTTTCAACGCGCTCTTTTTCAAAAGGCTCATGGAGGATAAAAACATAAAAAAGGCTAAAGAGAACGGTGCAAAGATCATAGTAGGAGGCCCCGGAGCATGGCAGTTTGAGCACATGAGAGATTTTGCCATGGAGCACGGCATAGATTGTATAGTTATGGGAGAGGTTGAGAAAGATGCTGAGACCATATTCAGGAAAGCGCTCAACGGAGAGGAGCTGCCATTGCTTTATGAAGCGTATAAAAGCTCAGCTCCAACTCTGGATGAGATACCTGAGATCAGGCATGCATCAGTAAATGGGCTTGTTGAGATAGGGAGAGGATGCCCTAGAGGCTGCCCATTCTGCGATGTGACAAAAAGGAGGCTCAGATGGTATTCTCTGGAAAAGATAGAAAAGGAGCTTGAAGCTAATAACAGAGAGGGTATTGATTTCGGCATAATACATGCTGAGGATGTTCTTCTATATGGCGTGCATGGTGTGAAGCCTGATATCGAGAGGATAGAGGGACTTTTCAGGCTATTTGCGAAGCATTACAAACGTCTAAGCTGGAGCCATACCAGCATTGCCGCTGTGGCTTCAGAGCCAAGAGCTGCGGAGCTGGCAAGAGAGCTATTTCTGAGCGAGCAGGAGTGGTTCGGTGTGGAAATCGGGATTGAAACGGGAAGCCCGAAGCTGATAGAGCGCTCAATGCCCGCAAAGGCAAAGCCATTTGAAGCAAAAGACTGGCAGGATATCGTTTGTAAAGCGCTTGGTACTCTGCACGATAACAACATAGTGCCTGCCTGCACCCTCATCGTAGGGCTACCGGATGAGAGAGAGGAGGATACTCTTGCCACCATAGAGCTCATGGATAAGATAAAGGATTACAGATGCATGGTCGTTCCGCTGTTCTTTGTTCCCATGGGTAGACTCACAGACAGAGACTGGTTCAGGGCTGAAAATCTCAGCGCTTCACAGATAGAGCTTTTAGAGCTTTGTTTGTCCCATGGTTTGAGGTGGTCAAAGAAGTTAGCCAGAGGGTACAACAAAGGGCACGTTTATAGCCCGATGGTGAATGCCTCACTGGTAGGATTCATAAAGATGATAGAGCAAGTAGCTAAGAGAAAGGATCTTGTGAAGGAGATCTCTACTAACGCTTTTTCTTCTTCTCAATGAGATCAAGAAGGTTATCTATATCTTTGAGATCCTCTGATGATATGACAGCTATGCCTCTAAAACGCTCCTTCTTAATTCTTTTTGAGAATATAGCGCCTTCCTTCTCAACAACATCCGTGATCTCGCTCAGAACCTCCACCTTCTCCCTGAGGCTATTGCCATCGAACTCAGATAGTATCTTTTCCTCCCTTGACACCACCGCATCGATTGGGGCTTTCTTGAAAGAGGAGATCTCATAACCGAAGTCCCTTAACATAGAGAAAAAGAACCGCTCAGTATCCGTGAGATCTTTTTCTTCTGCACGTCCAGGGATGCTCGCCTCTCCGAATCTGTGGAATAGCTCCCTTGGGTCTACAGGAAGCGTGAGGGGCTCATCAAAAAAGTCCTCTATCCTTGAAACCACATCCACACTTGCTCCCATCTCTTCGCGCTCATAGAGGGATATTGCCTTTCTGCTAACCCCTGCTCTCTCCGCTATCTCTGATATCGGTACCTTTCTTTCTTCTCTGAGCTTTCTCAGAGTGTTACCATCTATCCTTGCGTATAACCCGCCTGGTGCAGCGTAAACCAGAGGCAGGGTGTCGTTTTTTATGTAATCCTTAAAGGTAGCACAGTTCATTGCAGGTATGGAATGCCTCATATAAACCACACAATCCTCCAGAGCACAGGCTGTGCACCTCTCACCGACAAGAATGGG
Source organism: Thermoplasmatota archaeon (assembly GCA_034190325.1). Lineage (GTDB taxonomy): Archaea > Thermoplasmatota > UBA186 > UBA287 > UBA287 > UBA287. The sequence goes on from JAXHST010000031.1 coordinate 18,643, forward strand.
CAATGCTTCAAGCGCCAGCGCAAGATATCTTAGCTCTAAGGAGTTCTCGTACCTGAAGCTATCTATGTTTACCAGCACCTTTGTTATCAAAACAAGATCATCTCTCTTTGCAAGGATATCAAATATTGAACTGCTGATGGAGAACTTTTCAGTCATTGAAAAACCTGTGGAGTTCAGTACCTCTCTCAAGTTTTTCAGGATCTCTTCTCTTTTCATCAAATCCATAATATATTATTAGTTCTATATATTTTTTCTTATTTTCATGGATGGAGGGCAAAGTTGCAGGGATAAGATCCTGCAATGGCATTCCCGTGCTCTTCGGTGACATAAGGGAGCAGTGACACTAACAGATCTTCTGATATGATAAATATAAATACCAACAAGTACAATTATAATCTGATGATAGCTTCTTGCTTTTCAGATAATAAAGACCCTATAGCAGCTGGCGAAGAAGTGGGCAGAAAACTTAGGGGGGCGGAGTACTCTTTGATCTTCGTCAATCATACTCTGGATATACAAAAGATCGTTAAGAGCATCAGAGACACAACGGGCTCTGTTGTTTTCGGTTGTTCATCCTCATACGGGTTATCTGATAGTAACGTGGTTGAAAAAGGCGTCTGTGCTCTCGGCTTTTCGTTCAGAGATCTTGTTGGAGGCTTCAGTGTTGTATCTCTGGAAAAGGGATGCAATGGGGATCTGGTTGAGAGCGCTTTAATGGATCTATCATCAAAGAGAGAGAAGCTCATCCCTGTCTTTGCCAGATATAGCGCAATAGTCAGCAATATGCCTGAAAAGCTGGCTTCATTAAAGCCTTACTTCTATCTCGTTGATTTCTCTGATCCTTTTGCCTTTCTTGATGACAGACTGATAAAAGGAATAAGATCTGTGATGAGCCCCAATGCACCTCTGGTTGGGGCGGATGCTTTCGGGGATGAAAAATTATGGAGGGGCTATCAGATATTGAATGATGTCTATTCAAACAGCGCGGTTTTAGGCATATTTGCAACCACCAAAAGCTTTGGTTTTGCCTCAAGATCCTCTTCTGTTATAAAGGATAGAACCCCCTACGTCGTTACAAAAGCAAAGGGCTATTCTGTCTATGAGATAAACTACAGGCCTGCGCTTGAGGTTTACTCAGAGATAACAGGATTGAGCACAGGAAAGCTAAAGGAAAAAAAGATACTTTCCTATACGATAGGCGCAGAGTTTCCATTCGTGATGATTGATATATCAGGCAACCCTTTAATGAGATACCCTGCAATGGTGAATGATGACGGCTCCATACTCTTCGGTACAAAGACATTCGTTGGCTCTATTCTTTTATCTGCAAAAACCGATAGAAAAAAGGTGGTTGAGGATGCAAGAGAGGCTGTTAAAGAAGCTCTGAGAAAGGTTAAGGGGCCTCAGGCACTGGTTATTTTTGACTGCTGGCAGAGGCTTGCGGCTATGGGAGAGGATTATGAAAAGGAGAGTGATATGATAACACAGGCAGCTGAAGGCTTGCCTCTGGTAGGCGCATACACGATGGGGGAGCACTACTCTTTAGGCTATTCTCCAGGCCACCAGAATGGCTCAATAGTTGCTATTGCGCTGGGAGAAGAATTATCTCTAGATTACAGCACAACCGCAAACAGCATCCCCTTCCTTGACCCTCATTAGCCTTACCCCTCTGGCGTATCTGCTCTGTTTGCTTATCTCTGCAACACCCATCCTTATGACATACCCTTTTTCCGTCGTGAGCATAAGCTCATCACCATTAGAGGCTTTAACCATCTCTACAAGCCTGCCTGTTTTTTCACCGAGGCTTATCGCTCTTATCCCCTTGCAACCCCTGTTAGTCTCTCTATAGTTGCCCTTATAAGGGGTCTTTTTGCCATAGCCCTTCTCAGTAACAGTCACTATGTAACTACCGTCCTCAGCGCTAAGGCTGAGAACTGAGACAACCCTGCTGTTAGATAATCTTATGCCCCTGACTCCGGAGGCACTCCTTCCCATTCTCCTGACCTTTCTGCTATCAAAGTTCACAACCATGCCCGCATCTGTGGCTATCATAACCTTATCAGCACACCTTATGGCTCCAATAAGCTCATCCTTTTCCTTCAAGGTTATCGCTCTCTTGCCTGTGATCTTACAGTTTGAAAAATCTCTCAGCGCAACTTTCTTAACGGTGCCATTTGCAGTAGCGAAGAGAAGCTCGCCATCAAAATCTCTTACGCCGAGAACAGAGCAGATCCTTTCACCCTCAACCAAAGGCAAAAGATTCACAACAGGTAGCCCCCTGGCCTGCTTTTTCATCTCGGGTACTCTGTAGGCCTTCATCATGTAAGCTTTGCCCTTTGTTGTGAAGATGAGAAGCCAGTCCTTGGTTCTGCAGGGTATCAGAAACTTCAGATTATCGCCCTTACTCTTTATCCACGAAAAACCGACGCCCCCCTTCTTCTGTGCTCTATACGCTTCAAGAGGCATCCTCTTAACATAATCCCTTTCCGTTATCAGAATCGCTTCATCTCTGTCTTCATAGAGATCCTCCTCATTCACCTCCTCTTCGCTCTCCACGATCTCTGTTCTTCTATCATCACCATATTTTTCTCTTATGTCGAGCAATTCTTCCCTTATCACTTTAAGCAGCTCTCTTTTATCCCCTAGTATTTTTTCAAATTCCTCTATCGCCTTTAAGATCTCTGCACGCTCTTTCATCAGAGTCTCTTTCTCAAGAGACGTCAGGCTCTGAAGTCTCATCTCAAGTATTGCCTTGCTCTGCCGCTCCGAGAGGTTAAAGCTCTCCTGCAGCTTTATCGAAGCTTCCTTGACCTCTCTGCTCCCCCTTATGATCTCTATTACTTTCTCTATGTTCTCCAAAGCTGTGATGAGCCCATTGACTATATCGAGCCTCTCCTGCGCTTTTCTGAGATCAAACTCCGTTCTTTTTGTCACTATTTCCTCTCTAAAGTCTATGAAGTTGTGGAGCAGCTCTTTCAGAGAGAACAACTTCGGTTCGTTGTTATGCACTGCTAAATCAATTATGGGTATCTTAACCTCCAGCTGTGTGCGGGCAAATAATCTCTTCAGCAGGAGCTCTGGATTAACACCTCTCTTGAGCTCTATTACTACCCTTACACCCTCCTTTCTGTTAGACTCGTCTCTTATCTCGCTTATGCCCTCTTTTTCCTTTGCCAGCTCCGCTATATTTTTTACCAGGTTTGCTTTATTAACATTGTATGGGAGCTCTTTTACCAGAAGCCTGTTCTTTTTCTCTTCCACCTCTACCCTGGCTCTCAGAACCACATAGCCTCTACCCATAGAATAAGCATCCGTTATCCCTTTCGTCCCGACAATTATACCTCCTGTCGGAAAGTCAGGACCTTTTATTATATCACACATCTCATAGAATGAGATGGCAGGATTGTCTATAAGAGCGATCAGAGCATCTATGACCTCCCTGAGGTTGTGCGGCGGCATGTTCGTTGCCATGCCCACAGCTATGCCAGAGGCACCATTTACAAGCAGATTAGGAACCTTGGAGGGCAGAACAACAGGCTCCCTGAGTGATGCATCAAAGTTATCAACGAATTCCACAGTCTCTTTTTCTATGTCCCTGAGAATCTCTTCAGATATGGCAGCTAGCCTGCACTCAGTATAACGCATGGCTGCAGGGCGGTCTCCATCTATAGATCCAAAATTACCCTGGCCCTCTATAAGAGGGTACCTGAGAGAGAAGGGCTGCGCCAGTCGCACAAGGCTATCATACACGGAGACGTCTCCATGAGGGTGGAATTTACCCAGAACCTCACCAACCACTCTGGCGCTCTTCTTGGTCGGTTTGTTGTGGGTCCAGCCATTATCATACATTGCGTACAGTACTCTTCTCTGAACGGGCTTTAGCCCATCCCTCACGTCTGGCAGAGCTCTACCTATTATGACAGACATCGCATAATCTATGTAAGAGCTCCTCATCTCCCTTTCAACTGGTTTTTCAGCTATCATCTTACCTTATCCTCTTTATCTTTCATATCATATATCGATATTAACCGCTTCTTTGCTATGCTCCTGTATAAACCTTCTTCTCTCCGCGACATTTTCGCCCATAAGGATGGTGAACAATCTATCAGCCTCTATTGCGTCCTGAATCGTTACCCTCAGCAACCTTCTTGTCTCAGGGTTCATGGTTGTTTCCCAGAGCTGCTCAGGATTCATCTCCCCGAGCCCCTTGAACCTCTGAACATCCCTTGCGCCCTCAAGCTCTTTCTCACTGTAAACATACCTCTCTTTTCCTCTCGCTCTTATGCGGTAGAGCGGGGGCTGAGCGATGTACACGTGCCCCTTATCAACGAGATCCCTCATATAACGGAAGAAGAATGTGAGGAGCAGCGTCCTTATATGGGCGCCATCAACATCCGCATCTGTCATTATTATTATCTTGCCATATCGAAGTTTGCTTATATCAAACTCGTCTCCAATCCCTGCCCCTATAGCGGATATCATCGCTTTTATCTCCTCACTCGACAATATCTTATCTATCCTTGCCTTCTCAACATTCAGTATTTTCCCCCTCAAGGGCAAGATCGCTTGAAACTCCCGGTTCCTTGCCTGTTTTGCTGAACCGCCTGCGCTATCTCCTTCAACAATGAAGAGCTCTGTGCGCTCCACATCCTTTGAGCTGCACGGAGCAAGTTTGCCTGAAAGGGCAAAGCTCTCAGTTCCTTCTTTTTTTCTCGCCAGCTCCCTTGCTCTTTTGGCTGCTAGCCTGGCTCTAACAGCTCCAAGGATCTTTTTCATTATGATATCCGCTGTTTCAGGGTTCTCCAGCAGGAATGAAGAGAGTCTCTCGCTCACAATAGACTCAACAGCTCCCCTGACTTCACTATTGCCCAGTCTAGTTTTTGTTTGCCCTTCAAACTGGGGATCTTTGAGCTTGAGGTTCAGTATGGCTGTAAGCCCTTCTCTGCAATCTTCTCCTCCTATCGGTTCATCGTTCTCTTTTATATACCCCTTGCTCCTAGCAAAATCGTTAATAACCCTGGTGAGAGCGCTTCTGAATCCAGATATGTGCGTGCCCCCCTCTATCGTGTTTATTGAGTTCACAAAAGCATGAACATTCTCGCTGTACCCGTTGTTGTATTGCATTGCAAATTCCAGATAAACCTCATTTTTTTCTCCCTCAAAATAGAATATTTTTCCTGTACCGCCCTTGTTCCTGTTTATGTAACCCACAAATTCGATTATGCCATCAGGGTGATGAAACTCGTCTCTCTTGCCTGCTCTGAGATCCTCCAGCTCTATTCTGAGGCCTTTGTTTAAGAAAGCTACCTCTCTCAATCTCTCAGCAAGAATCTCATATTCGAATGTCTCACCACCAAATATCTCTCTATCCGGAAGAAATGTTATCTTCGTTCCGGTTTTCTCTGTTTCTCCTATAACCTTTATCTCGCCTGTAGGCTCACCATTTTCAAATCTCTGGAGATAGACCTTTCCATCCCTCCTTATCTCTGCCTCAAGCCATGAAGAAAGAGAGTTCACAACAGACATACCAACGCCGTGCAGCCCACCGCTCACTCTATAGACCTTCCCTTCGAACTTGCCCCCAGCATGAAGGGTTGTGAGCACGATCTCCAGAGCTGGCTTTCCATACTTAGGGTGTATGTCCACAGGAATTCCTCTACCGTTATCCTCGACGGTCATGCTGTTATCCCTGTTTATGGTTACCTTTATGTGGTCACAGAAACCCGCTAAAGCCTCATCTACGCCGTTGTCTATGATCTCATATGCTATATGGTGCAGCCCTCTAGAATCCGTGCTGCCTATGTACATCCCGGGTCTTTTTCTTATCGCTTCTCTCGTACCGAGGACCTGGATAGCTTCTGAATTATAATCTTCATCCATCGTAATGTATAGGATTGAGGCTTTATAAAGGTTTTTAAAATTTGTGCGTAAAAAAAAGAAATTTTTAAATATTATTTTTTGGCAAAAATCTGTACCTTGCCGGCACGCGTAAATACTCTTTTGAGCTGTAGCCACAGCTCTTGCATATGTAGCTCAACGTCACCTCCGAGCCATTTATCGTTTTATTCCTGATGACACCAAGCGGTCCACCACATGCCGGGCAGACAGCCTTCAGGGATCTTCTTGAGCCAGGGGTTGCGTTAACATCAAAGAAATCCCTGCTGAGCTCTCTGCACCTTGAGGTGCTCACCACGTAAGATCTGTTCAGCCGCCTGAGCCTTGCATTAACTTCTTTTGCCATCTCGGCGAGGGAGGAAAAGCTCTTCTTCTCTTCAGCCATGGATCTCAACACCTCACGCACAAGCTCCTTTTTTGGTATCCTGTATCTCAGGATCTTATATGCCAGGGTCTTTTGCCTCTGCTCTTTTTGCCTCAAAGCAATACCACCCTGCCCTGCTCCATCTTTATTTTGACCAGAGTTTTTATCTCTATGCCAAACTCCTTCTCAAGCTTTTCCTTTGCTCCACCACTCTTTTCTATCACAACAACAACATCCACTATTTCGCACCCTATGTCTTTAAGCGCTGAGAGAACAGCTTTTAAAGTTCCTCCTGTGCTTATAACCGCATCCAGCAGGAGGATCCTGCACCCCTTCCTGAGATCATTGACATAAAGTTTGTTCTCAGAGTAGCCCGTTCTCTGCACAACCTCAACCTCCCCCTCCAGACCATATCTTCTCTTCCTCACTATGGTATAAGGCTTGTTTACTGAAAGAGACAGAGCAGTAGCCACCGGAAGGCCCATAGCCTCTATCGTGACGATCCTTTCATAATCCTTTTCAGATATCTCATCTATCTCTTCTGCGACCTCCCTCAGAAGTTGCGGTTCTATTGCCTCGATGCCATCTGTTAGTGGATGAATGAAATAATCGTATTCTCCCCTCTTTATCACCCTCGCATTCTTCAATGAGCCCGATAGCCTTTCAAGCGCCATATACAAAATAGTATGCATATACCTATTATTTTACTTTCTCATCTGTTAAGACCTTTTATAGCTTTTTGATAATTGAGATGAAAAAAGGATCAAAATTAAAAAGAAGGGAACAAAATATTTAACTCAAAGACCGTATCTGGTCTATGGTGTTTACAAAGTCCTTGAGTATAGAGACAACCAGAGAGCTTGATGTTGTGG
>JAXHST010000031.1:25873-34179 GCA_034190325.1 Thermoplasmatota archaeon
ATGAAAAAAGGATCAAAATTAAAAAGAAGGGAACAAAATATTTAACTCAAAGACCGTATCTGGTCTATGGTGTTTACAAAGTCCTTGAGTATAGAGACAACCAGAGAGCTTGATGTTGTGGACCTAACGGAAAAAGTTGAAGAAGTGGTATCAGAAAGCGGGATCGCTAATGGACTCGTCAATGTATTCGCGAAAGGCTCAACATGCGGGATAACAACAATAGAATATGAGCCTGGATTGATAAAGGATCTTGGAGCGATACTGGAGAGGATAGCCCCAGATGAGGAGGATTTCGAATACCTCCACCAGCAGAGATGGAATGACTATAATGGGCACTCTCACATAAGAGCGAGCATCCTTGGATGCTATGTGACTGTGCCCCTTATTGATGACGCCTTAGCTCTCGGCACATGGCAGCAGATTGTTCTGATTGAGCTTGATGTGAGAAAGAGGAACAGAGAGGTAATAATCACTGTTATGGACTGAAGATCTGATGCGGCATAAAATTACAGATCTTTCCTGTTCTGAATTTTTAATTTCGTGTGATATGCCCGGTTCCAGGTTAACTATAAATAAAGATAATCCGATTAGTCCTATGAACATAATACGGGGGAGTGACTATACCTCTATGAGCGCCAAAGCCAGGGACATGGTCATAGACAGAATATCTAACTTCAGTGACATGGTGCTTGCAATACCCACAGGGAACACACCCGAGATGCTTTACTCACTTTTAGTGGATGCTTATAAAAAGGAGAGAGTGAGCTTTAAAGATGCCGTTACCTTCAACCTGGATGAATATGTGGGGATAAGCCCGGACAACCCGCAGAGCTATAGTTACTACATGAAAGATCACCTTCTGAAACACATCGATATCGGGCGCAGTTATATACCAGATGGACTTGCTGACGACCTTGAAAGGGAGTGTGCGGGATATGAGGACAGGATAAAAGAAGAGGGGGGCATAGATCTCGCAATACTGGGGATAGGAAGAAACGGACACATAGGCTTTAACGAGCCTGGCACAAACTTTGAATCATTGACCCATGTTGTAGAGCTGAGTGAGGACACAATAAAAGCAAATGCGAGATTCTTCCCAAAGGAAGAAGAGGTCCCCAGAAGGGCAATAACCATGGGAATAAAAACAATAATGAACGCAAGGGAGGTGCTTTTGCTCGCTTCTGGAAAGGAAAAAGCAGGAGCTATAAAAAAAGCGGTGATCGGGGAAACCACCGAAGAGTTGCCGGCATCAGCACTGCAGAGACATAAGCGCTGCACTTTCATAATAGACAGTGATGCAGCATCTTTGCTTAAGAACTGGTAGTGTAAAGATATATCGAGATAGAAGTAGAGACAAAGATTAAGAAGAAGCAGACTTATAATATCTTGTGATCAGGCATAAAAAGTCCTTTGAAGTTTTCCTCGTAATCATATCCCTTCTCTTGCCCATGTGCATAGAAGAGAGCGGAGGAGTAAAGCCCGGCGTTGATGTCTTTGTGGAGAAATACCTTGACTCAGTTGAGGGCAAGAGAGTCGGGCTAATAACAAATCCTACAGGAGTTAACAGAGAACTGGAGAGCACCATAGAGCTTTTACTCGATAATGGTGTCAATCTGGTAGCGCTCTATGGGCCTGAGCATGGCGTGAGGGGAAATGCGCAGGCAGGCGAGTATGTGCCATTCTACTGGGACGATAAATATGGCTTACCGGTCTTCAGCCTTTACGGGCAGAACATGAATGTGCCGGAAAACATCCTCAGCAACATAGATGAGTACATGAAGGAGTTTGACACAAAGCATGAGGGAAAGGTGCCTGAAGGGGAGATGGTTGAGGGAATAGACGTTATGATATTTGATATACAGGATGTGGGAACAAGGGTGTACACATACATAGCAACTATGGCTTATGCCATGGATAGCTGCGCTGAGCTTGGCATAGATTTTATAGTTCTGGATCGCCCGAACCCTGTTGGTGGCACTATGGAGGGGCCTGTTTTAGATTACCCTGATTACAGCTCATTTGTTGGTCTTTATCCTGTGCCTATGCGCCATGGAATGACCGCGGGCGAGCTGGCAGAGTTATTCAATGATCGCTTTATGAGCAAGAAGGTCAACCTTACCGTTATACCCATGGAAGGGTGGAGAAGGGATATGTGGTATGATGAGACAGAATTGCCGTGGGTCATACCATCCCCAAACATGCCAGCAGTAGATACAGCTACAGTTTATCCGGGCCAGGTTCTTATAGAGGGCACAAGCATGTCCGAAGGCAGAGGGACTACAAAACCCTTTGAGCTCTTTGGAGCCCCATGGATAGATGGGTATGAGCTCGCCAGGGAGCTTAACGCACTGGAGCTTCCCGGCGTCAGATTCAGAGAAGCCTGGTTTACACCGACCTTCTCAAAACACAAGAACGAGCTCTGCGGCGGTGTGCAGATCCACGTGGTAAACAGAGAGGAATACAAACCATTCGAGACAACACTCTACATATTAGAAATGGTGAATGAGCTCTATCCTGACAAACTCACTTTTGATGAGCACTACTTTGACAGGCTCGCTGGCAACAGCTGGATAAGGGAGAACCTTGAACAGGGGTTGCCTGTAAATGAGATCGTTGAGAGGTGCTCTGAAGAGCTGGAAGAGTTCGTAGAGATGAGCAGAGAGTATATGATCTACGATTAACCTGTTTCACCGCTCTACTCCTTTTATGAAGACCTTTTCGATATTGAGATCCTTGTCCAGCAGGACAAGATCAGCATCTGCACCCTCAGCTATCCTTCCCTTGTTTTTCAACCCCAAGAGCTCAGAGGGATTGAAAGAAGCCACCCTGAATATATCACACAGGGAAAAACCTATGGAATAAAGGTTTTTTATGCAGGAATCTAAGATTATTGCACTACCGGCTATGGTTCCATCCTCTCTCACCGCTCTTCCCTTTGAGACCGTTATCTTTCCAAGGGAGAGATCATAGACGCCATCCTCCAAACCTGAGGCCTCAGTTCCATCGGTTATCGCTATCGCTCTATCCTCCCCTTTTGCCCTCCATATGAGCTTTATTAATGCCGGATGCAGATGCACAAAGTCCGGGATGAATTCACAGTAAACCCGCTCATCCTCCAGCACCGCCCCAACAAGCCCGGGCTCTCTGTGGTGCAGGGGCCTCATCGTATTAAAAGTGTGGGTTGAAAGCTTTGCGCCAAGCTCTATGGCTCTTTTCGCTGTTTCATAATCTGCATTGCTATGTCCTAAGGACACTATGCACCGCTCTGACAGCTCCTTTATTATGGACATGTTCTCCTCGGGTGCTAATGTTATTATCCTGACGCATCCGTTGTTTATTCGCTCAAACTCCTCAATGCTCCCCTTTCTTATGTGCTCTAAGGGTTGTGCCCCGGGCTTATCTCTGCTCACCCATGGTCCCTCAAGGTTTACACCGAGAATGTTGCTGCCCTTTTCCTTTCCCATGAGAGCTGAGGCAATCTTCACCACAGATCTCAGGCTTTCTTCCGGTGCGGTTATTGTTGTAGGAAGAAAGGATGTCACCCCATGTTCTGCAAGGTGCTCTGAGATCTCATCTATCTCTCCTTTCATAACGCTTTTACCATGGCAACCATGGATGTGTATATCTATGAGCCCCGGGGCTATGATCCTGGAGCCTGCGCTCCCTGTGCTCTCTATCCTTTTTATCCTTCCATCCTCTATCTCAATGCTACCTTCTATGACCCTATCCGGCAAAACTATTCTTCCGCTGATGATGCTATCCACTCCTTCATTACTATCTTTCCCCTCTCTTCTTTGGTTGTAGAGTTATGCTTAAGCCACTCCAGCATCTCAAAGGGGTCGCTCATAGAGTTCCTCCTCCCATACTGGGTAGGGCATGTTGATACGGCATCAATGAATGAAAAGCCATCATAGCTGAGACCGTTCTTTATGAACTTTGCAAGCATCCTTGCATGGTAGACCGTTGCCCTGGCGACATAACCAGCGCCAGCGCCTCTCACAAGGGCGCAGAGATCAAAAGGGTTATAGTAAGAGCCCTCCGGCGTCGTTAGAGTTATGGCTCCTTCCGGCGTTGTTGGAGATGCCTGCCCGCCTGTCATGCCATAAACCGAGTTGTTTGCGCATATGGTTGTTATATCCATGTTCCTTCTTGCTGCGTGTATCAGATGATTTCCCCCTATGCTCGCCAGATCCCCATCTCCCGCTATAACAACAACCTTTAGCTCCGGGTTAGCTAGCTTTATCCCTGTCGCAAATGCTAAAGGCCTTCCATGGGTTGTGTGCATTGTGTCCCCTTTTATGTGCGGGCTCGTTATCCAGCCTGCACATCCGATGCCGCTGACGAAAACCATCTTCCTCATGTCCAGCTTAAGATCATCTATCGCTCTTATCAGCGCATTTAGTATTATGCCATGACCACAGCCTGGACAGAAGGTTGAGGGAAAAACCTCTGCTCTGAGATAGTTGTTCACATCCATTTTTTCACCTCATCTATGATCTCTTTTGGCCCAATGGGCTCGCCGTTAGTTTTTGTTATCGACCTTACGTCATCGTAGCAGTTTCTAACAAGCATAGCCAGCTGCCCATAGTTCAGCTCCACGACAAAAGCCTTTTTCCCCTCCAGCAGCTTGGAGACCTCATCAAAATCAAATGGGAATATTGTGTTCAGCTTCAGCAGCCCGAAATCTAAAGCTCTGCATGCTTCCTCACACGCCCTTGCTTCTATGCCGAATGAGACAAAGACGTTCTCTGCCTCCTCATTTATGAGCTCATACTTAAAGATCTCTTTTTTGTGATCCTCTACCTTCTTTCTCAGCTTTTCAGATAGCCAGCGCTGGGTCTCAGCATCCTGTGCTCTCCTGTATCCCCTGGAGTCGTGGGTTGAGCCCGTTATGAGCAGGTTGCAGCCCATACCAAAGCAGGGCATAGGAGACCCCTCGCCGAAGGGCTCTTCAGTTGGTTCACTCTCTCTGTCAATCACATCCCTGGGCCCGAGCTCGGCTTCCTCCCTCACCCTTCCGATAGTCTCATCAGCCAGCAATATCACAGGTGTTCTAAAGCGCTCTGCCAGGTTGAAGGCTCTTATGGTAAGATCATACATCTCTTGCGCGCTTGAGGGCGCAAGGACTATGGTCTCATAATCTCCATTGGATCCAAACCTGCTCTGGAATATATCGCCCTGGGCAACCTTTGTTGCCTGACCCGTGCTGGGCCCAGCGCGCTGAACATCAACGATGACGCAGGGAGTCTCTGTCATAGCTGCATACCCTATGTTCTCCTGCATCAGCGAGAAGCCTGGACCACTTGTTGCGGTCATTGCCTTTTTTCCAGCCCATGAGGCACCTATAACACTGGCTATGCTTGCTATCTCATCCTCCATCTGTATGAAGACTCCATCCATCCTTTTCGCCAGATGATTCATTATTTCGCTCGCAGGGGTTATGGGGTAGGCTGCATAGAATTTGCAGCCAGCTGTTATAGCACCCTCAGCGCATGCGATGTTGCCCTGTATCAGCACTTCTTCACCTCCAGTGCGATGTCCGGGCATAGGAATGCGCACAGCATGCAGCCAGAGCATCTCTCCTCTTCGGCTATTCTTATTCTCTGATATCCATCCCTATCAACCGTATCTTCAAGCTCAAAGACCTCTCTGGGACAGACATTGAGGCATATCCTGCACCCCTTGCACCAGAGCCTGTTGTAAGCTATGGAGAACATAGGTAAAGTAAGCAGGTTGCAGGATAAAAAACTTTCATAGCTTGAGGATCATCAGAATAGAGACAAACAGATCATTGAATGTATGAAGAAAGCTCCCATAGTCCTTTGCCTCAAAAGCTATCTCAAGCATGTTCCCTTCTCTTCTCATATCCACATAGCCTCTATTCTCTATGGCTGTGCTTTTGAGTATTGTCTCAGCAAGCTCCTCACTATCCAGGTTAAGTGTAGCTCTAAATCTGATCATAGGGCCCTTTCAGTATCCTGTTCGCTTCCATAAGAAACTCTTCTTCCATGCCTGAAGGTATGGTGGCACCTGCAGCAATATCATGTCCCCCACCGCTTCCATTCACTTTCCCAGCGGCCTTTTTCATCGCCATCGCAAGGTTCAATCCCTTTTTTATCAGATATCTCGTGCCCCTGGCTGATATCTTTGTGTGGTCCTTTGTCTTTGTAAGCGCCAATGCAGGAACGCTCTGGTCAAATATGTAGCGCATGCCTATCCCGCAATACAGACCGCTCATACCGAGATCATCGCAGTAAAAGTATTGCAGTCCTTCCATCTTCACAGCTCCCTTCTCTTCCAGTGAGGCTAAGCCTGCTATGGCTCTTTTATAGTACTGCTCTCTTCTTTTCACTATCTCTTCATAGCTCTCCTTATCCCCTAAAGCCATCGCAAGACCCTTCTCTGCCATATCCAGACCATCGCACACGTTTAAGAGAGAGTATAGCTCCTGGGAGCTCATGCCCAGCGGAAGCCTGTAGACATAGCCTATGAGATCACTAACAACATCTTCTCTACACCCTTGCTCCATCAGAAGCGCAAGGAGAAATGAGTTTGTCGCCTTTTCGCTTTTTTTCTCTACCTCTTTAACAATGTCCGCGCTCCTGCCAGAGAGCCCTTTAAAGAAAGGGGCAATCGAGCTCTCAACCATTCTCTGCAGGTTTTTATTGTCGTAGCAATCGATTGTGAGAGACATTTTTTGATCTATCGCCTTTTTTTCGATAGCTTCATCCACCAATCTTCTGTTCAATCCCTTAAAGTCTGTTCCCTGTCTATCACCCAGAGCCCCGGAGATCATGAAAGAGATGAGATTTAGATCCCCTGCAAAAAGGTAAGCCATGGTGGAGCCGCATGCTTCAGAAGACCCATTTATTCCGTGAAGGTGCGAGTTTATCTGCACCACCCTTTCGCTCTTGCTCTCCCTGAGTGGCTGGTGGTGATCAAGGATGATGATGTTTTTACCAGAGGCCTCAGCGCTTTCTATATCTGCACTCCCCATATCACATATTATAAAAAGCTCGTTCTCTTCTTCGAATATGCTTTTGAGCTCCACATTCTTGAGCAACGAGCATAAAAATCCTTTTTTCTTGTTGCGCAAAAAGTTTGTTATTATCGCAGCAGCAGAGATGCCGTCTACGTCATGGTGGCTTATAACCCTGACGAACTCGCTCTGCTCTACCAAATCTCTGGCTTTTGATAGCTTTTCATCAAGCTCCATCATCTCCCTACTAGGAGCCTTGCAGTCTGAGCGCTGTACCTCCAGTTGCCTGGTAATACGCCCTTGCTCATATAATGAGATGCTAAGCTTTTTATCCTTGACTCTGTAACAAAGAGATCCCTCTTCGCACGCATGTCCTTTTTGTTAAGCTCCAGATGATCTCTTATCCTTAGAGCTTTGATCATAAGATCCCTCAGATCATCAGGCAGGTCTATAGTTAGGCCAAGATCAAGGACAGTCTCTTTCAAACTTTTGCCTGTTATCAGCTTTATATCAGGTATTCCATACTCATCTCTGAGGATAATGCCTATGTCACTCAACCTTGTTTTTTTCCTTGCAAGATCTGCGATCAATTCTTTTATCTGCTGCTCATCAACATCAAGCCATTCTGGTTTTTCATCTCTATGAATCGGAGCCGTAAGCTTCTCTTTCCTTCTGGCATAGGTCCTGCTCATCTGCATGTAATTGCTTTTTTCTTATATATCTATTTCTTTTTGGTCTCTGATCAACAAACCTGCCTATCGCTCAGATATTCCGGCACAAAAGTGAAAAATTTTTATATTATCCCTATGCTTCACCCAATATGATCATGCTAAAGGGCTTTGATCCTGAGGATATTAATGCGATGGTAGCTCTCGTTAGGGAGGCATTCGACAAAGAGTACAGCAGGGATCTCTTCTTGGAGATAGGCACTCTTTTTCCTGAGGAATTCATAACAGCCTTTGACGGCCCTGAGCTTATAGGCTTCCTTATGGGCGCTCTGACCTCTCCGAAGGAAGCAAGAATACTCATATTTGTGGTTGACCGAAAGCACAGAGGAAAGGGTATAGGGACAAAGATCATGGAAACATTTTTAGAGCGCTGCAGAGCCAAGGGCATAAAAAAGGTGAGGCTTGAAGTGAAGACCAGAAATGATAACGCCATAAAGCTCTACGAAGGGTTTGGTTTCAGGATAGTTGATACGCTTAAAAAGTACTACAGAGATGGGAATGACGGTTATCTGATGTATCTGGATCTCTGAACCGGTTTAGAGCGGGGTTACAGCTGCCGCACCTCCAGTTACTGCAGCACCACCTGCCGCTCCAGCAGT
>JAXHST010000032.1:0-2286 GCA_034190325.1 Thermoplasmatota archaeon
GCAGCCTCTCTCGCTCTCAAATACAGTGACTGCAAAGAAGAGAGAGCTCCTGCTGTCCTGAGGCGCAATGGAGGAGAGGAGATCATCGAGGCGAGAAGAGGGCTAAAAGCAGCAATGATCTCTAAACATAGCCTGGTTCAGCAAGAAAAATGAAAAATTAGCTCATGTTCCCCTTTAAGCGAATCTGCCATCGCTTAAGCTCTTCTATTCCTTCATATCCTGTTGCTGTAAATACGAAATGATAGCTGTTACTCAATCACTATAAAGATTCTATTATTTTTCCAGCAGTCAAAACGTCTTTTGGTATAGCTGCCCGGGCTCATTACCTGTAAACCCATATAGGGCTTGACCATGCCATCTCTCCATCCACCTGGATAGCCCTGATGTAATAGATGCTATCATCTGCGAATTCAGTATCAACACAGGTAAACTCACACATCTGCTTTGACGGCCTTTCGGTGTGAATGCTCTCCCAGCCAGAGGCTTTGCTGTATTTTATCACTTCAATCCTGTTGAGGATGTCTGTTCCGCCAACTGTAACGCTGATCTCTGGAAGATCTGATTCTCTGTATTCAGAACCCATGACATTACCATCTATGGAGAATTCAAGGAGCATTCGCTCACCTGTTGTTCCATATGTATGTCTATTTTTTATGCTGTCAAAGAGGCTTTCTCTTGTGAGCTCTGGCGCATAGACTGCCATGAGAGCAGTGCCGTATCTGTGGTTGAAACCGGGTTGATACGTCGATGGGTCAGGCATGAGACTGCCCATCAGGTATACGTGAGCATCTGAGGAAGCGTATATGCCCATTTTGTAGCCCCTCTCACCAATAAGATACTGCACCGTGCGCTCAGCATCTGCGCCCTGTGCCATTGGTAGTGGGTTATTGTCTATGCACTCAGAGCTGCCATGCATGGAATAGATCTCGACACATGGCTGAAAATCTTCATTGTGATCAATACCGTTGTAACCCGCAGGGCCATCATCTAATCGCGATGCCGGGTGATGAGATGGTGTTATCACCTCTTCTCCGTATAGAGCGCGCCATAGATCTTCAGGCTTTTTGTACTGGTCAGAAGCGTATACGTCAAAATCGCTCAAAAAATAGTTGTTCATATGCCCATAGCCCGCGCCCCTTGTCCACTCTGAAGCACAGAACGTAACAAAGCTTCCCGGGTCGTAAAATCTGTCAGCATACGGAGTGACCATATCTCCTGTGAAGCCGTATGAAGATTCTCCATGATCTGTTACTGCACCAAAATCAAGAAATGAAACGTCTCTCATGTACTCATAGTGGTCATCTATCCATATCATTCCATCAGAGAACATGCTGTGCCCATGTGCATCTCCAAAAAACAGGTTTTCTTCAGGCTCTTCCCTGGTCACCCTCAATACGTTGCTTGTACCAGATGCTTTTTCGCTAATGACGCTGATGGTTTGCAAACCCTCTGTTTTTAAAGCAATTCCCTCAAAGCAGTGTGCCCCTCTATCAAATGAGGTAAATGTGTAATCCCTGGGCAGCACTGCCTCTTTATCAGTGGAAGTAAAAGACACTTTGCCTGCATATCCCGTATCCAGATTTCCATTTTCATCTACCGCTGAAACTTTCAGAGAGATCTCTTCATCTATCTTTGCATATGGATGAGAAACCACATGAAGCGTGGTGGCATTGCTACCCACAACCCTCAGGGAGGGAGAATCTTTGTACTTTAACCAGCCCGACATGCCATCATACTGTCCCGTATCTTTAATGTTTCCAACGGGGAAAAAGTATCTTCTTGCCAGCACAGGTGCCTGGACTCCAGGAGAGCCTCTGGAGGTATCACCATACACTACAGTTATGGTATCGCCTGGTTGCAGACCAGCACCGTGCACAGCAACCCTGAGTGTGTGCCTTGGTCCGGCTACAGATAGAGAAACATTGGTATCCGATCTGGAGGTTGAGGCTGTCGTGTAACCTGCCTTTTTAGGCTCACTGGTTTGCCATCTGGTCCACAAACCTGTTGCGAACTGATAATGCCATGTATCGCCATCGCATGGAGATAGAATGGAAAAACCGCCACCATCGGGCATACCCCCATCTCCTATGAAAAAAGTAAGCGTGATTGTGCTCCAGCTCATAGATCTCACATCATCTGACGGGAAGACATCGAGAAGGTGGTTTCCCATTCTGAATTTTTGTGCTTCAGAATAAACGCCCATGTCTCCTTTGCTGTTCCAGACCCGAACTTTCCAGAAATACTCTCTGTTTCTGCTTAGAGCTTTTCCTGCGTAAGCAACTTCAC
>JAXHST010000033.1:0-2362 GCA_034190325.1 Thermoplasmatota archaeon
AGGAAAAAAATCCAAAGCTCTCGTATCTCAGCAGCGCTATCGGCTTATTAGCAATGCTTGCTACTCTGAGAAAAGAGCCGTCCCCACCGATAACAACCACAATGTCCTCTCCTCCCTCCGAAAACTCATTAAGAGCCAAGGTGGAGAGGACCTCAACACCTCTAGCCTCAGCCTTCTCTTTGACAGCCTCTGCCTCATTCAAGGCGCCCTTTTTATAAACGATAGAGATCTTCAACGCTCTCACCCCCTTTTAAAGCCAGAAGACCAAAGCGCTCCTCAAGCGTGAGCGGCTTATCCAGCTTTTCTGAAGTGCCAAAAGCATAGCACTCACCACCAGCCTCTCTGAGGAATAGCAGAGATGCTGCTATGTCTATCACCCTCAGGCTCTTCTTTGCGTGCAGATAAGCATTTGCAGCCCCCGTGGCAACGTAGCACATCTCAAGTGAAGAGCACCCTATGCTTCTTATGTCATAACCGAGAGCTCTGAGCTTTCCAGCGTGCTTATAGCTCTCAGGATCCATGGATAGCATGGCGAGCTCTTCTTTGCTGTCCAGAGGTCTCAGCTTATCCTTACCCACATAGCTCCCTTTACCCCTCTCTGCATGAAAGATCTCTCGAGTGACAGGGTTCTCAACAAAGCCGAAGGATATGTCGCTGAGCGTTTTTTTGCCCACAGCGATGGAGACAGTGTAAAAGGGAAGGCCTCTCACTGCATTCTTTGTTCCATCTATGGGGTCAACAACAAGGATCTCATCGCTATGCCTGTCTATGAAGCCTGCCTCTTCGCTGAGAATTGAGAACTCAGGAAAGCTCTCTATTATCATGTCCTCAGCCATCTTATCTATGGCTCTTGTCTCTGATCTGCTGGCACCCATCCCTATGACACTGGAGAGGTCTCTCATATCCTTTTTATTGATCTCCTCAAATATCCTCTCACAGACATCAACACATCTACCAATCATCTGAAGTTTATATGCCTGATGGATTATCTAACTTTCTAAACTGCTTGCTATGACACAAAGCGCAAAAGAGTTAAACGCATATTGTAATAAAGAAAAGGTGCAAAAGGTACTCTTTGTGATCGTCTTCCTTCTCCTCCTATTACCGCCAGCTTCAGCACAATTTAATCTGACCGCTGACATGAGAGCAGACATAAATGTGGAGTTTGACTCATTGATGCATGCGAACTATTCGATAGAGGGCTATATCTTCTCTGTAAAGGCTTTTGGCATAGCGGCAGACCCTGCATCGACAGCCACACTGCTGAAGAACAAAGAGATAAGAGAGCCTGCGATCAGGATGATAAGGGAAGAGTTTGTGAGAATCAAGAACTCAATTTTTCCCTCCCTGAATCTGACTCTGAAAACAATAGAGATAAGCCCGGAAACTGCTGTGATAGGCAACAGAAGAGCGCTCGTGCTAAGATTGGGGGGAGACATGAGCATTGCGCCCGAAGATATAGGATACAGCATAGATCTGGATAGAATATTCAACGCCTATGATCCCGTAGCTGTCGTGAGCTCCATGATCGCTGGAGCAGAGGGCATGAAGAGCTCTGAGCTGCCTGAAAGAAAGCCAGAGGTCAGCGAAGAGGAGATCTATGAGGGAGCGCTCAAGGCTGGGGCTTACGCTGACATAAACTTCTCTCTAAAGCGCATGCAGAGCTTAGGCATAGATTACAGATGCAGGATCGTTTTGCCGGAGGGAATAAAGCTGGAGAACACGAATTTGAGGGCAGGCGAAGGGGGGCATGTCATAGAGTTCGATCAGAGAGCCAGCGCAATAAAAGGAAGGGTAGCTTCAACGAGCGCACCGAGATATGAGGGAGAGGGAGTGAGCGTGCAGGGCTATGCCAGCATAGATGAGAGCACCATCGCTATAGACATACCAGCATTTTTCAGAAGCCTCTGGCTAGAGGATGCCGCCAGGGGGCATGTGAGCGCAAGGGTAAGCATGACAATAGATCACTTCAGAGCGCCTGGAGGAATGAGAGAGATCATGCCGGAAGGCACGGGCATGGATTACATAGATGCTGATGCAATAAGGTTCGGTTATAGAATAGGGATGCTAACGGATGAGGACATTCGTGAGATGTTTGAGGTCATTGTTCCTGCGATAGAGCGCATGTATCAGGGATTGTTTTCAGGCTTTGGTGGCTCTAAAGTGACACTCTCTGTGGATGTTGAGGGCTTCATAGATCAGCTGAAGGAAGAGGGACCATTAACAATAGATCTGGAGGGCTACCTTGACGTGCCTCTGATAGCCTTGATCCGCGGCTCTGGCGCCTCTGATGCTGGGGGCGCCTTTGCCCCGGGACTGATAAGGATAGCAAGGAATCTGGTAGATCTGGGAAGAACAAGAA
>JAXHST010000034.1:0-3038 GCA_034190325.1 Thermoplasmatota archaeon
CTCCCTTGTGAAAAAAGGTGTTGTTGATATTAGAGCGCTTATCAGAGCGCTATGCGAGAGACCTGCGGAGATCTCTGGTCTGAAGAAGGGCAGGATAAGAGAGGGATATGATGCGGATATTATCCTTGTGGACATGAGCGAGGAGCGAATAATAAAGGAGGAAGAGTTGCACTCAAGGTGTGGATGGAGCGCTTTCAACGGGTTCAGCGCCATATTCCCACACGCTCTCTATTTAAGGGGAGCCCAGATAACAGAGGGCAGTGAATTGCTCGTTCAGAGAGGCTCTGGTGCTGAGGTGTAAGGACAGAAAAGTAAATATTTGTATATGTGCATTGTAGCTTCGCATGAAGAGAAGTTCTAGAGATTGGAAGAAGAAAGGGAGAATGCGCTGGAAGTGGAGAAAGAAACGTATGAGGAGGATGAAGAGAGCCCAGAGGCTAAGACAGAGATAGGGGGTATGGGGTAGTGGCATCCTAGCGGGCTCCAGTTAAGGGGATGATTTGAACAGGGTCTTCTGAGGCATGATGAATGACTGGAGCGATGACCCAAGGAGAGACCCGCGGATCTGGGTTCAAATCCCAGTACCCCCACTTTTTGCTAAGATTTCTTTATTTTCTAAATTTTTGCTCACGGAGAGCTGAGAGCATTGTCACCAGAAAGGCAACTATGAGGCCCACGACGGTTAGGTCATGGCTTAAGTTGGAGCATACCTGCCGTGGGTTCTTGGTGATTTTTGTTGAAAAACATTGGTGGTTGCTTCAAAGTCAGCAGCAATCTAAAATCTGAGCTAAAGGAAGCACTGCTGGTTATGTCACACCATAGAGAAATTTAAACATCTTCAGCACAGTATAACATAACGAAGAAGTGGTGCGCTTCCAGGAATAAAAAAGTTACGTGCTTCAAATCAATGACAATACTTATGGCAGCAAACAACATTCCTGAAAGCAAACATTGAGAAAATAACCAAACAATTAACGTATTAAACATGCCCGCACAGCCAACAAAGTACATGTGAAATCTAATATAATAAAACAGGAGTATCGCCTCTTCAGCAAAGGAGTGCGCACAAACTTTTCAGGAAAGAAACCCAGATTTCTGGAGCCCTGCAAGTTCTACGGGCAAGTTGGGATCATAGGTCTAAATCCGGTTTACAGACGATTTTAGCTTAGCTCTTTACTAAGAGAGATACAGATGCTATGACAATGATCATTTTATGAGATCATCTATGTCCATTCTGCACATGCTGCTCAGCTCTTCGTGCAGCGCTCTAACCCTTTCTGCTGCTTTCGTGAGCTCTTTTCTTCTGAGCGCTTCTATCTCCCTCTCAACGCTCTGCCTCTCTGTTGTTGCTATGAGATTATCTGCATGGCAGACAATTTTTTCCTCTATCGTTTCTGGCATGTAGCTCCCTTCAGGAAGCCTCAGAGCCCTTGCATCCTCTCTATCCAGCCCCCCGCCTATATGCCTTTCGATTATACGGATTATTCTTTTATCAAGCCCCAACTCTCTTGCTATCTGTGCTCCAGCAACAGCATGTTTTATTCCATTGGTTCTGCACCTTCCTATATCATGTAGCATGGCTCCTCTCAAAACAAGATCCAGATCTACGCTATAGCCTCTCTCTATGAGTCTATTCGCTATTATCTCCGCAATATCTCTAACAGCCCTGCAGTGCTCTATGACAATGTCTGCGCATCCTGTCTTCCTTAATATGGAAACTTCATCATCCGCCACAGATGCTAATTGCGTTAAGAGCTCTTATTTCTTGCTTTGAGAGCTATTTTATGAGAACTCCTCCCCCTGATTTTTTGAAGAAGTCTATCACGCTCTCATACTCTTCGATCTTCTTTCTGAGTTTTGCATTTTCTTCAAGCAGGTTATCGGCTTTTTGCTTTAGAGATGTGTTGTCATTGGTAAGATCTTTCACGTTCTCAGAAAGCTTTGTTACCTTCTCACCCTTCGTCTTTGATTCTTCCTTCAGCTGCTCTATCTCTGCTTCCATCCCTGCAAGGAGCTCTTCCCTCAGCTCGCTCTTTCTTTTGTTAAGAAGACCATTCAGCGCATTTATCTCCTCCTGCAGGGTTAAGTTTTCCAGCCTTAGCTTCTGAACTTCTGTCTCTTTTTCGCTCATTTTTTTCTGCAATTCTGCGAGCGTCTTTGATAACCCCGTGTTTTTCGCTTTCAGAGTTTCGCTATCTGTTTGAGCTCTCAAAAATTCCTCATCCTTTGTATCGAGCACTTCAGCTATCCTATTCTTTTCTTCCTCCAGCGAGCTTTTAATTTTTTGTAGCTCCTCAAGCTCTTTTTTTGATCTATCAAAAGATTCTTTTATAGCGGAGAGCTGTTTGTTGAGCTCATCTATGGTCTCTTTTTTCTCAGAGATCTCTTCTCTCAAGGATCCATTCTCGTTGGATAATGAAGCTATCGCTCTATCCTTTTCCTGCATCGCCAGCTCAAGCTCTTCAACCCTCTCGCTCAGAGATCCTAGCTCCTGCTCTCTTCCACTCAGAGAATTGTGTGTTTCTTCCAGCTCTCTTTCAAGCAGAGATATTCTATTACTTTTTCCCTCCATCTCTGCAAGCGTCCTATCTCTCTCTTCCTCCGCGTTTCTGATTCTTATCTCTAAACCGGGGAGCTTATTCTCATAATCAGCTATTTTTTTACGCGCTCTCTCAAGATCAAGCAGAGATCTGTTCTTTTCCTCAGATATCTGAGACAGCTGGGCTTTGATTCTTTCTAACTCATTGTTTGTAGCAATAATCCTCTCTTTTAGCAGCGAGTTTTCCTTGGTTGATCCCTCTAGTCTGGCTATTAGATTTGAAAGCTGGGTCTCTTTTGATTCCAGCTCTCTCCTGAGCTCTCTGTTTTCTTCTGCCAGCCTGTTGAGTTTTTCTCCAAGCTGCTGGAGTTTTATTGAGGGATCACCGAGCATTAACCTCCTCCAGCTTATGGGCCGCTCTCCAGCTGATCTACCTGACCGCTGAGCTCCTCTATCTGAGATACGAGGTCGTTATAGCTCCTCTCCACTTCTTCGAGTC
>JAXHST010000035.1:0-3956 GCA_034190325.1 Thermoplasmatota archaeon
AGCAAGCATCACATGCTCTTCTATCCCCGGAGTAAACTCTATGGCATTCACCAGAGAGTCTAAATTTAATGCGCTCAGATAATTGTAAGCTTTTTTTACCTCCTTTACGCTTTTTTTAAGGTATTCCTCCACAGCCTTATCAACGTTTAGTTCCTCCATGTCTATGCCCGTATCCTCTCCCAGAATGTCCCTCAGATTGGACATGGGGTCTGCTGAAAAAAGTTTTACTTTTTCTCTGGAAAGGGCGAGCGCACAAGCCAGAGTGCTCTTTCCAACTCCACCCTTTCCTATAAAGATGTATATCATGCTGGCCCCATCAAGCCCCCGATCCTGCAGAGCATATCATCGAGCTCAAATGTTCTTTCATTCATAACCTCTATCTCCTTTCCTAGATAAGGAAGAAGCTCCAGGGATAGAGGCACCGGGGCTAAAGGGGTGCCAACAAAATTACCAAAGAGCATGAGGGCAAAGAGGTTTTCCATCTCCTCCAGTTCAAAACTAACCATATCTGTAGCATTTTCTTGCAGGAGTTTAGAGAGCAATTTAAAAAAATTCATTCTTTTGCCTCTCCTGGCAGCCTCATCCTATTCTGAAAATCATACAGCAGAACAAAATTCAGTATCAGACCTATGAAGAGTATTATTTCTACTCCCAGGGTTATGGGCCTCACATATATTAGATACCATACAACTGCCGCAGTGACCAAAAGCCACAGGAACAGCGCTGGCCCGACTGTAAGATAAACATATTTTTTCTCAGCCCTGAGGTATTTTGCCACCCATACTGCTGAGGTCATTAGAGCTATGCTTGCAAGGAGCTGATTCATCCCTGCAAATGCTGGCCACAGCTGAGAATAGCTTCCGTTGTAGGCAAGAGCCACTCCAAAGGATGCAGGTATTACGCTTGCTACCCACCGGTTTTTCAGTATATCCAAACCTTTAATAGGCTCAAGGAGATCCTGCCATGCAAACCTTGCGAGCCTTGTTGCCGTGTCCAGAGATGTTATCGCAAAAGCACTTACCCAGAGGGTGGCAAATATCATCCCAAACTCGTAGGGTATCCTTGCAAAGTTTTCAAGAACCATAGCATAGGACATTGAAAAGAACGTCGGTGCCCCACCAAGCAGATTTATTACGCCCAAATAATTCTCCCCAAGATAAACAGGATTACTGATAAGCGATGAAACAGCATAACCTGCGGACTCAACGACTCCAGCATTGGCTGCTATCACCGTTGTGCCAAATATCGCTATGCTCGAGATGACAATCGTTGCCAGAAAGCCCTCAGTGAGCATGCCTCCATAACCCACCATTAATCCATTTATTTCGCTGTCAAGCTGCTTGCTTGTGGTTCCGCTACCAACGATTGAATGAAAGCCTGAAAGAGCACCACACGCTATAATTAGAGGCACTGCAGGGAGGAATGGAGAGGCCACACCATTACCACTCCCGACAACATTTGCACTGAAAAGGGTGAATGATGGAAAATCAAAAGGCGCCAGTGTGAAGATGAGAGAAACAAAGCCCAGAGCTAGACCTGCATAAAGCAGAAAAGAGTTTAGATAGTCTCTTGGCTGCAGGAGGCACCACACCGGGAGTGACGAAGCAAATATGATGTAAAAGAAAAGAACGATGCTCCATTGCTCATAACTCAGCTCGATGGGCAGATAGTATCCTATGAATATTGTCGATATGAGCAGGATAACTCCTATCACGGTAGATATCTTAAAACCGATTCTTGTTCTATACATCACGAAGCCTAAGAATAGAGCAACAAGTATAAGCGTGAGCGTCGACGTTGCTGCCTGCGGTGTCGCAACAAACATCCCTGCAACAACACTGGTAAAAGCGGCTATTATAAGAACCATTGTGAACCATATAAACACACCAAAGGAATAAGATGTTCTTTTGCTCATAACTCTTCCAGAGACCCACTGGATCGATTTTCCATCATAACGTACACTTGCCATCAAAGCAAGATAATCATGGGTCGCTCCTATGAACACATTTCCCAACCACACCCACAAAAGCCCTGGTAACCAGCCCCAGGCCATTGCCATAGCCGGTCCCAGTATGGGGCCTGTTCCAGCTATGCTTGCAAAGTGATGACCGAAAAGGACATAGCGATTCGCAGGGCAGTAATCAACGTTATCACACATCCTTAGGGCTGGAGTCTGGGCGCTTTTATCAGCCCTTATCACACTTTTCTCCAACCTTTTCCCGTAGAAAAAGTAAGCTGTAAGATATATGGCTGCTGAGATTAGAATAATAACGAACCCATACATAAAATTAAGAGAATAGCTCATATTTAAAATTTTGTGACCATTAAAAGATCGTTTTTTCTTTTTCTATGACGCTTTTTGCTATTTTTTACTGGTCTTTCCAAAAATTCTACCCACACAAAGAAGAACCAGTATGCAAAAATAATTTTCCACAAACAAAATGTGCAAAAATAAAAATTATAAAAAGAGGGGAGGAAAGCTTAGTGCTTCCTTCTTCTCAGAGCAACAACAGCTCCAGCAAGGCCTATCGCGAGCAGCGCCACTATGGCTTCAAAGCCAGGTATACCAGCCCTGTTCTTCACCAGGATCTCTGCACTGCCATCTGCCTCAGCACTTGAAGCTGTTATTGTGAGCGTCTCGTCGTTCTCAACATCCGGAGCTGTGAGCTGCGCTATGCCGTCACTCTTTGTAACAGCGGTCTCGTTACCTACGGTGACAACAGCTCCAGCCGCTGGCTGCCCGTTGAGGGTTACAGTCACGTTGAATGAGTCTCCCTCTGTAACATTCTCCGGGACACTTATATCCAGTTCGGGTGGAACTATAGGCAGAGCTATTGTGACATAGGTTGTCTCGTTCTCTTCTACTGTCACAGGTTCTTCAGCTGTCTCTCCCTTTGCGCTCGCGGTTACAGTGTAGTCCCCTGGGTAAAGGCCCTCGAAGGCGAAGTTCCCTTCTTCGTCAGCAACCGTGGTTATCCCATCTATGCTGACCTCTGCACCTTCAACAGGGTTACCAACTGAGTC
This sequence comes from Thermoplasmatota archaeon, assembly GCA_034190325.1. Taxonomy (GTDB): domain Archaea; phylum Thermoplasmatota; class UBA186; order UBA287; family UBA287; genus UBA287. The sequence continues at coordinate 3,025 of JAXHST010000035.1, forward strand.
TGTAACCTGTCCCTCAACGAAGCCCGGAGCGAGCTCTAGAGGAAGGACTATGTTGGCTGTGGTTGTGTAACCAACCTCAACTTCTGCTTTCGCCTTACCGATTGTGCCAGTTCTCTCGCTCGAGATTCTGAGCTCATAGAACTCTCCCTCTGCGTTTGGTACAACCTCCTGGAAGGTGAACACACCGTTTGCATTTGTTACTGCAACTGCTGGCTCTTCACGCATGTATAATGGAGCTGGTTCTCCATTGAGATAGAGCTCAACCTCAATTCCTGCAAGCGGATTGTTGTATCCATCTGTTACCATACCAGAGATCATACAAACAGGTGCCGTCACCCTTATTGTAGTGTTAGCAGATATCACTATCAGCGTTTCTGGGTCCACGTATGTCGCTGTTATCAGCACTTCCCCAGGTATAGGCGTATCCGCTGTATAGGTAGCAACAGCACGACCACTCTCATCTGTTGGAACAAGCTCTGGAGGCATAGTTCCCATATCTGCACTGAATGTCACGTCATATCCTGAGCCCACAGGCTGACCAAAGTAGTCAAGCAGCTGTGCCTTTATGTCTGCAGTTGCCGGCTCCTCAAATATCTCCTCAAGGTAAGCTGATACTTCCGTCGGGTATGCAGTAACAACCATTGAGTAAGGCCTTGCAACATCGAGAACTATATCTGCAGTTGTTGTAGCAAGTGGGCTAACAACTATGCTGACAGCTCTACCTGATATTACCTTTCCATCATCTCTCAGAGCCCTTGCGTTTACCGTGTATGTTCCCGCCGGAACATTCTTCAGAACGTAGTGAGCCTCTTTTATTGTGGCTTGTATCTCACCAACCCCTGGCACAACAACTGGTTCTGGTGGTGTAACTGGCGCTGGCTCTGGTGGCGCAACTGGCGCTGGTGGTGTAACTGGCGCTGGCGCTGGTGGTG
>JAXHST010000036.1:0-2877 GCA_034190325.1 Thermoplasmatota archaeon
CTCCCCTCTGTTATCTGGGCTCCCCTTAAATAAAGAGCGTATGGGAATATGGCGCTGAACCCGTTGAAAGCGCTCCATCCACACTTTGAGTGCAACTCTTCCTCCTTTATTATTCTCTCCTCGCTCATGTCCACAAGAACGATATCTGCATCATAGCCCTCCCTTATCCTGCCCTTCTTCAGACCAGAGATCTCTGCAGGTCTCTCGCATAGCGCTCTGATAAGCGTTCTCATATCAACAACACCTTTTTTCACAAGAGAGAGCATTATTGGATACATTGTTTCAACACCGGGCATACCTGAGGGTGCGTCCTCAAAGACCTCTTTCTCTTCCATGGTGTGAGGCGCATGATCGCTTGCAAGAACATCGAACCTGCCCTCATTAAAGGCTCTGAGAAGATCTCTGCCGTTATTTCTTATAGGAGGATTAACCTTGAATCGAGCGTCCCTCTTATCCATATGCTCATAGTTGAAAAGCATATGGTGCGGCGTGATCTCTTTTGTGCCGTCAGCCAACCTGAGAGCTCTCATAGAGGACATGTGCGCAAAGTGCTTCTTCACTTTGACACTATTTACTTCTTCCACAGCTTTGACCTCACTCCTCTCATTTCTGTATCTCGCATGCTCTGAGAGATCCCTTGGTCTATCAAAGTCATGATCAAACAGCTCTTTTTTCTCACAGTGAAAGCTCACGGTTTTGTCTATGCCGCTAGCCTCCATGGGGTTATCCTCATATGTGTACAGCTTGTAGGCTTTGACCTCAAGCTTTTTATCACAGCTCTTCCCTGCCTGCGCATATAAGAAAAAATCAACCACACTCTTCGCTCTGGCTATGTCCTTTTTTTCCTCAAGTGCTTCCCTATTCTTTACTCTCGGCTCTGTGTTTGGCATATCACCCACACAGGATATCCCTCCGAAGGCTGCCGCCACCGAACCTGAGTAAAAATCCTCTTTATAAATATAACCAGGATCCCTGAAGTGCGCATGGATATCGATGCCAGCAGGCAGAATAAAACCTTTAACATTCCTTTCTCCAATGTTCTTCTCCACTCTCTCTATTTTTCCATTCTCTATAACTATCCTGCAGTCCTCAAACCCTCCGTCCACAAAAGCCATGCCTCTGAGCTCCATAGAAATAATAAATATGCTTCCTCAAATAATTATTTACTTATCTTACATTCCAGATCCTATATAAACAGAATAGAAATCCTTTTCAACTCAGAATCCTTTACATTAAAAGGTGGTAATAATGACAACGGTAATGGAACTAGAGACATTTCTAAATTCAATAGCACAGGATTATTCCTTGCCCAGAAATGTGAAAAGAGCCGCAGATGAAATAAGAAAGATCCTGCAGGATGAAAGCAGACCGATAGACCTCAAGAAAGCGGATGCTCTTGAGATCCTGGATAACCTGGCCAACGATCCTAATGTTCCGTTGCACGCAAGAACCGCAATATGGAACATAATTGGGGCTGTAGAGGCCCTGGCATAGATACATGACAGAGGTATTTTTTCTTGATTTCAGGGAGAGGGGGGCTGAAGAAAAGCTCTTTGATGACCTTGAAAAGCTTTACAATGCGGCTGATTACAATCTTTTCGGTAATATAGCCATAAAGATACATTTTGGGGAATATGGAAATCTGAACCACATAAATCCTGAGATAGCTGGATTCTTCTCTCTTTTGACAAAAGAGAAAGGGCTTCCTTTTTTGACTGACTGCAACACGCTATATAGAGGCAAAAGGCAGAATGCGATAGAGCACATGGAGTGCGCTATAAAGAATGGTTTTTCTTTTGCGACCACAGGCGTGCCTGTGATAATAGGAGATGGAATAAGTGGTAGAGACTACTTTGAGATAGATCTGGGGCTAAAGCACTTTGATAAAGCAAGGATAGGCCTTGCATACAAACATTGCGACTCCATGCTGGCACTGAGCCACTTCAAAGGGCATGACTCCGCAGGCTTTGGTGGAGCTATAAAAAACATTGGCATGGGCATGGCCAGCAGGAGTGGCAAGCAGATGCTTCATGCGGTGATAAAGCCCAGGGTCAACGAAGAGAGGTGTGAGGCAGATGGTGTGTGCGAAGAGTGGTGCCCCAGTGGTGCTATAACAGTGGAGGATGTTGCACGCATAGACCTATCGACATGCATAGGGTGCGGAGAATGCGTTGCCTTCTGCCCGCATGATGCTATAGATGTTGAGCCAGCAAATGAGACTGAGCTTCAGGAGAGGATAGCTGAGTTTGCCTATGCAATAAAAAAGCACTTTGGTGAGCATATAGGGTTTGTAAACGTGGTGAGAGACATAACGCCAAGATGCGATTGCGCGCCATGGGCTGGAAAGAGCGCTGTTACGGATATAGGCATACTGGCTTCAAAGGATGCTGTTAGCATAGATCAGTGCTCTCTGGACCTAGCTGTTGAAGAGGGGGCGGAGTTTCTAAAGGCTGGTGAGAGACAGCTTGAGTATGGTGAAGAGATAGGACTCGGCGAAAGAGACTACAGGCTCATCAAGCTTTAGTCTCAGTCATTGAAGGAAACAGCGCTATAAAAAATGTGAAGATCAGCAGGATCATCATCGGCAGCGCGGGTATTAAGTTTGTAACGCCAAACACCAGACCTCTGAAAAATAGATAGGCGACCAGGCACATTATGAATGCATGCCTCATACCGCTGACCATAGAAGCATCGTACATGACCCCTCCAATTATGCCTCCGCCTATTGCTTGAATGATCACAGCCCAATAAAACACATTATTATAAAAATCCAGATCCAGAGGTTTTACATTCAATCCCTGAATAGGAGTGCCTGCAACGCTTGCACCCCCTGGCGTCATGCTGGCCATAGCAGGTAAGAATGTTTCCGCCATCAGC